>DASREC010000192.1:0-7997 GCA_035652295.1 Polyangia bacterium
AACTCACTGAGCGCCTGCCCACAGGCAAACCCCCGCCGCCTGAGTGCGCCGTATTCGATATAAAAAAGATTAAGAAAATAATCAAAGAACATTGCAAAGAGGCATTGAGATATTACGTTTGAACAGTGCCTAATCAAGACAGACAACTCGATTTGGCGTTGCGCACGTGGGGCGGAAAACGTCGAGGGGCGGGCCGCAAACTGCAGGGTGCGCGACCGCGTGTTTCGCATAAGACACGACCAGTGCTCAAACGACGATTCCCAGTACACGTGACCGTCAGAATGCGCGTCAGTGGACTGAGGAGTAAGAGTTGCTTTAGTGCACTAAAGAAGGCGTTCAGTGCGGCCAGTGCACGCGTTGGATTTCGCGTCGTGCACTTCTCAGTGCAGGGCAATCACGTTCATTTTCTCGTCGAGGCTGAAGGGACTAGAGAGCTTTCGCGCGGAATGCAGGGATTGAATGTGAGAATGGCGATAGCGATCAATCGATTGATGCAAAGACGCGGGAAGGTGTTTGCCGATCGTTATCACGCGGTGGTTTTGAGAACGCCGACGCAGACGAAGCGGGCGCTGCACTATGTGGTTCACAATCGGCAACATCATGCGCCGGGGCTTTACGCGGCGGATTGGCGGGATCCGTTTGCGTCGGCGGAGGGGCCGCTCGTGGCGCCGCGGACCTGGCTCCTGGCGCAGTGCTCGAATCGTGAACGATGAGTCGCCGACGGCGTGTGATACGCTGGCGGGGAAATGCGCGCGTTGGTTTGCGTCGTGTTGATCGCGGGCGGTTGCGGCAAGTCGGCGCCCGGCTGGCACGTGCGGGGCGATTTTCTTCGCGCTCCCGACGGGCGCGCGGTCATCTTGCGCGGCGTGAACATCTCGGGCGCGCAGAAGAACGCGCCCTATCTCGACGACAAGCAGCTCGCCGATTACCAGCGCGTGCGCGGCGATTGGGGGATGAACGCGGTGCGCTTTCTCATGACCTGGTCGGCGGTCGAGCCGGACGAGGGGCGCTATGACGACGCGTACCTCGACGGTGTGGCCGAGCGGCTCGGCTGGGCGCAGACCGCGGGGCTGTCGGTGGTGCTCGACATGCACGAGGACATCTACGGCGAGGGGTTCGGCTTCGACGGCGCGCCGCGCTGGACCTGCGACGCCTCGCGCTACGCCGCGTTCATGCCGAAGACGCCGTGGTTCGTCAACGCGCTCGATGCGAACGTGGTCGCCTGCGTCGACGATTTCTATACGCGCGCCGAGCTTCAGCAGCACTTCGTCGCGGCGTGGCGCCACGTCGCCGAGCGGCTCGGCGCCGAGCCGGCGGTGATCGGCTTCGACGCGCTCAACGAGCCGGCGTGGGGCTCGTACTCGATCTTCGACTTCGAGCAGGATCGCTTGACGCCGCTCTATGAAAAAGTCGTCGCGGCCGTGCGCGCGGCGGCGCCGGGCTGGGTGGCGTTCCTCGAGCCGAGCTCGAGCCGCAACACGGGCGTCGCCACCGGGCTGACCGCGTTTCCGTTTCCCGACGTCATGTACGCGCCGCACTCGTACGACCAGGCGGCCGAGGGCGGCGGCGGGTTCGATCCGTCGCACCGCCAGCAGATCCTCGACAACGTGGCCGCGCTCGCCGTCGAGGCGCACGCGCTGCACGCGGGATTGTGGATCGGCGAATACGGCGGCTCGCCCTCGGCGCCGGGGATCGCCGAGTACATGACCGCGCAGTACGACGCCGCGGGGCAGGCGGCGGGCGGCACGATGTACTGGGCGTACGACAAGGGCGACGGCTACTCGCTGCTCGCGGCCGACGGCACAGAGAAGACCGCGCTCACCGACGTGCTGGTGCGGCCGTATCCCGAGCGCGTCGCGGGCGATCCGATCTCGTATGCGTTCGATGCGGCGTCGTCGACGTTCACGTTCGCGTACGCGCCCGACCGCTCGCTCGCGCTGCCGACGGAGATCGTGGTCCCGCACCGCAGCTACCCGAACGCGTACCAGGTCGACTGCGGCGGCTGCCGCTGGCACGCGCAAGGCGACGAGCTGGTGATCGACACGCCGCCGCCGGCGAGCCCGGCGACGGTCGTGATTCACCCGTGAGCCGGCCGGCGCGCTGGAAGCTCGCGATCGACGTCGCGCTGACGGTGATCGCGCTCTATCGCGTGGTGGTGGCGTACACCGTCGACGTGGCGATGGCGTTCAAGTATCCGCTCGCGCTCGACGGGTGCGCGGCGGCGTGCGCGTCGCGGCTGTGCGCGCTCAACTGCCGGATGCGCGCGGCGCTGCACGTCGACCTGCGCGACTACATTAGTAGCGGCATCGATCCGGCGTCGTCGGCGCTCGGGCTGCCGATTCGCTTCATGACGGGTTTTTATTTCGTGTGCTTCGCGCCGTTCATGGTGCTGCTGGTGTACGCGCTGTGGACGCGTCGCGACGCGATCCGCGCGCCGGCGATCGCGATGGGCGCGATCGTCGCGCTCATGATGGGCGCGCTGCTCGCGCGCAACGCGTGGGGCGATCCGCCGTCGACGAACTTCGGGCTGTTCGTCGCCTATAACGCGATCGACGTGGCGGCGCCGATCTTGATCCTCGCGCGAACCGTGCCGCGCCCGCTGTTCGGCTGACACGACTTCTACTTGGGCGGGAAGCGGCCGCTCGCGATCAGCACGTCGAGCAGGCTCTGGCGGTTGGCGTCCTCGGCGACGGCGACCGCGGTGTCGGCGTCGCGCGCGCTGCGCTCGGCGTCGATGACCTCGATGTTGGTCGACGCGCCTTCGCGGTACGCGAGGCTGGTGAGCTCGAGCCCGTCGCGCGCCAGCCGCGCCGCCTCGCGCGCGGCGGTGAGCGCGGCGCCGGCGCGCTTGACCTCTTCGTACGCGACGCGCACGTCCGATTGCGCCTGGCGCAAGCCGCCCTCGAGGCCGAGCCGCGCCTCGTTCTCGAGCGACGTGCGTTCGCGCGCGAGGCCGTAGCGCAAGCCGCCGTCGTAGAGCGGCACCGACAACAGCAGCTGAAACTGCCAGCCGGACGACGGCACGCTGGTGGTCGCCGGGGACGACACGAACGGCTGAAAGCTGGCGAACAGCGACGGCACGTAGTCGGCCCAGTCGTCGCGCCGCACGTGCCTGGCGGCGGTGAGGCGCAGCTCGAACGCGCGGATGTCGGAGCGTTCGGAGCGCGCCTCTTTCGCCGCGTCGGCGGGCGGCGGCACCTCGGGCAGCGCCACGTCGCGCTCGACGTCGATGCTGCCGTCGAGCCCGAGCAGGACGCCGAGCGCTTCGCCGAGCCGCGTGAGCTGCGCGTAGGCCGACTCGACCTGCGCCGCCACCGACGCCAGCTCCTGCGCGGCGCGCACCTCGTCGACGCGCGTGCCGTAGCCGCCGGCGAAGCGCGCGTGCGCGTAGTCGAGGTGCGCGCGCGCCGCCTCGCGCGCCCGCTCGGTCACCTCGATCACGCGGTGCTGCGCCAGCTCCGACAGATACGTGCGCGCGACGGTGATGGCGAGCTGGCGCCGCGTCTCGACGGCGTTGAGGCGCGAGACGTCGACGTTGTCGCGCGCGTGCGACCACTGCACCCACGCGCGCGGCGCCACCAGCGGCACCAGCAGCGTCACGCTGGCGGCCACTTGATCCTGTCCCGCGATCAAGGTGGTGCCGAGCACGCGCGGGTTGTCGAGGCGCGTGTACGACGCGTTGCCGGTGAGCGTCGGCAGCGACGCGGCGCGGATCTCGTGCACCAGCGCCTCGGCGCGGCGCATCTCCTCGACGGCCACGAGCGCGGTCGGGTTGCGCGCGAGCGCGTGCTGCACCGCCGCGTCGAAGCTCATCGTGCGCGCCGGCGGCGCGTCGGTCTCGGCGCGCGCGCGCGAGGCGAGCGCGACGATCGCGAGCGGCAGCGCGACGACTGCGAACCGCGACGCGAGCCGCGCGCTATTTCGGCGCATGATTGGCCGGCTCGACCGGCTGCACCAGATCGCCGTCGACGACGTTCTCTCCCAGATTGAGCGCCACCCGCTCGCCCGCCGCCAACCCCTTCGCCACCCGCGCGCTCGCCCCGTCGTCGCCCACCAGCACCACCGGCTTGTAGGTCACGCGCTGCTCCGCCGACACCACCGCCACGAACGGCTGCTTGCCGCGCAGCACCAGCGCCTCGACCGGCACCTCCACCGACGGCGGCGTGGCGATCACCAGCGCCACCAGCACGAAGCTCCCCGGCACGATGCGCCCGTCGCGGTTGTCGAGATCGATCTCGACCAGCATGGTGCGCGTCTTCGGATCGAGCTCGCTCGCGAGGCGCGTCACCGTGCCCTTGATCGGCAAACCCGGCCGATCGGGCGTGGTCACCTCGGCGCCGTCGCCCTTGTGCACGTAGAACGCGTCGCGCTGATCGACGTAGACGTAGACGCGCAGCCGCTCGCCCTGCGAGATGGTCACCACCGGCAGCGCGCTGGTCTGCGCGTTGGTGGCGTTCTGCACCAGCGCGCCCGGATCGGCGAAGCGCGCGATCACGGTGCCGGTGAACGGCGCGCGCAAAGTCTCGTACGACTTCTGCGTCGCGAGCGCCGCCACCTGCGCGTCGGCCATCAGCGCCTGGCTCGACGTCAGCTCGGCTTCGCGCGCCGAGACCACACCGGGCGTCGCCAGCGCGGCGGCGCGCTTCGCATTCGCGCGCTTGTACGCCGCGTCGGCGACCGCGGCGTCGTACTGCCGATCGAGCTCGGGCGATTCGATCACCGCCAGCACCTGCCCCGCTTGCACGCGGTCGCCCTTGTCGACGCGGATCTCCTTCAGATAGCCGCTCAGCTTGGCGTAGAGCGTGACCGACGCGAACGGCCGCGCCTCGCCCTGCAGCTCGATGCGCCGCTCGGTGCGCGCAGGCGCCGCCGCGACCACGCGCACGCGCGGCCCGGCCTTGACCTGCGCCTCGCGCGCCTGCGACTCCTTCTCCGCCGCCGAGCCGCGCGCGTTGGCGAACATCACCACGCCGCCGATCGCCGCCAGCACCGCGGCCAGCCCCGCGACGTAGAGCGCCGTGCGCCGCTGTCCGTCACTCATGATTCGCCCCCTCCGGCTCCGCGCCCGCCTTCTCGCGCTGGAACCGCTCCTCGAGCAGGTGCAGCGTCGGCAGCTTCGAGCGCAAGAGCGAATAGACCACCGGGACCACGAACAGCGTCACGAACGTCGCCATCAGGAGCCCGCCGATCACCGCGCGTCCGAGCGGCGCGTTCTGCTCGCCCGCCTCGCCGAGCGCCAGCGCCATCGGGATCATGCCGATGATCATCGCCAGCGCCGTCATCAGCACCGGCCTGAGCCGCGTCTTGCCCGCCTCGAGCGCCGCTTCGGTCGCCGACAAATTTTTCTCCACGCGCACGTCGTTGGCGAAGTTCACCAGCAGGATCGAGTTCGACACCGCGATGCCCACCGCCATGATCGATCCCATCAGCGACTCGACGTTGATGGTCGTGCCCGTTGCCGCCAGCATCCACATGATGCCGACCAGCGCGCCCGGCACCGCGATCATGATGATGAACGGATCGAGCCACGACTGGAACAGCACCACCATCAAGCAGTAGACCAGCAGGATCGCCAGCACCAGCCCGATGCCGAGGCTGCGGAACGACTGCTTCATGACCTCGTTCTGCCCGCGCACGTTGATCTTCATTCCCTTGGGCAGCGGGCCGAGCGCGGCGATCTTCTTTTCGATGTCGCGCGACACCGAGCCGAGATCGCGCCCGTCGATCGACGCGGTCACGTCGAGCACGCGCTGCACCGTGTAGTGGCTGAGCTGGTTGGGCACCACCTGCGGCGAGATCTCGGCGACGTTCGACAGCGTCTGCGCCGGCGCCTCGGGCAGCGCGGTGGTGGCCGCGCCCCCCGATGGCTGGAGCAGCGCCTGCGCCGACGGCGGCGTGAGCGGCGTGCCGAGCAGCATCGGCACCGACTTGATGCTGGCGAGCGGCGTCTTGACCACCACCGTGTAGTTGACGTTGTTCGCCGGGTTCAAGAAATACGACGGCGCCACCAGCGAGCTCGACGACAGCGAGATCAAGACGTCGTTGGCCACGTCGCGCTGCGAGAGGCCGAGCTGCGCCGCGCGCTGCCGATCGACGTCGAGCTTGAGCGTCGGATAGTCGAGCACCTGCATCACGTGCACGTCGGCGGTGCCCGGCACCGCGCGCACGCCGTCGCGGATCGCGCGCGCGATTTTGAACGACTGTTCCAGGTTCGGATACTCGACCTGGATGTCGATCGGCGCCGACAGCCCGAAGTTGAGCACCTGGCTCACGATGTCGGCCGGCTGAAAATAGGACTGCGAGCCGGGGAAGTCGCGCTCGAGCACCTCGCGGATGCGCCGCATGTAGCCGGCCGTCGGGTGGTGATCCTCTTTGAGCGCGATCAGGATCTCGGCGTCCATCGCGCTGAAGTTGTCGGTTTGAATGAACGCGAGGTTGTAGTTGATCGGCACGCCGATCATGTCGTTGATGGTCTCGAGCTCGTTCGCCGGCACGATGGCGCGGATGCGCTTCTCCACCTCGGCCACCAGCTCCTCGGTGCGCTCGATGCGCGTGCCCGACGGCGCGCGGAAGTGCAGCTTCATCAGGCCGGCGTCGACGGTGGGGAAGAAGTCGGTGCCGACGAACGCGCCGAGCGCGATCGACGCCGCGGCGATCACCGCCGCCACGCCGACGGTGAAGCGCCGGTGCTCGAGCAGCACGGCCAGCACGCGGCCGTAGGCGTTTTGAAAGCGCTCGAAGCCGCGGTCGCGCGCCGAGTTGAAGCGCCACGCGAAGCGCGCCCACGCGCCGCCGCCCTTGCCGCCGTCGTGGCGCTCGGACGCCATCAGCATGCGCGCCAGCGTCGGCACCAGCGTGCGCGACAGCAGGTACGACGCCAGCATCGCCAGCACGACCGCGAGCGCCAGCGGCACGAACAAAAATTTCGCCGGGCCGAAGAGCAGCACCACCGGGAAGAAGACGATGCAGATGGCCAGCGTGGCCACGATCGCCGGCGTCGCGATCTGCGACGCGCCGTCGAGGATCGCCACCGTCAGCGGCTTACCGAGGTGGCGGTTGCGGTGGATGTTCTCCACCTCGACGGTCGCGTCGTCGACCAGCATGCCGATCGCCAGCGCGAGGCCGCCGAGCGTCATGATGTTGATCGAGTGGCCGGTCAGCTTGAGCCCGATGATCGCCGAGAAGATCGCCAGCGGGATCGACGTGCAGACGATCGCCATCGAGCGCCAGCTTCCGAGGAACATCAGGATCATCAGCGACACCAGCACCGACGAGACGACCGCCTCGCGCAAGACGCTCTTGATGGCGCCGCGCACGAACAGCGACTGGTCGAAGTCGATGCGCGTCTCGAAGCCGTCGGGCGCCACCGCCTTGATCGCCGGCAGCGCCTCGCGCGCGGCGTCGACCACCGCCAGCGTCGACGCGTCCGAGTGCTTGAGGATGGCCATGTAGATGGCGCGCTTGCCGTCGACGTGCACGATGTTGGTCTGGTCGGCGAAGCCGTCGCTGACGTGCGCCACGTCGCCGATCAGCACCGGCACGCCGCCGACGACCTTGATCGGGATCGCCTGGAACTGCTCCACCACCGACGGGCTGGAGTTCATCACCACGTTGTATTCGCGGTCGGCGATGCGCGCGGTGCCGGCCGGGACGATCACGTTCGACGCCTGCAGCGCCGCCACCACGTCGGCGGGCGACAGCCCCTTGGACGCGAGCTGCCGCGGATCGATGTCGAGGTTCACCTGCCGGCTCTTGCCGCCGAACGGCGCCGGCGACGACAGCCCCGGGATGGTGAACAGCTTCACGCGCACGAAGTTGAGCGAGTAGTCGAAGATCTTCTCCTCGGGCAGCGTCTCGCTCGAGGCGGTGATCTGCGCGACCGGCACGTTCGAGGCGTTGAACTGGATCACGTTCGGCGGCGTCATGCCCGGCGGCGTGATGCGCAGGATGGTGCTCGTCACCGACGAGATCTGCGCGATCGCCGCGCCGATGTCGGT
>DASREC010000193.1:0-7997 GCA_035652295.1 Polyangia bacterium
GCCACGATTCGGCGGGTACTTGCGCCGATAGCCCGAGAAGGCGCGCACGAAGACGCGACACTCGGGGCAATACAGTCGATTGCACGCGACCGGTTGGTTCGAGACTTCATAGTGCGCGCGCGGATCGTCAGGCAGCGGAACCTTCGTGCCGCCGATATAGCCTCCGTCGAGGCAGGTCGGATCGCTGCTCACTTACGTTTTTTTCGGCGGCGGAGCCGCGGCGCCTCCGCCCGCGTGGGCGTCGGCGACGGCGGGCGGCGCGGCGGTGATCGGCGGCGCGTCGATTACGTCGGCGAATTGTTTGTGCAGCGCTTGATACGCGGGGGACGCCATGAACGCGGGCGTGAACATGCTCTTGTACTGTCCGGGCACGTACGGCAATCCGGCCGCCGCCGCGATCGACATGATCTCGTGGAACGAGTGCGCGCCCGCGCCGCCGAGGTACGCCATGACGCCGAGCGCGTAGTCCATGAGCGGCGGCCCGACGGGCGTACCGAGGATGATCGCGCAATTGAGCAGCTCCGACGTCGAGCCGGACGCGCCCGCGCCCGACAGCGGCATGTCGAGCACGATGCGCGCGTCCTGCACGAACGCGTTCTCCTCGTCGGCGGTCCAGCGATCGGCGCCGCGTTCGTGCGACTGGTCCGCGCCCGGCGCCGGATGAGCGCCGCCGGAGATCGGCGTCGGCTGATCGTCCTTCGGCTTGCCCGGGGCGCCGCCGCCCGGTCCGTGCTCGGCAGGACGCGGCGTGAGCCCCGACGCCTGATTGGTGCGCGGCACTTGCGCGCTGGCGTTTTCCTCCGACGAACCCTGATAGGGCGAGCCAGGTTTGCCCGGCGCGATCCGTCCTCGCTCTTTTTCCGAGGCGAACGGCGTCACCGACTGGCCGCCGCCGAGCTTGACCTGCGTCGCCGCGGGCGCGTCCTTGCCGCCTTTCTCTTTGAGGTACTTCGGGCTCTTCGCGACCTTCACGAGCTTTTGCGCGACGCCGGTCTTGAAGTCGTTGGAGTAGATGTTCACCAGGAACATCGAGTGGGCCATGAGGTGATTCGGCACGGTACCGCCGCCGGCGAGCACCTGGCGGATCGTCTGCGCGAACGTCTTGCCGGCTGCCGCGACGACGCGACCGAAGTAGGGATCGTCGCCTTTCAGCGCGTTGAGCTCCGAGTCGGCGGCGGCCATGCGGCCGGCTTCGTCCACCTGGGCGGCGACCTTGGTGTCGATGTAGTTGAGGATCTTGTGCGAGACGTTGAAGATCGCGCCCGAGTAGGTCTGCGGGCTTTGTAGCAGCGCGTTCGATAGCGCGGCCTCGAACTCGACCTTGCGCTTGTTGTTGTGGTTGGCGTCGCGCTCGACGGGTTTGTCCTGGCCCGGGCGGCCGCCGGCCTTGTCGCGCACCGCCAGCTCCTGCGCCACCGTCGGCGCCGCGCCGCCCGCGCCGTGCGCCTGCGGCGAAATGCCGGCGCCCACGTGCGCGGTCTCGATGTTGCCGCCGAGGAACTGGATCGGCGCCGATTTATGTTGCACCGCAGCAGAGCGGCCGCGCCCGGTCATCTGCTCGAGGATCGGCGCCGCCGATTTTCCCGCGACCACCCGATCGGCGACGGCGTCGGCGTGCTTCTCGTAGCCGTCGCCCGGCTTGCCGACGCCGCCCGCCACGCTCACGCCCTGGCGCTGCTGCACCGCGTGCGCCGCTTCGTGCGCGGCGGTGTGCAGATCGGGCGCGCCGCGAAACGCCACCTGGTCGCCGCGCGTGAACGCCGTCGAGCCCATCGCCTCGTTGGCGCTCTGCGCGCGCCCGCCCACCGCCGCTTTCACGCCGCTCACGTCGTGCGCCCCGAAGCTCGCCTGGATCTGCTCGCGGTGCGGCAGCGGCGCGTGCGCCTCCGAGAGTCCGTCGGCGGCGTGCTCATGCGCGGCCTCGGCGCTCACCGCGCCCTTGGCCTGCACCGCCTCGCCGCGGCGGATCCCCGCGCGCTTGCGGGTCAGCGCTTGCTGGCGGCGCGCCTGATGCTGCTGCTCGCCGCTGCGCTCTTCCTCTTCCTCGACGGAGCCGTCGGGTTGACGTTCACGATCGCGACCCTGGTTCTGATCCCATCCGCCCATCCGCCGAATTTTAGCACGGCGTCAGGCGGCGCGTTTCTGTTCGCGGGCGGCGCGGCGGAAGGCGCGCAGGTGCCACGCGAGCAGCGGCGGATCGCTCCACGGCACGTCGCTGTAGCGGCCGGGCCACGGCAGGAGCCCCGCGAGCTCGAGCGGCTGCTTCTCCGTCGCCGCGCGGTAGACGTCCTCGGGGAACATGCGCACGATCGGGCCGGGCGCGCGCTCGGGCGGGCGCTGCACCTCGGCGCGGCCGGCCAGCATGGCGGCGATGCTCGACGAGAAATCGACGCCGGCGAGCCGCGACATGTGGATGGTCGGCACCGGGCGCGCGTTGAATTCGAGGATCACGAGGCGGCCGGTCACCGCGTCGCACACCCAATCGACGGCGCCGAAGCCGTGATAGCCGGTGAGCGCGCCGAAGGCGGCGAGGATCGGCTCGACGTCGGCGTGGCTCATGAACTGGCGCGCGCTCGACGGGCCGAACGGTCCCGGCCAGGTGCGCGACTTGTACGCCGACATCCAGCAGATCGGCCGCCCCTCCTGGAACAGGACGACGCTGTTGCCGATGCGTCCCTGGTGAAAGCGCTGCAGCACCAGCGGCGCGCCGTCGTCGAGCTCGAGGAACGCGCGCGCGAGCTCGGCGTCGTCGGCGGCGGCGCGCACGCCGAGGCCGGCGAATGAGAGCGATTTTTTCAGCATCACCGGGAAGCCGATCTCGGCGGCGGCGGCGCGGGCGCCCGAGAGCGAGGCGCACACGCGCGAGGCGGGGATGGGCAGGCCGGCGGCGGCGGCCGCGTCGGTGAAGTCGGCCTTGGACGCGAGCAGCGCGGCGAAGCGGCTGCGCCCGTCGATCGGCAGGCGCGCGGCGATCCACGGCTCGGCGCGGCGGCGGGCGAGCGCGTCGAGCAGCGGATCGTCGGTGATGAGCAGCCAGCGGTAGCGATCGCCCGCGCGCTCGAGGTGCTCGGCGAGCGCGTCGACGTACGCGGGCAGCTCGGCGGGCGCGGCGATGCGCTCGTCGGCGAAACGGGTGGACGCGAGCGGCGCGCCGGGCGGGCACAGCACGCTCACGCGACAACCCGCGCGGGCGAGCACGCGCGGCAGCCGCGCCGGAGAGCTCCACGTCTGGCTGCACGCCACCAGGACGGGAGCCGTGCGTTTCACCGCTCGCCTCGCAGGCGGCGCGCCGGCGCGCGCGCGGTGAGCGACTCGAGCGCGTCGCACGTCGACTCGAGCGCGTCGCCGGCGTGCGCGCGGCGGCGCCACGCGTGGCACGCGCGCGCCACCTCCAGCGACGAGAGCAGCTTGCCGAGCGCGGCGCTCATCGCCGGTCCGCTCGCGCGCCGCCACGGAATCGTGCGGCTCACGCCGAGCCGCTCGAGGCGCGCGGCGTTGTCGGGCTGATCGTGGCTGAACGGCAGCACCAGCTGCGGCACGCCGGCGCCGAGCGCCTCGGCGGCAGTGCCGATTCCGCCGTGGTGCGCGATCGCCGCCGCGCGCGGCAGGAGCGTCTGCAGCGGCACGAAGGCAAAATGCCGCACGTGCTCCGGCAGCCGCTCCGGGACTTGATCGGCGAAGCGCGTGAGCAGGAGCGCGCGCCGTCCGAGCCGCGCGCTGGCGTCGATCGCCGCCTCGAAAAATCCGTGCGCGTGGCGGTTGCCCGAGCCGGGCGTGAACACGAGCGGCGGCGATCCGCCGTCGAGGAACGCGTCGAGCTGCGCCTGCTCGTCGGGCGCGAGCGGCGCGGCGGCGTCGTCGAGCGGAAAGCCGACCAGCTCGAGGTTGCTCGGCCAGTCGGGCTGCACCGGCGCGAACCACTCGGGGAACAGCCCGAGAAAACGGTGCGGCGAATCCCAGCCGTGCTCGAACAGGCGCACGAGCTCGGGCAACCCGGCGGCGCGGCGCGCGGCGTTGACCGGGCGCCCGACGGCGCGATCGATCACCAATCGATCGATCGCCCACCACGCCGAGCGCTTGTACCAGCGCGGCATCCACGACGGGTTGAACACGCCGTTCATCACCGGCGGCTGGTGCGCGCTCGGCAGCGCCGCTGGCGAGAGGTGCAGCGTGGCGCCCGCGAGCCCGAGCTTCTCCTCGGCGATGCGCGCGCCGAACGCGAGCGCGTGGCCGACGATCACGGTCGGCGCCGATCCCTGCTGTGCGGCGCGCGCGGCCTCGGCGGTGATCGCGCGCTGCAGCGGCTCGATGGTGCGCGTCACGTAATCCATCACCGCGTAGAAGCCGCGCAGCGGATCGATCGCGTCGGGGTTGGCGGTGAGCGCGCGGTAGTCCTCGGCGTCGCCGTAGGCGGTGAGCTCCAGCCCGGCGCGCTCGACCTGCTCGGCGAAGCACGGATTGGCCAGCACCACCGCGCGATGGCCGCGGCGCGCGAGCGCGCGGCCGACCGCGATGAACGGCGCCAGATCGCCGCCCGAGCCGATGGGCGCGAGGAGGACGTTCACGGGTTCTTCGGATCCGGCGGCGTGGTGCTCCAGCCGTTCACGCCCGGTCCGCCGTCGGAGTAGCCGTGCGCGAGGAAGTTGCCGCCGGCGTCGAAGAGATCGGCGGCGTAGGTCTCCTCGGCGCTCATCGTCACGACGTAGACGCGGCTGCGGTTGTACGGGATCGCGTACGCGTTCGAGCTGCCGAAGTTGGCGGTGTACTCGGCTTGCAGCGTGGCGGCGTCGCCCGAGAGCTCGGACGCGCTCACGGCGTAGCGCGCGTCGGCGAGACCGTAGTCGTCGCCGGCGACGTAGAAGTCGTAGGCCGACTCGGCGTCGGCGGTGAGATCGCCGGTGAAGCGCGCGGTCTGGAGCGTGGCGGTGAAGGTGGCGTCGGCCGAGTTGTAGTCGCGCACCACCACCCAGTAGCTGCCGGTGCGCGGCGCGTGCGTCATCACCAGCGAGTCGACGTGGCTCGCGTCGACGTCGTCGTTCTTGGCGACGATCTTGAAGCTCGCGTCGAGCAGCCACGTGACCGGATCGCCGCCGCTCTTCACCTTGCCCGACCACGGCGTGACGGTGATCTTGAGGAGATCGCCGGCGCGCGCGGTGAGCTTGAGCGCGCGGTAGCGCGGCGACGCGGTGTACGGGAACGCCACCGACGAATTCGTCGTCGAGAGCGTGCCGACGATCTTCAAGTGCGTCGAGAAGGCGTCCGATTTTTCGTCGACGCCGGCGAAGCTCGCGAAGTCGTCGGCGGCGTCCGGCTTGGCGCCGCAGCCGGCGAGCGCCAGCGCGATCGCCACATTAATGATGGAGCGAGTCGTCATGGTTCCCCCGGCGGCGCTCATAGCAAGCGGTCGGACCAGCTGTCAAGCGAGGAAGTCGACCAGCAGCGGGGCGACGCGCTCGGGGCTGTCGACGTGCGCGAAGTGCGACGTGCGCTCGAGCCAGTGCAGCTCGGCGCCGTCGACGAGCGCCGCCAGCCGCGCGCCGGTCTCGGGCGGCACCAGCGGATCTTCGCGCGAGTAGATCAGGCGCAGCGGAATCGGAAAGCGGCGGCGCTCGGCTTTCTCGCGCGCGAGCGCGGCGGCGAACTCGGCGAAGCCGCGCGGCGCCATGGTGTCGGCGAGGTACGCGATGAACGCGCGCACGCCGTCGGGCGAGGACAGCGGCTCGGCGTAGACGCGCGCCTCCTCGAGCGACTTGAGCGTCTCGTCGTAGTAGTGGACGTTGCGGTGCACCCACCGCTCGGGCGAGCGCGCGACCCACCACGCGAGCAGCCGCCGCGCGCCCGGCACCGCCAGCGCGATCGCCAGCGCGCGCAGCCGCGCGATGGGAAACGCCGGCGAGTGGATGTTGACCAGGCGCGACAGCGCGCCCGGATCGGCGAGCGCGAGCCGCATGCACAGATATCCGCCGAGCGAGTTGCCGACCGCCGCGCAGCCGCGCACGCCGAGCGCCGACTGGAACTCGCCGATCCAGCGCGCCAGCGCCGCCGCGTCGAGCCGCGCGCGTGGCTTGTCGCTGCGCCCCGCGCCCGGCAGGTCCGGCACGATCAAGCGAAAGCGCGCGCCGAGCGCGTCGAGCACGTAGCGCCACGAGTAGCTCGACGTCATCAGGCCGTGCACCAGCAAGAGCGGCGGGCCGCTGCCGTGCTCGCGCCAGTGGATCTTCAGCCGCCCGAAGTCGCTCGACGCCATGTCGAGCTCGCGCGCCACCGACGAGAAGTAGGGGTGCGGGCGCGCCGGCGCGTCGGCCAGCTGCGCGAACGGCAACCGCTGAAACGGCCGAAGCGAGGCGCTCATGTGCGCATGCTACCGCAAGCCCGCGCACGCTTCTCCCGGCGCAAAATCGCGCGAATCCTGATACGCTGATCGCGAACATGAGATCCACCCGGGGGAAACGCGCCTGCGCCTTGTTGGTCGCGGCCGTGCTCGCGGGATGCGCGAGCGCCAAGCCGAGCGGACACGACGACGGCGGCGGCAGCGAGCACGATCTCTCCGTCGGCGATCTCGGCTTCACCGGCGGCGACTTCAACATCGGCGATCTGCGCGGCGCAGACGATCTGCAGTCGAGCGACGACGCCGCCATCGTCTGCGACGGCGACGCCGGCGAGCGCGCGTGCAACGGCAAGTGCATCGGCACGGCCGAGTGCTGCAGCGCCGCCGACTGCCCGCAGCCGACGAACGGCGTCGCGCTGTGCTCGAACAACGCGTGCGGCCTCGCGTGCAACATCGGCTACAAGGCGTGCGGCTCGCAGTGCATCCCGAACGCGAGCTGCTGCGTCGGCGCCGACTGCATGACGCCGCCCGACGGGTGTCACGTCACCGTCAACGCCGTCTGCACGGGTGGCAACTGCACGTACCTGCCGCTGCAGTGCCCGTACCTCGGCCAGACGTGCGATCCGACGTCGGGCATGTGCCTGTGCCCGGCCAACCAGCACACGTGCCAGGCGTCGTCGAGCTGCATCGATAACGGCACCTGCTGCGTGCAATCGGACTGCACCGCGATCTCGGGCGAGGTCTGTCCCAAGCCGGGCCAACAGTGCAGCTGCCTGTCGGGCTTCACCGCGTGCCTCGCGTCGTCGAGCTGCATCTCGTCGAGCACGTGCTGCACCACCGCCGACTGCACCGTCACCGGCGAGACGTGCTCCGGCCCCGGCGGAAGCTGCGGCTGCGGCGCCGGCAAGAAAGTCTGCCCCGCGTCGAACAGCTGTATCCCGTCGACCACGTGCTGCACGTCGCTCGACTGCACCATCATCGGCCAGAGCTGCTCCGCGCCCGGCGGCACGTGCGGCTGCCAGACCGGCTATCACGTCTGCGCCGCCGCCAACACGTGCATCCCCAACGGCACGTGCTGCACCACCACCGACTGCACCGTCACCGGCCAGACGTGCTCCGGCTTCGGCGGCTCGTGCAACTGTCCGTCGGGGCAGCGCGTGTGCGCGGCGTCGAACTCGTGCATCCCGATCGGCACGTGCTGCACCACCAACCCCGACTGCACCATCGGCGGCCAGACGTGCTCGGGCCCCGGCGGCTCGTGCGGCTGCCCGGCGGCGCAGAAGGTCTGCACCGCCAACAACGCGTGCATCGCGAACACCACGTGCTGCACCACGCTCGACTGCAGCATCGTCGGCCAGACGTGCTCGGGCGCGGGCGGCACGTGCTCCTGCCAGACCGGCTCGCGCGTGTGCCCGGCGGCCAACAACTGCATCCCGAGCGGCACGTGCTGCACCACCGCCGACTGCACCACCATCACCGGCCAGGACTGCTCCGGCATCGGCGGCACGTGCGCGTGCCCGACGGGACAGAAGACGTGCCTCGCGTCGTCGAGCTGCATCGGCGCGTCGAGCTGCTGCACCAGCGCCGACTGCCCGGTGACCAACCAGGTGTGCTCCGGCCCCGGCGGAACCTGCGCGTGCCCGAGCGGACAGAAAGTTTGCCCGACGTC
>DASREC010000194.1:0-2636 GCA_035652295.1 Polyangia bacterium
CGCCGGCGCCAATATGCCGGACCACGACGTCGACTTCGAGCCGCGGCCCAACGCGAAGACGATGCTGTTCGATATCGGCGCCGACGAAGTGCAGTGAGCGGGCGGGGGCCTCGTCAGTCGCGCTGCGGAATCGCGCCGATGAAATCGTTCTTGCCGAGATCGACGCCGTTGTGGCGCAGGATCGCGTACGCCGTCGTCACGTGAAAATAGAAGTTCGGCAGCGACACCTGCACCAGGAACTGGTCGCCTTTGACCCATTTCCCTTGCAGCCACTTCGGCGTCACCTTGCGATCCTCGGCGCCCGCGACGTCGGCCGCGCCGATGGTCTCGAGGAACGCGAGACAGCTCTGGATGCGCGCGCGCAGCTCGGCGAACGTCTTCTCGGTGTCGGGATGCACCGGCGGCTGCTTGCCCGAGAGATAGCTCGCCGAGAACTTCGCCGTGTCGCACGCCGACTGGATCTGCCGATCGAGCGAGTACATGTCCGGCGCCAGACGCGCGTGCACCAGCGTCTCGACGTCGAAGCTCTTCTTCTTGGCGTGCTCGACGGCTTTGTCGAGCCAGCGGTCGACGTGCTTCAACATCTTCGCGTACTGCTGAACCAGCTCGATCACGTTCATCGCGGCCTCCTCGCACTGTGATGCCACAGCCCGGGCGATCCGTCGCCTGCCATTTCAATAGCTACTTCGAGTCGTCGTTCGCGTCCGACTCGGGAGGAGGTGCCGGCGCCTCCTCCGGCTTTTCCGGCTGCGGAGCGCGCGGGCGTCGTCTGCGGTTGTCGCCGAACGGGTCGGACGTCAACCCGCTGTCGATCACGCCGTATGGGTCGGGGAGCGGATTGCCGTCGGCGTCCAATCCGAAAGCCTCGAGTGGGTTCTTTCGATCCTTGGTCACAATCGGGTGAATGACGCGCTCGTCGAATTGCCTTCAAGCGCGGCGCGCGGCTTCTTCTTTTGAAGATCGCGCGCTGCTCGACGCATGAACCTGCGATGAGACTTTGGGCGATGGCGGCGCTCGGCGCGGCGCTCGGCGCGTGTGCTCCGCCTCGAGCCGCCGCGCCCGACGGTGGGGACCAGGCTCCCGCGCCGAGCGGCCCGGCGATCACGATGTGTCCCGCCGCCGGCCACGCTCCGCCGTCGTCGGGCACGTGCACCGTCACCGCCGGCGGCGCCGCGCTGCTCATCACCGGCACCATCCTCACGCCAGGCCAGGTGCTGCGCGGCGGGCAGGTGCTGGTCGACGCCGGCGGCAAGCTCGCGTGCGTCGCGTGCGACTGCTCGGCGATGGCGCCAGGCGCGACCGCGCTCGATTGTCCGCGCGGCGTGGTTTCGCCCGGCCTCATCAACACGCACGATCACATCACCTATACGCAGAACGCGCCGGCCGCCGACACCGGCGAGCGCTACGAGCAGCGCAACGACTGGCGCAAGGGATTGCGCGGCCACTCGCAGATCGCGGCGTCCGGCGGCGCGAGCACGCAGCAGGTGCAGTGGGGCGAAGCGCGCTTCGTGATGGGCGGCGCGACCTCGACGGTCGGCTCGGGCGGCGCGGTCGGCTTGTTGCGCAACCTCGACGTGGAGATCGAAGAGCAAGGACTCGGTCACCGCGCCGTCGATTTCAACACCTTTCCGCTCGGCGACTCGTCGGGCATGCAGCTCGCCTCGGGCTGCGGCTACCCGTTCGCCGACACCGCGCAGTCGATCGCCGCCGACAAGAGCTTCGAGCCGCACATCGCCGAGGGCGTCGACGCGGTCGCGCACAACGAGTTCCTCTGCGCCAGCTCGTCGGCGAACGGCGGCCAGCTCCTCATGCAGCAGCAGAGCGCGTTCATCCACGCCGCCGGCCTGGCGGCGCAAGACTGGCGCGCGATGTCGGGCGCGAGGTCGAAGCTCATCTGGTCGCCGCGCTCGAACCTGCGGCTCTACGGCAACACCGCGCAGGTGACGGTGGCCGGGCGGCTCGGCGTCACCATCGCGCTCGGCACCGACTGGACGCCGTCCGGCTCGATGAACCTGCTGCGCGAGCTCGCCTGCGCCGACTCGTACAACCAGACCTACCTCGATCGCTTCTTCACCGACGAGGAGCTGTGGCTGATGGTGACGCGGAACGCGGCGATCGTGACCGCGACCGACGACGCGATCGGGATCTTGCAGCCCGGGCTCTATGCGGACCTCGCGATCTTCGACGGCAGCCGGCGCGCCGATCACCGCGCGATCCTCGGCGCCGAGCCGCAAGACGTGACGCTGGTGCTGCGCGCGGGCAAGCCGCTCTACGGCGACACCGCGCTCGTGAGCGCGCTCGGCGGCGCGGCCTGCGACGCGATCGCGGTCTGCGGCGCCGACAAATCGCTGTGCGCCAAGACCGAGACCGGCAGCACCTACGCGACGCTCGCCGCGGCGTCGGGCGGCTACGCGGCGTTCTTCTGCGGCACGCCCGACGGCGAGCCGACCTGCGTCCCGTCGCGGCCGAGCTCGATCAACGGCTCGACGATCTACAGCGGCGTCCCGACCGCCACCGACTCCGACGGCGACGGCATTCCCGACGCGATGGACGACTGCCCGAAGGTGTTCAACCCGATCCGCCCGGTCGACGACGGCAAGCAGCCCGACTCCGACGGCGACGGCCTCGGCGACGCG
>DASREC010000195.1:0-16561 GCA_035652295.1 Polyangia bacterium
TCTGCATGCCGCCCGACACGTTCAGCGTCTGTCCCGTGATGAAGTCCGACAGCGGCGAGGCGAAGAACAGCACCGCGTTCGCGATGTCCTCCGGCTCGCCGAAGCGGCCGAGCGGAATCCGCTGCAGCGTCGCCTGGCGCATCTCCTCGGGCACGCCCAGCTCGTCGCCCTTCTGCTTCGGCGCCGTGAGCCGCGTGTTGGTGAAGCCCGGCGCCACCGCGTTCACGTTGATCCAGTAGCGACCCCACTCCTGCGCCACCGTGCGCGTGATGCCGACGTTCCCCATCTTCGCGGCGGTGTAATTGATCTGCCCGGGGTTGCCGCGGATCGCCGCCGTCGAGAAGAAGTTGACGATCTTGCGGTGGCGCAGCGGCTTGCCGTGCGCCTCGATCTCTTTCTTCGCCACGTCCCGCAGATAGGGCGCCGCCGAGCGAATGCAATTGAACGTGCCCGTCAGGTTGACGTCGATGACCAGGTCCCACCACTCGTCGGTCATGTGGTGCGCCAGCCGATCGCGCGTGATGCCGGCGTTGTTGATCAAGATGTCGAGCTGCCCGAATTTCTCGACGGCGGTGCGCATCAGCGCGTCGGTGGCGGCGGGATCGGTGACCGACCCGACGTGGATCGCCGCCGCGCCCGCGCGCACCGCGTCGCAGGCGCCGAGCGCCTCGGCGGCCGGCGCCTCCTCGACGTCGTTGATGACCACGCGCGCGCCTTCGCGCACGAACGTGAGCGCGACCGCGCGCCCGATGCCGCGCCCCGCGCCGGTGATGACGGCTACGCGATCCGTGAGAAGCGCCATGATTTCCTCCCGCGCCAGCGTATAACGACTGAACGGGTTACTCTTAACTGATTGCTAGCCTGGAGTGAATCGTGATAGGTGGGACCGACATGCACTCGTCGAAGAAGGACCTCCCGCGCCACGTCGCCATCATCATGGACGGCAACGGACGCTGGGCGAAGCGCCGCAACCTGCCGCGAATCGACGGCCACAAAAAAGGCGCCGATTCGGTGCGCGAGATCGTGCGCGCCTCGCGCGAGATCGGCCTCAAGGCGCTGACGCTGTACGCGTTCTCGTCGCAGAACTGGGAGCGCCCCGTCGAGGAAGTGCGCATGCTCATGGAGCTGCTGCGCGACTACTTGATCGGCGAGCGCGACGAGATCCTCGGCAACGACATCCGCCTGACGACGATCGGCGACGAGTCGCGGCTGCCGGCGTTCGTGCGCGAGCCGCTCGACGCGCTCAAGGCCGACTCGGCGAACAACAAGGGCATGACGCTGTGCCTGGCGCTGTCGTACGGCGGGCGCGAGGCGATCATCGACGCCACCAAGCGGCTGGTCGAGGCGGTGCGCGCCGGCACGATGCGCATCCAGGACGTGAACATCCTGTCGTTCTCCGAGGCGCTGTCGACGCACGGGCTGCCCGAGCTCGACCTGGTCATCCGCACGTCGGGCGAGCAGCGGCTCTCCAACTTTCTCCTCTGGGAAGCGGCGTACGCCGAGATGTACTTCACCGACGCGCTGTGGCCCGACTTCAACCGCGCCGAGCTGCAGCTCGCGCTGCAGAGCTTTCAGGGCCGCGAGCGCCGCTTCGGCCTCACCTCCGAGCAGGTGCGGCTCCGCGTCACCAAGTAATGAGCAACCTCGCCGCGCGGCTGCTCACCGCCGCGGTCCTGATCCCGGTCCTCGTCGTCGCCATTCGCTGGTCGAACCCCGTCGGAGTCTGGGCGGTGGTCTACCTGGCGACGTTCCTCGGCCTGCGCGAGTTCTACAACATGACGATGGCCAAGGAGCCGCTCGCCGAGCGCGGCTTCGCCATCGCGCTCGGGCTCGGCTTCGCCGCGGTCGTCTACTGGCTCGACGGGCAGCCGATGGCGGTCACCGCGTCGCTGGCGGCGATGACGCTGCTCGGCTTCCTCTTCTATCTGTTCCGCTACCGCACGATGGAGACGGTGGCCGCGCGCGTGACCGCGATGCTCGCCGGCACGCTCTACGTCGGCCTCTTGCTCACGTTCGTGGCGCTGCTCAAGAAGCGCGGCCCCGACGGCGGCGCGTGGGTCTACATCACGCTGACGGTGACGTGGTTCGGCGACACCGGCGCGTACTTCGCGGGCCGCTTCATCGGGCCGGCGTGGCCAGTGAAGCTGTACGAATCGGTGAGCCCGAAGAAGACCATCATCGGCGCGCTCGGCGGGCTGGCCGGCAGCTTCGGCGCGATGGTGCTGGCCAAGCTGTGGTATCTGCCGTCGCTGTCGTGGACCGACTGCGCGCTGGTGGCGCTGCCCGCCGGCGCGCTCGGCCAGATGGGCGACCTGTGCGAGTCGATGCTCAAGCGCTCGGTCGGCGTCAAGGACTCGGGCAAGCTCTTGCCCGGCCACGGCGGCATGCTCGACCGCATCGACGCGCTGCTGTTCAGCGTCCCCTACATCTACTGTTACGCCCGCTGGCTGTACGGCCACCTATAATATGTTATAGTTGGTTTCGACAGGAGGCGGCCCATGCAAGTGTCGCTCTACATCGACGAGAAGGTCCTCAAGAAGGTGGACGGCGTGGCGCGAAGCGAGCGCCGCAGCCGCTCGGCGGTGATCCAGTCGCTGCTCGAGGCGTCGCTGTTCGGCGAGCCGCTCGGCGGCAGCGCGGCCGATCTCGCCGGCAGCTGGAAGGACGACCGCTCCGCCGAGGAGATCATCGCCGACGTCTACCGCGGGCGCGCGCGCAACCGCCGCTCGGAGCGCCGCCCGCGGAAGCCGCGGTGAATCACCTCTACCTGCTCGACACCGACATCATCATCTTCCTGTTGCGCGGCACGCATCCGGCGATCGCCGATCGCGTGCGGCTCGTCGGCGATCGCCGGATCGCAGCGGCGGCCATCACCTTCGCCGATCTGTACTACGGCGCGTGGTGCTCGACGCGCGTCGACGAGGGGCTCAGAGCCGTGGATCAGTTTCGCCGGCGGGTGCGCATGATCCCGTTCGATCGGCGCGCCGCCGTCCTGTTCGGGCGGCTCAAGTCGGGGCTGCGCGGCCACGCGCCGGGCGACAGCGACCTGTTCATCGCCGCCACCGCGCTCGCCGCCGACGCGGTGCTGGTCACCAACAACCTGCGGCATTTTGCCGCAATCGACGGGCTGGCCGTCGAGAGCTGGGTCACTCCGGCGCCGGCTGGCGCACCGTCAGCGCCGCGAAGGCGCAAGCCGCGAGCATGAAGAAGCCGCCCGTGGCGTAGGGCGTGCGGATGTCGAAGCCGAGCTGCCACGTGCCGAGCAGCGGCCCGGCGATGCGCGCCAGCGCCCCCAGCGCCTGCGACACGCCGAGCACGCCGCCCTGCTGATCGCCGCCGGCCGCGCGCGAGATCAGCGACGACAGCGACGGCGTGTTGAGCGCGTTGCCGATCGACATCACCGCGATCGCCGGCAAGAGCAAGAGCAGCGTCGACGACGCCCACTGCATCAGGAACCCCGCCGCCATCAGCAGCGTGCCGGCGATGATCAGCGTCCGCTCGCCGACGCGCGGCGCCAGCCGCCGCACCACGCCGCCCTGCACGATCACGATCAACAGCCCGATGTAGCAGAACAGGAGGCCCGCCTCGCTCTTGCCGTAGTGGTACTTCTCCTCGAGGTAGAGCGAGAACGTGCCCTCGAGCTGCGCGAACCCGAAGGTGATGATGAAGTAGAGCAGGAGCAGCGGGCGCAGCTTCGGCGACGAGACCGCGCGGCCGAGCCCCTCCCACGTGAGCGTGCGCGCGTGCGTGCGCTCCGACGGCGGCCGCGGCTCGCGCAGCACCACGAACGCCAGCGCGAAGTTCACGCCCGCCAGCGCGCCGGCGACGAGGAACGGCAGCGTCGGCGAGCGATGCGACAGGAACGCGCCCGCCGCCGGCCCGAACACGAAGCCGAGCCCGAGCGCCGCGCCCAGCGTCCCCATCCCGGCCGCGCGCGACTTCTCGTCGGTGACGTCGGCGACGTACGCCTGCGCCGCGGTCACGTTGGCGCCGCACACGCCGGCGAACCCGCGCGCCACCACCAGCCACGCGAACGACGGCGCGAACGCGTAGCCGAGCTGCGAGCCGCACGATCCCAGGATCGACAGCAGCAGGATCGGCCGCCGCCCGTGGCGATCCGACAGGCGTCCCCAGATCGGCGAGAACACCAGCTGCGCCATCGAGTACACCGCGAGCAAAAGCCCGATCTGCGGCTTGGAGGCGTGCATCGTCTCGGCGTACAGCGGCAGGATCGGGATCACGATCCCGAACCCGAGCAGGTCGAGGAACACCGTCAGGAAGATCACCGCCAGCGGAGAGCGCTGCGAGCGTGCCGGGAGCGGAATGTTCATGGGACCATGCGCATCCGCGCAGAATATAGTAAACCGCGTCGGTGCGCGCACGCGTCGAGGAGGCGGACTTTGCCTGGTCGGGCGGCGTGCGCGTCGGCGGCAGCCACGTCTGGTGCGACGCGCCGAGGCGGCACCAGCTCTGCTTCGTGTCGAGCGCGCACCACGCGCTGGCGGGCGCGCGGGTGGTGACGACCGCGCGCACGCTCGAGCTGCGGCGCGCGCTCGAGGGCGGCGAAGCGGAGCGCGACGTGCTGGTGACGCCGTACGCGCGGCCGTTCGCGCTCGGGCGGCTGCGCGTCGAGCTCCTGCCGTCGGGGCACGTGCCGGGCGCGGCGCAGCTCCTGGTCGAGCGCGGCGGGCGGCGCGTGCTCTACGCGGGCGCGGTGAATCCGCGCGGCGGGCGGCTGGCGGAGCCGGCGCAGGTGCGCGCGTGCGACGCGCTGGCGCTGTCGGCCCCGCTGGCGCCGCTCGCGCGCGCGCTGCCGGATCGCGCCGAGGTGGAGGCGGCGCTCACGGCCGCGGTGCGCGCGTCCTGCGACGACGGCGAGACGCCGGTGGTGCTGGCGCCGGTGCTGGGCGCGGCGGGCGAGGCGGCGGCGCTGCTGGGCGCGGCCGGCGTGCCGCTGCGCGCCCATCCGCGGATCGCGCGGCTCCTCGGGGCGTACGTACGGATCGGCCTGTTCGTACGTACGCCGGCGCGGACCCTCGGGCGCGCGGCGCCGGCGCGCGGCGAGGCGCTGTTGTGGCCGCTCGAGCTCGCCTCGTCGCCGGCGCTGGCGCGGCTCGCGCGCGCGCGCCGGCTGCTGGTCGCCGGCGAGGCGCTCGATCCCGACGCCGCGGCGCGCGCCGGCTGCGCGGCCGGCTTCGCGCTCTCCGATCACGCCGATCTCCCGTCGCTGCTCGAGCACGCGCGCTCGACCGGCGCGCGCGACGTCTACTTCACGCGCGGGCTCACCGACGGCGTGGCGCGCGCCTTCGCCGCCCATCGCCTGCGCGCGCTCCCGCTCGGCCCGCCCGAGCAGATGCGCCTGTTCGCCGCGACGTGAGGCGCTGAGGTAAGATCGCCGCTCCTTTCGACCAGGGGATCCGATGCGCAGACTGCTCCTCATCGCCGCCGCGCTCGCGGCCGGTTGCAGCTCCACCACGCCGGGCAGCGACGATCTCGGCGCCGATCTTTCGCCCAACATGCCGCCGCCCGATCTCGCCGTCGCCGGTCCGCTGCATCACGTCTCGTCGGTGTGGCAGGCGGGCGGCAACCCGGCGGCGGGCGCCAGCGTGTGCGTCGTCGAGTTCCCGCAGCTGCCGTGCGCCTTCGCCGACATCAACGGCGCGTCGTCGGTGGCGGCGCCCGATCACCAGAACGTCACGCTGCGCTACACGCTCGCCGGCGCCTACCCCGTCGAGACCACGGTCGCCACCAGCGATCACGATCTCGACATCGGCGCGCTCACCATCTCCGGCAACCAGGTGTGGGACGACTTCTTCACCGGGCTCGGCATTACGCGCGATCCGGCCAAGGGCGACCTGATCGTCGCGCTGCGCCAGGTCGGCACCGACGCGGGCGCGCCGGTTCCCGTCGCCGGCGCCACGGTCACGCTGGCGCCGGCGTCGGGCGTGGTGACCTACACGCTCGACGACGGCACGCCCTCGACGGCGCAGACCACCACCACCTCGGCCGGCCACCTGCGCGTGTTCAACGTCAACCCCGGCGTGGTCGAGCTGATCGTGAACGCGGGCGGGCTCACCTGCCGCGCGGCGTTCGGCTGGTCGGGCGGCGACAACATGCTCGGCATGCGCATCGATCAGAGCGTGCGCAGCGTCGCCATCGCCTGGTGCACGTAGCCGGGCGCGCCGCTCCGTCGGCGTAAGCATTTTGCCTGTCGGCCCTCGCGCGGTTTACACTAGCCGGCCATGACTCGTCCCATGCTCTGGACGCTGACCTCGGCCGTCATAGTGGTCGCGGCCGTCGTCATCGTTTGGCAGTCCTACGGCGTGCGCCTGCAGCTCACCGCGCCGTTCGTGCTCGTCGGCATGGCGGCGCTGCCCGCCCTCATCACCGCCTACGCGCTGATGCAGCGGCTCGCCTCCGTCGAGAAGGACACCAACGAGCAGGATCGGCTGATCGCCGAGGCGACCAAGGGCATCGACGAGCTGCGCACCACCATCGAGCGGCAGCTCGGCGCGATCGAGGAGACCGCGGCGTCGCTGCACCAGATGACCGCGTCGCTCAAGCAGATCGCGCACTCGGTGGAGACGCTGGCGGCGGCGGCGGAGGAGTCGTCGTCGTCGATCCTGGAGATGGCGGCGGCCAACGACGAGGTGGCCGAGAACATGGTGAACCTCGCGGCCAGCGTGCAGGAGTCGGCGACCTCGATCGAGGAGATGACGTTCTCGATCAAGGAGGTCGCCAAGAACGTCGAGGCGCTGTCGTCGACGGCGGAGGAGACGTCGTCGTCGATGAACGAGATGGACATCTCCATCCGCCAGGTGGAGAACAACGCCAACGAGACGGCGCGGCTGTCGGAGGAGGTGTCGCGCGCGGCCAACGTCGGCGCGCAGTCGATCGGGCGCACCATCGACGGCATCAACAAGATCAAGGATTCGTCGGGCGAGACGGTGAAGATCATTTCGAACCTCGGCGGCAAGATCGGCGAGATCGGAAAGATCCTCGAGGTGATCGACGACGTCGCCGAGCAGACCAACCTCTTGGCGCTCAACGCCGCGATCATCGCCGCGCAGGCGGGCGAGCACGGCAAGGGGTTCGCGGTGGTCGCAGACGAGATCAAGGATCTGGCCGAGCGCTCGGCGTCGTCGACGAAGGAGATCGCCGACCTGATCAAAGGCGTGCAGAAGGAGTCGGAGAACGCCATCGGCGCCGTCGAGCGCGGCGCGCGCTCGGTCGAAGAGGGCGTGCAGGTGTCGCATCAGGCCGAGGACGCGCTGCGCCGAATTCTCGAATCGGCCGACCGCTCGACGCAGATGGTGCGCGAGATCGCCCGCGCCACCGTCGAGCAGTCGCGCGGCTCCAAGCAGGTCACCGACGCCATCCACTCGATCGCCGAGACGGTGCAGCAGATCGCGTCGGCCACCAGCGAGCAGGCCAAGGGGTCGGAGCAGATCATCCGCTCGGCGGAGAAGATGCGCGCCATCACCAAGCACGTCGAGCGCTCGTCGCAGGAGCAGACGCGCGGCGGCAAGCAGATCACGAAATCGATCGAGTCGATCTCGGAGATGGTGGCGCAGCTCAACAGCGCGCAGCGCGAGCAGGCGCGCGGCGGCGATCAGATCTTGCAGGCGGTCGAGCAGCTGCGCGAGATCTCGAAGACGCAGGAGACGCGCTTCGCCGAGCTGTCGAAGCTGGTCGACAACCTGCGCCGCACCAGCGACGTGACGCGCGCCCGCGCCCGCGCCTGAATCAGAAGCAGCTGTCGGTCGAGCACTCCCCACACAGCGATCTGCAGGTCAGAGGAGCCGCGCAGTCGTCGCCGAGCCCTCGGCAACACGGCTCTGCGGTGTGACCGCATTCGATGCACGCACCGTCGAAATCACGCAGCCCCGGATCGCAGGCGCCGCCGTCGGCGGGCCGCATGCCGGGTCCGCCGCCCGCAAGGTCGAGCACGCAGGATCCGTGCAGCAGGAGCGAGTCCGCGCACGTGCCTCGATCGCAGTGTGGCTCGACGTCGCAACAGGGCTGCCCCGGCCCGCCGCAGGCGGTGGTGCACTCGCTCGTGCCCGACGGGAAATCGGTCACGCAGGCGACGCGCGACAGGTCGGGGGAACCGAGATCGAGTGGCGTGCGCAGATCCGGGACCACATTCTCCGGCCGTGAATCGCAGCCAGCGACGAGCAACGCCAAAAGTGAAATAAGTTTCACTTTTTTGCGAAAAGGTGAAATGGAATTCACTTTTTCGATCGTCGCACGTTTTCCGTCGGCGGGTTCGCTTGCCCGGCTGGGGGGCGCGACGTAGACTTCAGGGATGTTTGGCCTCGGAATGGGCGAGCTCTTGGTGATCCTCGCCATCGCGTTGTTGGTGCTCGGTCCCAAGAAGCTGCCCGATGTGGCGTCGAGCCTCGGCAAGGCGATCCGCAGCTTTCGCAAGGCGACGCAGGAGCTGGGCGATCAGCTCGAGGTCGACGAGACCGTCAAGCAGCCGCTGCGCGAATTGAAGGCGGCGCTGCGCGACGAGCCGCCGGCGCATCGATTGGCGGTGCAGCAGCCCGCGGCGCCGACGGTGCCGGCCAAGACGGAAGCGCCCGCGCCCGTCGCTGCGCCCGCCGAAGCCGCGCCCGCCGCCAAGCCCGCCGAAAAAGCGTGAGCGTGGCCGAGCCCGCCGAAAAACCCGCGCCCGACGAGAACCACGAGCGCCGCATGCCGTTCCTGGAGCACCTCCAGGAGCTGCGCACCTGCCTGCGCAACTCGGCGATCGCCGTGCTCGCGTGCACCGTGATCGCCTACGTCTTCCGCCCGTACCTGTTCGTGCTGCTCGCGCGCCCGCTGATCAACACCTGGGTCGACGCGCAAAAGGAGCTGGGCCTCGGCAAGCCCGAGATGGTCTTCACGTCGCCGATCGAAGCCTTCATGGTGCTGTTCAAGCTGTCGCTGCTGGTCGGCGTGTTCCTGGCGTCACCGTTCATCTTCCGCGAGATCTGGCGCTTCATCTCGCCGGGGCTGTACCAGCGCGAGCGGCGCTGGGGACTGACGTTCGTGATCGTCTCGGTGTTCCTGTTCGTCGGCGGCGCGGCGTTCGCGTACACGTTCGTGCTGCCGACCGGCTACAAATATTTTCTCGCGTACTCGTCGGACAGCCTCGGGATCATCAAGGAGGCGTTCGGGCGATCGATCGACGTTCACCTGTCGGAGCAGTTCTCGATCAAGCCGATGATCACGATGGACGAGTACTTCGGCCTGACGACGACGCTATTGCTCGTCTTCGGCGCGGTGTTCGAGCTGCCGCTTTTGCTCTCGGTGCTGGCGATGCTCGGCATCGTCTCGGCCAAGACGCTGTGGCGGTTCAATCGCTACGCGATCATCATCTTCGCGGTGCTGGGCGCGGTGCTGACGCCGGGCGACATGGTGCTCGGGCAGCTCATGATGACCGGCTCGCTGACGGTGCTCTACAACTTGAGCATCGTGCTGGCGCTGATCGTCGGCCGGCAAAAAAAAAAGCGGGAGGCGGATGAAGCCGCCGCCGACGCGCTCGAAAAAGTCGGCTAGGTGACTTGTCGAAAGAACTTCCGAACGTCACCGATGAACGCTTCCGGGGCCTCCATCGCGGCGAAGTGACCGCCGCGCGGGAACTCCGACCAGTGCACGACGTTGTTGGCGCGCTCCGCGAAGCGCCGGATGGTGATGTCCTGCGCGAACACGGCGACGCCGGTGGGCACCTCTGAACGCGCCTTGGGTGCCCAGGCGCCCGGATCGTGCGTCGTCTCGTAGTAGAGGTTCGCCGACGAGCCGGCGGTGCGCGTGAACCAGTAGATGCTCACGTTCGTGAGGAGGTGATCGACGGCGATCGCGTCCTCGGGAAGCTCCTTCGTGGGATCGGTCCACTCCTTGAACTTTTCGATGATCCACGCGAGCTGGCCGATCGGCGAGTCCGTCAACCCATACGCCAGCGTCTGGGGACGGGTACCTTGAATGTGCATGTAGCCCATCATGTCGTTGCGGAAGTTTTCGAGCCGCGCCAGGCGCTGCTGTTCCACCTCGGTCAGCCCGGCGAAGTCGGAGGGCTGGCCTGACGGAAAGGTGACCAGCGCGTTGACGTGCACACCGGCGACGTGCGCGGCGTCGGCGCGGCCGATCTCGGGAGCGATGAACGCGCCGGCGTCGCCGCCTTGAACGCCGTATCGCTGGTAGCCGAGGCGCGCCATCAGCTCGGCGAACGCCGCCGCGATGCGCGCGTGAGTCCACCCCGCGCCGTGCAGCGGTCCCGAGAACCCGTGACCCGGAATCGACGGAATGACGAGGTGAAACGCGCTCGCCGGATCCGCGCCGTGCGCGCGCGGATCGGTCAACGCTCCGACGAGGTCGAGAAACTCCACGATCGAGCCCGGCCAGCCGTGAATCAGCAGCAGCGGCGTGGCGCTCGGCTCGGGCGAGCGCACGTGGATGAAGTGGACGTTCTCGCCGTCGATGGTCGTGGAAAATTGCGGGAACGAGTTCAGGCGCTTCTCCTGCGCGCGCCAGTCGTACTCGCGGCTCCAGTACGCGGCGAGTTTCTTCAGGTACGCGACGGGCACCCCGCGCGTCCAGCCGAGGCCGGGGATCTCCTCCGGCCAGCGGGCGCCGTTCAGCCGGCGGCGCAGGTCGTCGAGCTCGCTCTCGGGAACGTCGACTCGGAAGGGCCGAATGTCGGAAGCGCTCATGTTGCACCGTCCTTGCTGGCTTGCGGGTTGGCGGCCGATATGACATGCTGCTGTCATGTCAACCAAGATAATCTCTCGACAGCATGCTGTCAAGTCCAGAACGGCGGCCGGCGACGCTTTCAGCGAGCTCTCCATGTTGGTCCTGCGGATCCACGGACTGCTCACGGCCGCCGGCGACGCGCTCGCCGAACCGGCCGGCCAAACGAGCGCCCGCTGGCAGGTGCTGGCGTCGATCGAGGAGGCGCCGAAGACGGTGGTGCACATCGCGCGCGTGCTCGGGCTCGCCAGGCAGAGCGTGCAGCGCGTGGCCGATCTCCTCGAGGCCGACGGGCTCGCCGTGTACGAGGAGAACCCGGACCATCTACGGGCGAAGCTCCTCCGGCTCGCGCCGCGGGGGCTCGACGCCCTTCGCGCCATCCAGGCGGCGCAGCGTGGCTGGGCGAACCAGCTCGGCGCGCAGCTCGGGGAGGCGCCGCTGCGGCGGGCGAACGTCGTGCTCGAGCAGGTGCTCAGGGCGCTGCGGGAGGCCGCCGCTTAAGTGACGCGGTACCAGCCGGCGATGGACGCGCCGGCGACGACCAGCCAGATGGCGATGGTGCCGGCGAAGGCGCGCGTCGACGCCGACTCGGCTTCCCCGTCGAGGCGGCGCGCGTTCTGTTTGGCCTCTTCGATCGGCCGGTAGCGATCGGCGTTGGCCAGCGCGCGCAATTCGGCGACGCGGCGCTCGGCGCGCTCGGCGTACGGCGCCGACAGCAGGTAGCCGGCGAGCAGCCCCAGCGTCGCGCCCGCGGCCAGCCGCGCCATCGGCCGCTTGCGCAGCGCGCCCTGCATGAGGTGCTCCGGCACCGGCTTCTCCTCCTCGGCGCACTCGGGGCACAGGCCGTCGTCGAGCGGCACGTCGTGCTCGGGGCAGCGCGGCCGCAGCTCCAGCTCCTCGCGCGTCGGCGGCGGCGGCGGGGCGGCGGCCGGCGCGGCGCGATCGAGCACCAGCTCCTGCGCGGCGAGCTGCGGCGGGCGAAAGCGCGCTTCCGGATCGGCCTCGACGGTGGTGGCGTCGGGCTCGTGCGGCTCCTCGGTGGCGTCGGCGGTGAGATCCTCGGCCGGCGACGGAATCGTCGGCAGCGACGGGATCGACGAGAACGGCGGCGGCGGCGGGCTCGGCTTCGCTTGCAGCGCGCGCGCGATCGCCTCCGGCAGGAGCGGGCTGGTCGGCGGATCGTCGGCGCCGCCCTGCCGCTCGTCGGGATCGACCAGCGCCGGCGCGTCCAGCCCCGACAGCGACGGCGCGAACGGCTCCGCCTGCGACGCGCGCGCGTGCCCGGCGCGGGTCGGCGCGCCGCGATCGACGGTCTTGTCGAGCGTGCTCTCGGGCGCGTCGCCGTGCAGCGCGCGCAGCGACTCGCGCAGCGCATCGAGCGACAGGTTCGCCGCTTCGGGCGCGAGCGCCGGCGTCTCGTCGCGCCGCGCGTCGATCTCGTCGAGCCCGGCCAGCGCGTCGGTCGGCGGCCGATTGGGCTCGACCTCGACGACGGCGCCGAGCGCCTGCAGCTCCGCGATCGCGCGCACCGCCGCGTCCTGGTCGATGCCGCGCCGGATGCGGATGCGCGCGCCGCCGACGAACGCGCTGGCGTCGGCGCGATCGATGCGGCATTTTGCCGCAAGCCGCTCCAGCAATTGCGCCCGCGGCAGCGGCGGCGACGCGCCGCTCAGGTAGAGATCGAAGTGGACGTAAGGGGCCGGCAGCGGGCCGCCCTCACACCAGGTCGATCACCACGACCCGCGCGCTCGGCTCGGGATCCGTGGGCTCGTCTCGACGGGCGGGCGGACGCACGGGCTCGACCAGCGGCAGCTCGAACGGCTCCGGCTCCCACCCCGGCCCCTCGGACTCGACTCCATCCCAATTGAGCATCGGGGGCCATTTTACCACGCCTCCTCGACGGAAGCGAATCGATCGCGCGCGCGCGATGTTGCGAAATGTTCCCAATCAGAAACTTGACCCGAGGGATCGCCACCCCTACCGTTTTCTAGAGGACATCCTCGGAGGTCCACGACCCCATGCGAAGCCCGATCTCGGTCGGCCGCGGAAGAATCTCCCTGAAGGCGTCGCATCACCGAATCAGCTTACGGGTGTCACACCGTCGAGACGCGACCGGCGCGGTCGCGCGCGAGCCGGAGCGCGACCGTTACATCGCGCCCCCGAAACGGCGTAGATAAAAGTTACGGGCGGCCCAACCGATCAGTCGGCGGCTAGCCGCCCTGAGCCAGCTTGCGCTCGGCGACCTCGAGCGAGTGTTGCGCTTCTTGATTGTTGGGATCGACGCGCAGCGCTTTCTTGTACTCGGTGACCGCGTCGCGCGGCTTGCCGAGCTTGTAGAACGCCTGGCCGAGCAGGATCAGGTAGCGCGCCTTGTTGGGCGACAACCGTAACGCCTGCTTGAGCTGCACCGAGGCGCCGTTGTAGTCGCCCTGCTCGAACGCGACCTCGCCCAGCCCGGCGAACGCCTCGGGGCTGCGCGGATCGTACTCGCGCGCCTTGTTGAAGTTGGCGGCGGCGCCCGACAGGTCGCTCGCGTTGAGCTTCTGCCGGCCGAGCTTGATGAAGAAGTCGGCTTGCGCGGCTTGCGCCGGCGCCTTGGGCGACTTCGAGTCGGCGAACGGATCCTTGAAGCCGGGCGGCGGCGTCTCGTCGCGGTGCTTGGGCTCGTTCGACGCCAGCTTGATCGGCTTCTCCGCTTTTTCCGGCTTGGCGGGCTTCTCCGGCTTGGCCGGTTTGGTCTCCGCCATTTTCGGTTTCTCGACGGGCACCGGCTTCGGCGGCTCGGGTTTCGGCTCGGGCTTCGCCACCACCGGCGCCGGCTTCGGCGGCTCGGGTTTCGGCTCCGGCTTCGTCGGCGGCGCGGGCGCGGGCGTCGGCGCGATCGCGACCGGCGCAGGAGCGGGCGTCGGCGCGGGCGCGGGCGCGGGAGTCGGCGCAGGCGCGGGCGTCGGCGCGACCGCCACCGCCGCGGGCGTCGGAGCCGGCGGCGTCGGCGCAGGCGCGGGAGCCGGCGCGGGCTGCTCGGGCGCCTTCTGCGCCGTCGCCGGCTCGTCGGGCGCCTCGCCGCGCAGCTTCTTGTGCGCCGGCTTGGGCAGCAACAAAATGATCGCGAACACCACCACCGTGAGCCCGCCCGCCACGCCGCCGATGATCAGCGGCGCGCGATTCTTCTGCGGCAGCTCGTCCTCGAAGTCGTCGTACGACTGCGCGCTCGCCGCCGCCTCGCCCTTCTGCTCGAACCACTCGCCGGTCGGATCCTTCTGCCCCGGCACCGACGGCGGCGGCGGCAGCGGCGGCGGCGCCGACAGCTTGGCCACCGGCATCGTCGGCTCGTTGTCGGCCATCATCACCGGCGACGCGCCCTCCACCACCACCGACTGCGACGGCTGCGCGCCCGCCGGCTGTGACGGCTGCGCGCTCTTCATCTCGCCCGAGCGCGACTGCGCCATCGGAATGGTCGCCGCCTTGCCCGAGTCGCGTTTGCCTTTCTTGCCCTTCGCCTGCTGCTGCGCCGGTTGTTGCTGCTGCGCCGGTTGTTGCTGCGTCTGCTGCTGCGTCTGCACCGGCTGCGGCTGCGGCTTCGCCGGCGCGACCTCCGCCGGCTTGCGCTGCGGAATCGTCCCGAGCGCCTGCGTCTCCTTCGCGTGCGGCTCCTTCTTCTCGACCGGCTTCTCGACGGGCTTCTCCGCCGGCTTCTCGACGGGCTTCTCCGCCGCCTCGGCCGCCGCCGCCTTCTGCTGCTCGGTCTTCGACGGCGCGAAGGCGTTCGCCACCGCCTTCAGGTTCGAAGCCTGCGAGAGCTGCGCGTGCGCGTCGCGCTCCGCCGCGTCCACCGCCGCCGGCGGCTTCTCTCCGCGCAGGCACTCGATCAGCTTCAGCACCGTCAGGAAGCGATCGTCCGGCCGCTTGGCCAAAGCCCGCTGAACCGTCAAATCGAGCCATTCCGGACAATCGGCCCGCTCGGCGCGCACCTTCGGCACCGGCGCCTCGAGGTGCTTCTGCAGCACCTCGAACGTCCCCGCGCCGCCGTACGGCGCGTTCCCGGTCAGCATCTCGTAGGCGATCACGCCCAGCGAATAGATGTCGGCGCGCCGATCGACCTGCTCGCCCTTGGCCTGCTCCGGCGACATGTAGCGCGGATCGCCGAACGTCATCCCCATCGCCGTCTGCTTCGCCGCCTGGTCCGGCAAAATCAACTTGGCCAGACCGAAGTCGAGCAGCTTGACGAAGTCGGCCTTCCCGCGTCGCGTCGTCAGGAAGACGTTGCGCGGCCGCAGATCGCGATGGATGTAGCCGAGCGCGTGCGCCTCCATCAGCGCCTCGCCGACCTGGGTCAAGATGTCGATCACGCGCGGTACGGCAATTTGCCGCTCGCGCTCGATCACCTTGGTCAGCGACTCGCCCTCGAGGAACTCCATGGCGAAGAACAGCCGCTTGTCCTCGGTGCGCCCGAAGTCGATCACCTGGAGGATATGATCGTTGTCGATCTCTCCGACGGTGGTGGCCTCGCGCCGGAAGCGCTCGACCGCGGTGTCGTCCTGCGACAGTTGATGGTGCAGGATCTTGACCGCGACTTTTTTCCGCAGCGTGTTGTGCTCGCCGCGATAGATGGTTCCGGAGCCGCCTTGCCCGATCCGCTCGATCAGCAGATAGCGCTCGGCCACCACCTTCCCCAACATCGGGTCGCTCGAAGTCGCCCCGGCCGCCACCGGTGTGCCGCAGCGCGGGCAGAACCGCGCGTCACCCGGTTGCTCGGCCCCGCATTGCGTGCAGTGCTTCATCTGGGTCCTTAGTTCCTAGCACACATTTTAGAAGCGTCCGCCGAGCGTGAGTGTCCCACCACCGATGGTGGGGACCAGGCCGATGCGCGCCTGCGTCTTCGGCGTCGGGCGAAACTCGAAGTAGAGCAGCGTGCCCGCGCCCGCCAGCGACACGATGCCGAGCGCGATCAACGCGCCGCCGCCGCCGACGGTGTTGTAGACCTCTTTGCAGTGATGGACCGGATCCATCGCGTCGCAGGTCGGGTTGCCGTCGATGGAGACCAGGTACGCGCCGACCGAGATGCCGATGATGCCGACCACGCCGGCGGCGATGCCGAGGACCAGCTTGAGCGGAAAGCCGCGCTTCTCGACGGCGGGCGGCGGCGCGGTGACGGGCGGAGGAGGCGGCTGCTCGACGACGCGCGGCGGCGGAGGAGGCGGCTGCTCGACGACGCGCGACTCGGCCGGGCGCGGCTGCGACGCCAGCTTGGCCACCGCGCGCGTCACCGCCTGGTCCGCTTCGTTGAGGGTGCAGATGTCGCACGAGTCGTCGAGGTGCCCGACGTCGCGCCCCGCCGCGTCGAGCGCGCGCAGCTTGATCGAGTAGTCCTTGCCGCTGACGATGATCTCGCTGGCGATCAATAGATCGGTGCGGAGCAGCAGCCCGACGCGCGCGGCGCACGGTCCGACGCCCGAGCAGCTCATCATCTCGTCGGAGACGCCGAGCCGCATCCGGATCTCGGCGGCCGGAATGACCTCGATGCCCGCCTGCTGCAGCCCGCGCGTCGCGGCCTCGTGAAAGCGATCGCGCAGCTCCGGCGAGCCCGCCGGCTTCAGCGACGGCAAAAGCGCCGCGCCGCGGGGAGCGCCGAACGCCGGTCCGGCCACGAACAGCCCCGCCAGCAACAGGGGCAAGCGAGAGGGTGACATGGTGGCGGATGATACCACACCGTCGGGCGGCTGATAAGCGAGCGGGCGCCGCGAGAAGTCAGCGCGCGCTCACTCGGCGCGCTTGCGCAGCAGCTTGCGCACCGCCTCCGGCACCGCCTCGCGATCGATCACGCCGC
>DASREC010000196.1:0-21323 GCA_035652295.1 Polyangia bacterium
GATGGTCGTGATTCGCATCATCGCGTCGTAGGCGATGGTGGCGCGGTTGCCGCGCCGATCGACGACCGCGGTCATGAAGTACTTGTTGCCGAACGCTTGATTGAACTCTTCCATGCTGCCGTCGGACAGGCGGCGGCTGAAGCTCGACGTCGCGCCGCTCACGCGCTGGCGTATCAGCAGCGAATGCGAGTAGGGACCCGGTTGTGACACGGTGCCGTTTGGGATCGCGAACGTCTCGGCGCCACCGCCGCGGCCATAGAGAATCGCCGTGCTGTTCACTGCGGTGTTGTCTACGACGTAGCTCAGCCACGTCGTAGTCCACTTGTTACCAAAGTTGGAATAGGTGAACGTCATCGGCTGCTGCACGTCGCGCTGCGCGTACGCCAGACCAATCGCGATCTCGGGTCCGATCGGCGGCGAATAACGAAGCGGTACGTCGTCGAGCTCCAATCCGACGACCATGCTTTGAATGCTCCAGGTCGTGTAACCATTCTGACCGGAGCTGCTCGAGGACGATGGGCTCTTGCACTGACAAGGCGTCGGAGGGTTGGCGCAAGGACCGGTGTCGCCGCTGTCATGATTGTCACCGGTATTGCCGCGACCCCAGACGAGCGCGCCCTCGCCGGCGGAGACCGCGCGCCAGCCCGGCGGCAGCGCGCCGGGCGGAACCAGGTAATACCCGCTCGCCTCTTCCTCCAGCGTGGCCAGTGAGACGCGAATGTCTTCGCCAAAGGTCGAGTCTTCAATCATGAAGCGATCGTCGGCGCGATCGACGATGGCTGCGTAGTGCCCGACCTTCCAGTGCACGACCGACGGGACGATCACGCGCGCACCGTGATCGCGCCACGCCATTTGATAGTGCATGCCCACGCGATCGGAGAGCGCGCGCACCGAGTCGAGCGACAGGCCCTCGGGCGTCGAGCGCGCCTCCACGATCGCGCGCATGAGCGCGGCGTCGTTCGCGCCGTGACGCTGATGCTGATCGATGCGGTGGAGCGCCAGCGGACCACACTTGAACGACGACTCGGGATGCTCGGTCATGAGCTCGAGCGCGCGGCTCGATTCGCTTACCAGCTCGGCCGCGGTGCCGCGCAGCGGGCGATCGCGCAGCTCGCCGAGCAATGACGCGAGACGCTCCTTGCGGCCGAGGAAGGCCTCGAGCTGCGACAGCCGCGCGGCCGACGAGTCGGCGATGAGACGCGCGCTCGGCGCATCCAGCTCGCGCGTCGCCTGCCAGGCACGTCGCCACGCGTCACCCGCTCTCGTGAAGTGGCCGGTCTTTCGAAAGACGATGCCGAGATCGAGCAGCAGCGCAGGCGCCCACGCCGAGTCGGGCCGCGCGGCGAGGAAGCCGTCAACCGCATCGACGGCGTCGGTGGCGCCGGCGCGCTGCGTCGCCGTTTGATACGCCGCCAGCGCGCGAGCGAGCGCGCGGTTCTCGTCCGCGATCGTGGCGCGCGCGGGCAGGAGCGGCTCGTCGAAGATCGCCGCGCGCGTCAGCTCGGCGTCGGTTGGCGGATCGGAGAATGACAACGCTGCCGCGATCGGCGCTTCACGTTGCCCGCAGCCCACCAGGCAAAGTACGACGGCCAGGTGACATCGACGCGGTCGTTTCATCCGGTCCTCCGAAACGACCGGCGCGTGAGAGCGCCGGCCGCATGACAACCCGGAACCGGCGTGCGCAGCGCAAAAAAAGATTCGTGATCTTTTTGAAATTCTTTTTGCACAGCAGTCCCCGGTTCGGGGTTATCAACCGAGAGGTCCATGGACGATCAAAGGCTGTCGCAGCTCTATCGACAGTACGGCGGCGTCATCTACGCGCGCTGCCGCTGGCTGCTGGGCGACGACGCGGCGGCGGAAGACGCGACCCAGGAGACGTTCCTGCGCGTGCTGCGCCACCTCGACCGCGCCCCCGACGCCAATGAGGCGATCGCCTGGATCTACCGCATCGCTACCAATTACTGCCTCAACGAGCTGCGCGATCGCCGCCGCCGCCCGGAGCCGCGCGAGGCGCTGCCCGATCCGGTCGGCGGCGCCGTCGAGCAGCTGCTCGCCGACCGCGATCTCGCGGCGCGCCTGGTCGAGCGCGCGCCCGAGAAGCTGCGCGCGGTCGCGTTCCTGCATCACGTCGACGGGCTCGATCAGGGCGAGGTCGCGCGCGTGCTCGGCATTTCGCGCCGAACGGTCGTGGCGCGGCTGCAGACCTTCGCCGCGAACGCGCACAAGTTCGTGCGCCGGATCGCGTCGTGAGGAGAAAGGAGTGATCATGAGCGAGCAACATCTCTCGGCGACCGCGATCGATGCGTTCGAGCTCGGTCAGCTGCATGGCGAAGATGAAGCGCGGGCGCGGGTGCACGTGACGACGTGCGAGCGCTGCCGTGGCGATCTGGAAGCGCTGCGTTCGGCGCGCGAGCGGTTCGAGCGCGAGGTGATGCCGCGAACGCTGCCGGCGGTGATCCGACGCCACCGACGGCGCGGCGCGAGCTTGCGACGGCGGCTGCTCGTCGTGCTGCCGGTGATTGCCGCGGCCGCGGCGCTGTTGCTACTATTACCGCGGGGGATGGACCTGACGCCGCGCGAGCGCATTCTCGTCAAGGGCGGCGAGCCGGCGCTACGCGGCTTCGCTCGGCGGGGCGATCGCGTGTTCGCGGTCTCCGACGGCGCGGTGCTCGCGCCCGGCGACGACCTGCGCTTCGTCGTCGAGCCGGGCGGTCGCCGCTTCGTGCTCATCGCGTCGGTCGACGGCGCAGGGCACGCGACCGTCTACCACCCGTACGGCGGGATGACGAGCGCGCCGCTCGACAAGGCGCCGCGGATCGAGCTGCCGGGCAGCATCCACCTCGACGCGGCGCCGGGGCCGGAGCGGGTCTTCGCGCTCTACTCCGACCAGCCGCTCGACGCGCAGCCGGTGCTCGCCGAGCTGCGTGTGCTGGGAGCGCGCGGCGCCGCCGCCATCCGCGAGCAGCGCGTTCTCGACGGCGCCCGCGCCCGCGGCGCGACCGCGCAGGGCACGTTCCTGTTCGAGAAGGCGGTCGAGTGAGCACACGCGCCGCCGCTGCATGCTTCGCTGCCGCAGCGGCGCTCGCGGCCTCGCCGGCCGACGCTACCACTCGCCGCCTCGCGATCGTCGTCGGCCACAACACGGGCGCGAACGAAGCGCCGCTGCGCTACGCCGAGGCCGACGCCGCCAAGTTCGCCCGCGTGCTCGTCGACATGGGCGGCGTCGATCGCGCCGATCTCGATCTCCTGCTCGGCCGCCCGCTCGCCGAGGTCCGCGGCGCGCTCGACCGCGCGCGCCGCAAGATCGCGGGCGCGCGCAAGGCCCCCGACGATCACGTGCTCATCTTCTTCTATTTCTCCGGTCACTCCGACGGGCACGCGCTCGAGCTCGGCGGCGAAGGCCTCGACTTCGGCGCGCTGCGCTCGCTGCTCGCCGCCACCGGCGCCGACGTTCAGCTCGCCATCGTCGACACCTGCCGCTCGGGCGCGCTCGTGGGCGTCAAGGGCGGCCAACCCGGCGCGTCGTTCGCCATTCGACTCGACGACCAGGAGCTCGCCTCGACCGGCTACGTCTTCCTTACGTCCTCGGCCAGTGACGAGCTGGCGCTCGAGTCGCCGGAGATCCGCGGCTCGTTCTTCACGCACCACCTCGTCTCGGGGCTACTCGGGCAGGCCGACGTCTCGGGCGACCGGCGGGTGTCCCTCGCCGAGGCCTACGAGTACGCGTACGCGCGGACCGTCGCCGACACCGCGCGCACGACCATCAGCACGCAGCATCCGAACTACTCCAACCAACTCTCGGGCCGCGGAGAGCTGGTGCTCACCGAGCTTCAGCCGCGCAGCGCGCAGCTCGTCTTGCCGTCGGGGTTCGATCGACTGCTGGTGGTCGGCGCGCAGTCGGACCAGGTGCTCGCCGAGGTGCCGGGCACGTCGCCGCGGCCGCTCGCGCTCATGCCGGGCCGCTACGCGGTGCGGGCGCAGCGCGGTCCGCGATCGTTCGCCGCGCGCGTGGCGCTCGTCGAGGGACAGACGCTGTTGGTGCGCGCCGACGAGCTCGCGCCGGCCGCGTCCGCGCCCGCGTCGCGCAAAGGTGGTGCGCTCGAGCTGGTCGCGGAGGCGCCGCCACCGTCGCCGCACCTCGAGCTCACCGCAGCGGCGGGCGTGCGCTTCGGCGTGTTCCCCGGTGTGGCGGCGGCGGGGCTGGTGCGCGTCGGCGTGCGCGGCGCGCGCCCATCCGGGTTCTCGGCCGCGCTCGATGTGTCGGCAGGGTCGGCGGCGACGTTCGTCGAGACCGCGGTGTTCTTCGGCGGCGGCTATCACCTCGGCCTCGAGCGTGGCCGCTTCCGGCTGTTCGCCGGCGTCGAGGCGGGCGCGGGCTTCGCGGTGCGCGATCTGGCGACGGGCGGCGCCGCGTGGTCACCGCTCGTCGGCGGCGCGCCCGAAGCCGGCGCTTCGCTGCGCGTCGCCCGGCGCATCGCGCTCTCGCTCGAAGTCGACTGTGCGATCTACTGGGTGCGCGACGGCCGCATCGACAGCGCGGCGATCCTCCCCGGCGGGCGCTTCGGCGTGTTCGTCGACTTGTAGCCATGAGGCCGCTCGCGCTCGGCGCGCTGCTGCTCACCGCGTGTCACGCCGCGCTCGACGCAGGCGCGACTCCCGATCTCTCGACAACCGACCTGCGCGCGCCGCCGATCGCCGTCAACCTGCTCGGCGATTGGTCGTTCACCGCCGATGCACAGCCAACCACCGATCCGACTACGCTGGTCATCTCGAACACCGCCGACTGGATCGACGTCAGCTTCAGCGGCGCAGGCGGCTGCGGCTGCAGCGCGCGCCATCTGGTGGTGACCCTGCCGGCGCAGCCGCTCTGCGATACGACGGTGATGACCTTCGACTGGACTACCAACGCGGCCGACTTCACCTCGACGCAATCGACGGCGTTGCGCGTGCTCTTCAATCCTCACGGGACCAACTACGGTAACCAAGGCCAGTTCTTTGGCAGCACCTGGGTCGGGCAATCCTCCTGCGCCATCGACACCAATAATGCGTTTCCGTCGCCGGCGCAGATCGCGGTCGGCCACAACCGCATCGCGCTCGGCCAGCTCGTGCCGGGCCTCGACGGCCGGTGCACGCACGGCGGCAACTTCACCAGCCTCGACATCCACATGCAGGGCTACACGTGCGGCGGCAACGTCGAGGCGACGCTCGCCTATCTCGCATTCGAATAGCGCCATATTCGGGCTTCTAACCCGCAGCCACGGGAACGATCGATCCGTCTGGCCGCAGCGTGTGACGGGCGCGAATGAAGTCGCCGAGCTCCACCAGCCGCGCGAACGCTCCGCGAAACTCGGACATGAAGTTGCCGTACGCCCCCTGCGCGTGCTGGCACGCCGACGCCAGCAGCGCCGGAACCTCCCGACGCCCATCGCGCCGCCAGTCGTCATCTCGAGCGTGCGCCATTCTGCCATCGGCGGTGGCGAGATCGAGCGCGCACGCTGCGGCCTCGCAGCACACCACGACCTGCCCCCACGCCGGCTCGGGATCGTCGAGCGTCCTGCCCAGGCGCGATACCTCTTTGAGAAGACGCGCGAGATCGAGCTGCTCCGGGGCAATGAGTGTGAGATGCATGTCGACTGCGCGGCGCGCGGTGTCCATGACCCCGCGAAGTGCCGCCGTCGATGGCGCGAGTCGGGCGGCCAGCCACACCATCAAGGGCGGCGAGTCCAAGGATGACCAGGCCTGCTGCAGCCCGGCGTACCCCTCCGCTTGCTCGGCGACGTCTTCTGGGATGGACCAGCCCTCGGCCAGTTGCGACATCCATGGGGGAATGCGTGACGGCGTCATCGCTCCGACGAAAGCGCGACGACAGCGCGCAGTCTCGACGGCCACACCATATCAGGAGTCGAAGCTGTCGGTCAGTACGCGTGCACGCGGCGTCGTCGTTCGCGACGCGGATGGGGTGCGCAGGCGCGCGCGGCCACGAACGTCTCGCCGCAGCGGCGAAGCCACTCATCACCGACGCGGGCGCCGACGACGGAGACGTCAGCTCGCGCGGAAGTGGAACGCAAGACCAACGCGGCGGCGCAAACGAGTGCGAAGGCGGCGCAGACGAATGCGACAAGGAGCAGCGCGCGCATACGCCATGATACGCACCGACGGCGGTAACCTGCGAGCCAACAACAAGCCCTGCCTCGACCGGCCCGTGGGGGTGGACGGGCAAGAACTTACAGTTCGACTTACAGTCGGCAAAAAAATCGGGCGACCTCGACGCCGCTGCCGGCGCCGTGACGCGCGCCGAGCGGGAGGACGCGCTCGACGCCTGAGGACGCCAGGTCGATGTACTTCCCCGGGACTACCACTCGGCCGAACGGCAGGCGCGGAACGCGTTTGCGAAGGCGGCGCGCGCGACGGAGCTCATATGATCGTAGAGGTAGCGGCGCGCGCGACAAAGTGATTCGGCGCGCGGGTCGCCGCCGGCGAGCGCAGCGCGTAGATCGAAGCGCGCGATCGGAACGCCGCCGTCCGCACAGCGCCAACCTCGGGCGCCGTTCGCGTCCGAAGTGGGCTCGGCCGCGGAGGCGCCGCACTGCACCCGCACGAATCGGTCGGTGGCGTTGAGATCGCGCGGCCGGTGCGCCTCGATGGGGACCTCGTCGGCCAGCACGGTCTCGACTTGAAAGAGGCCGGCGCCGTCGGTCGCGCGGCGCGGCCCGAGCGCGGCGGCGTCGCGGCGCTCGGCGCGATCGCGCTCGTGGCAGCCGGAGCACGCGCCGAGACGCCGCACGCGCTCGACCAGCGGCGCGGCGGACCCCGCGGCGCGCAACCGCTCGGCGAGCTGCGCCGCGACCGCGCGTTCGTCGTCGAGGCGCGCGCGCGTCCACTCGTAGCCCTCGAGGCGGCCGTCGGTGATCGCGTGCTCGACGAAGAAGCGATCGCGGCCGGGCTCGCCGAGGCGCACGCCACGCACGTCGATGAGCCGCTCGCGCAGCCACTCGCGCCGCTCGGCCACCGTGCCCGGCGGATAGTCGAGCGACCAGCGTCCGCCCGCGCGATGCGCGCCGACGCGGCCGCGCGGCGGAATTCGCAGCCACACCTCGATGCGATCGCCGCCGTCGACGCTCGTCGGCAAGCGCGCGGGCGGCACCATCTCCACGAAGCCGCCGGCCGCGTCGCCCGGGCCGCGCGAGATCTCGACGGGCGCGCCGCCGACGAGCGCGAGCACGAACAGCGCGAGCCACATCAGAGCGCTCCGGCGCGAAAGCGCTCGGCCACGCGCGCCGCGACCCGGAACGCGTTGGCCGCGATGGTGAGCGTGAGCGGCACCCCGCCCGACGACGGCAAGAACGACCCGTCGGTCACGTACAGGTTCGGCACCTCGTGCGCGCGGCAGTCGCGGTCGAGGACGCTCGCCGCCGGGTCCGCGCCGAAGCGGCACGTCCCGCCTTGCAGGAACTTGGTGTCGCCCACGCCGCCGCGCTCCGCCTCGTCGGGCGCGAGCGCGTCGAGGATCGCCATGCCGCGATCGATCAGCACCTCGGCCGCGCGCGCGTCGAGCGGATGGCGCGCCACCGTCATGCGCGCGACCGGCAGGCCGAAGCGATCCTTCACCGTGGGGTCGAGATCGACGTAGGTGCCGGCGGTCGGCAGGAACTCGGAGAAGACTTCGAACTCGAGCGTGAGCGTGCCGGCGCGCTCGCGCAGCAGATCCTTGAGCCGCTGTCCCCAGGCGGGCCGCGCGCCGCCCGCACGCAGCGTGCGCTCGGCGTTCAAGATCGGATTGGCGTGGCCGAGGAGAAACTGCAGCGTGCCCGCCTTGCGCACGCCGTCGACAGGAGCGGCCGGGTGGTAGAGGTCTTGGATCGAGCGGTGCACGAACGGCGAACACGGGCGCTCGAGCCACGGGCGGCCGCGCCGGCGGAACAGCGCCGCGCCGGCGCCGGAGCCGGAGAAGATCAAATTGCGCCCGACCAGGCGCGAGCCGTTGGCGAGCCCGTCGGGGAAGCGCGACGATCGCGACGCGAGCAGCAGGCGCGCGGTCTCGATCGCGGTGCAGGCGAGCACCACCACGCGCGCGGCGATGAAGCGGCGCGCGCCTTTCTCGTCGAGGTACACCACGCCGCGCACCCGCCCGTCGCGCGAGACGGTCACCTCGATCGCCATCGAGCGCGCGCGCACCTCGCAGCGGCCGGTCGCGATCGCGCGCGGCAGGAGCGAGAAGCTGGTGGACGCCTTCGCCTTGGCCGGGCAGCCGAACGAGCCGCACACGCTGCAGTAGAGACAAGCGCCGCGATCGCCGTGCGCGCGCGACAGGATTCCGCGCGGCGTCGAGAACGGGTGCAGCCCGAGAGCGCGCGCGGCTTCGTCAATGCGCGCGGCCAGCGGGTGCTCGTCGAGCGGCGGGAACGGGAAGTCGGTCGAGCGCGGCTCTTCGAAGGGATGTTGGCGCCAGCGTCCGGAGACGCCGAGCTCGAGCTCGGCGCGCGCGTAGTGCGGCTCGAGGTCGTGGTAGTCGATGGGCCAGTCGGCGAGCGCGGCGCCCTCGACGTGGCCGAGCACCGAGCGCGGGCGGAAGTCGACCGGCTTCATGCGATAGAGGAAGCCGCTGTAGTGGACGGTGCCGCCGCCGACGATGTTCGACGTCCAGCCGTCGGCGGTCGGGCGCGCGGTCTCGTGCTCGCCCGAGCGGAGCGTGTGCGGCTCGTCGGCGACGTAGGGCACGAAGAAGTCGCGGCGGCACATCGTCAGCTCGTCGTGCACCAGCTCCTCGGGCGCGGCCGCGCGGCCCTTCTCGAGCACCACCACGCGCGCGCCGGCGACCGACAGCTCGAGCGCGGCCGGCGCGCCGCCGGCGCCCGAGCCGACCACCACCACGTCGGCTTCGTCGGGGATCATCGCCGCGCCAGGCCGGGCAGGCCCGGACGCAGCGGATCGGGCGCGAAGCCGATGAGACGCCAGCCGGCCTGCCCGCGGTTGCCGCCGTGGATCGGATCCGAGAACGCGCCCTCCAGCGTGAGCGTGAGCAGCGTGTGGAACGTGGCCGCGTCGCGCTCCTCCCAGCGCGCGAGCGCGGCGTCCTGATCGATGGCGTCGAGCGCGGCGAACGCGCGGCCGTGCGCGGCGGCCGCTTCCCGGTCGAGCGCGCGCAGCGCTTCGCGGAGCGGCGCGCGCGTGCTCGCGTAGAAGCGATCGCCGGCGAGCGCGCGATCGATGAACTCGGACACGCCGAGATCGATCGCGCCGGGATCTTGATCGCGCGGCAGGATGCGTTCGCACGCGGCGGTCAGCGTGCGCTGATCGGCGTCGGAGAAGAAGCGGCTCGCCGGCGCCGCCGACGGCGCACGGGCGCGCCGGCACGCGCCGCCTGCGAGCACGAGGTAGCCACCCAGGCTCGACCACACCACGCCGTGCACGAAATCGCGCCGCGTGATCAAAAGCCGCACTCGATTCCGATGAACCGGCCGAACTCGTCGACGCAGCACTCGAACTCGGGATCGCACCCGCCCCCGCCGCCGCCGCCGCACGAGCCGCAGTCGATGACGTCGCCGCAGCCGTCGTCGACCTCGCCGCAGAGACCCTCGCAGCCCGAGGGCGTGCAGCACGCGCCGCAATCGATCTCGCCGCCGCAGCCGTCGCCCACCGTGCCGCACTGGCCCTCGCAGCCGAGCGGCGTGCAGCACGAGCCGGCGTTGCACACGTCGCCCGCGTTGGCGCAACTGCACGAGAGCGAGCCGTTGCAGCCGTCGGATTGTTCGCCGCACACGTCGCCGAGCGCGGCGCAGGTGGTGGGCGTGCAGCAGGGCTCGCACTCGAGCGTGCCGCCGCAGCCGTCGGGTTGAGGGCCGCACTTGTCGGTGCAGTTGGTCGACGGCGTGCAGCAGGTCCCGTCGGCCTGGCACTTGTCGCTCGCGTTGGGACATTTGCACTCGTGCGGGACGCCGCAGCCGTCGAGCGCCTCGCGGCAGCCGCCGACGAAGCACGAGAAGGCCGCGCTGCAGCCGCACGTGTTCGGCGTGCCGTTGCCGCCGCAGGTGTTGGGCGCGGCGCAGGTGCCGCAGACGCCGCCGCAGCCGTCGTCGCCGCACTGCTTGCCGGCGCACTGGGGCGTGCAGCACGAGCCGTCGCTCTGGCATTTGGTGCCCGCGGGACATTGGCACTCGTGCGAGACGCCGCAGCGATCCACCACCGTGCCGCAGGTGCCGACGATGCAGGAGAAGGACGCGTTGCAGCCGCATTGACCGTCGGTGCCGCCGCCGCCGCAGGTGTCGGGATCGACGCAGGTGCCGCACGAGCCGCCGCAGCCGTTGGAGCCGCAGTCGCGGCCGAGGCAGTTCGGCGTGCAGCACGGCGGTCCGCAGTTGAGCACGTTGCCGCAGCCGTCGTCGGCGGTGCCGCAGGAGAGGCCGAGCGTCGCGCAGGTCTGGCAGCACATGCCGTTCACGCACCGCTCGCCGCCGGGGCACGGGATCACCTGGCACACGTGCGGGTTGCCGCAGCTGTCCGTCACGGTCACCGGCGTGTCGCTGCAAACCGGACAGACCGAGGTGCACGCGTGGTCGCAGTTGAACTCGCGGTTGCACTCGAAGCCACCGGCGTCGGCGCACGAGCCGCACTTCAGCGTGCCGCCGCAGCCGTCGGGAGGATTGCCGCACGACGCGCCGGGGATCGGAATGCACGGGTTCGAGTTGGGCACGCACTTGCGAAACGCGGGATCGGGGTTGACGAAGTTCGCGCACGTCATCGGCGTGCAGCCGTCGGGAGCGCCGGCGTCGAGCGGCGGCGGCGGCGGCTGGCAGGTCGCCATGTGACACACGGTCGTCGAGGCGGTGCAGCCGAGCCCCGGATCGCACGGGCTCGCGGTGGTGCTGCAGCAGCGCTGTCCCGCTCTGCCGCACGGCTCGCACAACCCCTCCGACGGATCGCACACGTTGTCGGCGGTGCAGCCGCCGTTGTCTTGAAATTGCGTCTTGCAGCAAGGGCCGCCGGCCACTCCGCAGATCTGACTCGGCTCGGTGATGTCCCGCTCGGTCCCGCATTCGCAGTGCGGCGCTTGACACGAGCTGTCACCGCTCGCGCGGTAGCAGTAGCCGAACGGCTGCGTGCCGCCAAAGAAGGCGATGTCCTGGATGCGCAGCGAGCGCTCGCACCAGGTCTGGCAGGCCGTCGGGTCGCAGGGAAAATCGGGCTGCTTGCACACGGTCGCCCAGGCCGCGGCGGCGGTGGTGATCGGCTGCAGCACCGACTGCTCGGCGCCGGGCATCCAGTCGTTGCCGCTCGCGTCGCGGTTGATCTCGCCCTCGCAGTACGTGTGGCCCACGCTCTGGTCGCCGGGTCCCTTGCACTGGAGTGCCGAATAATTCAGCGGACAGTGGTGGCGCATCAACCGCTCGAGGCCGGCGCACGCGCCCATCGGACCGCCGGGGATGAGCAGCAGCAGGTTCGCGCTGCGGCACGAGTCGATGAGCTGCTGCGCGTTGTCGCTGAACCGGGTCTGCAGCGTCGAGCCGGTGAACTGCGTCTTCTGGCAAACCTCGACCGGTCCGCCGTCGGTGTCCACGGTCGCGCAAAAGAGTTGCTGCGAGACCTCGCCGTCGCAGGGCAGCGAGTTGTTCTCCATCAGCGCCTCTTCCCCGAGGAGCCACTGCACGCAGCTCTTGGCGGCGCTGGACGAGGCGCTGAACTGCGGGCTGCAAACCTGGTTGCCGATGCGGTGGAAGACGGTGGTGTTGTCCTCGAGAAAATGGTTCGCGTCATTCTCGCGCTGTTGATAGATGGAGAAGGTGGCGGCGTCGCAGAAGTGTCCCGTGTTGTAGCGGCCGGGCGAGGACTGGATGTCGCTCGTGATCCGATCGGCCCAGCTCCGCACCAGCTGCTCCGTCGACAGCGCGTCGTGGCCGGGGAACGCCGGGTTTTGCGAGAAGTGGGTGAAGTTGCAAACCAGGTTGGCGCCGCCGCCTTTCAGCTTGGCGGCGAACGCGAGCGACGAGCCGACGATCAGGTGGTTCGCGTTGCTGAGCGCGATCGGCAGCACGCTGTCCTGGCCGTAGCAGGGCCAGTCGTCGGGCTGCGCCACGCCGGCGTTGCCGTAGACGAACATCGGCGGGTTGACGAGCGCCGGCTCGCTCGACTGGCCGAGGCCGAGCGGCAGGTAGCTCTGCATCACCTGCTGCGCGGTGACCGCGGTCGCGGTCTCGTGCGCCGGGCGGCAGTTGGCGACGTCGGCGGGGTTCGGACAGGTGTCGCCGGCCTCGGCCGTGCGCGCGGTGAGCGCGACCAACGCCGCCACGGCGATTCGCTCGGCGCGGCTCACGGCCGGCTCCAGCGCAGGCAGTGAAGGTTGCCGTCGCTCGCGATGCCCCATCCCACGATGGCACCTCCGTCGTTGACGCTCGACGCCTGCGCGGCGAAGAACGGCTGGTTGTCCGCGGTCGTCGGCAAGAGGCCGGCGATGGTCCCGTTCGACCAGACGAACGGGTGCGCCGCGCCGTTCGAGCCGTTGCGGCTCACGCCGACCACCAGGTTCGAGCCGTTGACGGCGTTCGCCACGCTGTCGGTGTCGCCGGGCAGCGCGCCGAGATCGGTCATCGCACCGTTGATCCGGACGAAGGCGTGGGTGGTCGTCGAGCCGGCGCTGATCTCGCTCGAGCCGACGACCGTGGCGCTCTGGTTCACGCCGGTGGCGAGGCTGTTGGCGCCGCCGAGCGTGCCCAGGTCGACCGGCTGCGCGCTCGACGACGACCACCCGGCCGCGTGCGTGCGCCCGAAGGCGGTGCCGTCGGAGAGATCGATGCTGCCGACGATCTGTCCGAGCCCGTTGATGGCGGTGGCGCGCGACGTACCGAAGCCGCGCGTCGCCATCGGCTGGAGCGCGCCGCCCGAGTAGAAGAACGGCTCCACGTCGAACGCGGTCGCGTCGACGCCGCTGCTGCCGACGATCTGCCCGCTGTCGTTGATCGCCTGCGCGGCGCTCTGCTTCCCCTTGCCGAGAAAGCCGAGCACGCTCCACGCGCCCGAGGCGTAGCGGATCGCGTGCCAGCCGACCGGCAGCCCCAGCGCGCTGCCCGACGAGCTGGCGCCGACGATCTGGTTCGAGGCGTTGATCGCGATCGGCTGCGCCTGCGCGTCGCCCGAGGGCAGGCCGAGATCGGTCACGGTGCCGTCGGGGGCGATCATCACCACCGAGCCGCACGGCGAGGCGCCGACGATCACGCCGTTCGCGTTGACGGCGGTGCACTGATAGGGGCCGAAGCTCGTCACTTGGTACGCGCCGACCGGCGGGAGCTGCTTGGGTCCCGTCGCCGGCGCGGCGACGCACGTGCCGCTGCCGTTGCAGGTCTGGGTCGAGGAGACGCAGCTCCCGCCGTTGCAGCTCGTGCCCGCCGGCGCGAAGGTGGTGGCGCTGCACGCGGCGCTCGAGCCGCCGCACTGTCCCGAGCCGCAGCCGCCGTTGGTGGTGCACGACGCGCCGGCGGCGAGCAAGGCGTCGGCGGGACAGCTCGCGGAGGCGCCCGCGCACGTCTCGGCCACGTCGCACGGCCCGGCGGCGGCGCGACAGACGGTGCCCATGGCCGCGAACAGATCGGCGGGACACGCCGCGCTCGCGCCGCTGCAGCTCTCGGCCTTGTCGCAAGGTCCGGCGCTCGGACGGCACACGGTTCCCGCCGCCACCAGTTGATCGGCGGGACACGCGGCGGAGGTGCCGGTGCAGCTCTCGGCCACGTCGCACGGTCCGGCGGCGTTGCGGCAAATTGCCGTAGTCGGCGAGAACCCGTCGGCGGGACACGCGGCGGAGCTTCCGTTACAGCTCTCGGCCACGTCGCAAGCGCCCGCGCTCGGACGGCACACGGTCCCGGCGGCGACCAGTTGATCGGCGGGACACGCCGCCGAGCTGCCGGTGCAATTCTCCGCCTTGTCGCAGGGCCCCACGGCGTTGCGGCAAATTGCCGTAGCCGGCAGGAACCCATTCGCGGGACACGCGGCCGAGCCGCCGGTGCACCTGGCCGCGACGTCGCAGGGGCCGGCCGCCTGGCGGCACACGGTCGCCGCGCCGAGGAACGTACAGGCCCCGGAGCAGCACGGGCCCGGCGGATCGCACTGCTCGCCGGACTCGACGATGCCGTTGCCGCAGACCGGGCCGCCGCCGCCGCACGACGGTCCGCAGCCAATCGCGCAGGCGATGCGCCCGGCCGCCCGCAGCGCCGGCCCCGAACCCGGACCGCCCGCCCAGCTCCAGAACACGTGGACGAGCGCGATCGGCTGGTCGACGCGCACCCTGAGGTGCTCGCCTGCGACCTCGAGGCGCGCCGCCACGCGCGCGCCGTCTTCGCGGTAGGCTTCGCTGGCGGCGATCACCAGCCGCGGCCGGCCGTCGGCGCCGAGCACCTCGACGCCGTCGGGCGCCGCGCGCATCGCGCCTCCCGAGACGCGCCACGCCGGCGCGCGGCCGCCACTCGTCACCACCCACTCGTGGTAGCCGACCGCGCCCGCGGTCCAGTAGCCGAGGCCGGCCTCGGTCTGGTAGGCCAGCGCCCGCCCGACGATTGACGGCTCGCCGCCTGCGGCATTTTGCCGCACCTCGATCGCGCCCATCTTGATGGCGCCGCGCGGGTCGGACGGAAACTGCGCCCGCTCGTCCGCGCGCAGCCCATCGGCCGCGCGCGTGAACGCCGGCGTGTGCGCGTCGCCGAGCGCGCGCGCCGCCTGCTGCGGAAATTGCGCGCGCAATCGCTCCGCCGTCTTGGCCGCGCTCGGCGGGGCTCGGTCGCAAGCGGCCAGCCCCGCGAGCGCGATCACCATCCAGAACGATGCAGTCCGCCGAGATCGCGCCACCGATGCCTCCTGTCGCGTTGACGTTGGAGTGCCGGTACGCGTCTGAGTACGAGTGCGAAGTTCGAGGGTTTCACCGTCCGTCTGGACGCGCGCGTTTTTCGACCGGCGGCGCTCTTGGACGGACGTGCCGAGACCTTGGCAATTCGTTATGATCGCTTCATTAACGCCGCATTCAAGATTGTCTTTGAATGACTTATTTCCAATTTCGCAATGATCGTTTCAATCTCTCGAATTGCCAATCGGAGCGCGTTTACCGGCTCGTTTCGGCCTTGCTGATTGGCGGACAGGTGAATATCGAATGTTCGGGATTTTCGTCGCGCCGGATATTGCCTGCGATATCGCAATCGTCGCGCAATAGTCACTCAATCGCTTTGTAATCGACGCCGTAAAACGCTTGACAGAAAGAATCGCGGCGCGCCATGGTGTCGCCGCCGCGTTGAGAGCCTTGGTGCTCTAGCGAGGAGCAGGGGTGCTGCAAGATCTCGACAAGGCGATCGCGGCCTTATTAAAGGCGGAGCTCCCTTCCTCGATCGCCGACAACGCGGCGATCACCTTCGCCGCGCCCGACGACCAATTTCCGTCGAGCTCGATCAAGCTGCCCGCGATCGATCTGTTCTTGTTCGCGATCGAGGAGAACCACGAGCTGCGCTCCTACGATCCGATCGTCGAGCGCAAGAGCGACGGCACCCTCTCCAAGAAGCCGCCGCTGCCGCGCGTGGATTGCCATTACATGATCTCGGCGTTCCCCGTCCCGGGCACGCCCGATCCCGACGAGGACGAGCACAAGATGCTGGGCGAGGTGATGCGCGTGCTGTTCCGCCATCGCCGCCTGCCCGACCAGGTGCTGCAGGGCGACATGGCGGGGCAGTTCACGTCGGTGCGCGCGCTCGCGCTCGCGCAGTCGACCAACATGCGGCTGCCGGGCGTCGAGATGTGGCAGGCGCTCAAGGTGCGGCCGCGCGCGACGATCCATTACGTGCTCACGATTTCCGTCGACATCGGCATTCCGGCGGTCATCGAGCGGCCGGCGACCGACGTGCAGTTCGGAGCGTCGTCGTGAGCTACACGACCGTGTTCGCCACGCCCAAGCCGGCGTCGATCTTCGGCGTGGTGAGCGACGCGGTGACGGGCGAGCTGCTGGCGGGCGCGGCCATCTCGCTCGCCGAGCGCGGCGACACGGCGGTGAGCGACTTCAACGGCGCGTATCGTCTCTTCGCGCTGCCCGACGGCACGTACACGCTCACCGCGTCGCTGCCGGCCGCGGGCGATCGCTACGGCGCCGCCACGGCGACGGTGATCGTGAGCGCCGCGTCGGGCGCGAGCATCGTCAACGCGGCGCTGCCGCCGACGGCGGTGACCGGCGCGATCCAGGGGACGTCGGGCGGAGCGGCGACGAACCTGCCGCTCGCGCTCGTGCGGCTGCAGGGCAGCGACGACCAGGCCTATACCGACGCGAACGGCCGGTACCTGCTCGACGCCGTCGAGCCGGGGACGCGCACGCTCGAGGTGAGCGCGCGCGGATTCGTGACGCAGACGGCGACCGCGGCCATCGTGCGCGGCGCCACGAGCAACGTGAACGTGACGCTGAATCCTTCTTGAACCAGTCGAGCGACGGCAACCAGCGAGGGAGGGGCTAGTCCCATGGCGAATTACTTGGCACCGGGCGTCTTCATCGAAGAAGTCAACACCGGGTCGGCGCCGATCGCCGCCGCCGGAACCAGCACGCCCGTGTTCATCGGGCTCTACACGCTGCCGTCGCCACCGTCGCCGAGCTCTTCGTCGTCGAGCTCGTCGTCCTCGTCGAGCTCGTCGTCCTCGTCGTCGAGCTCGTCGTCCTCGTCGTCGAGCTCGGGCGCGGCGGGCTCGTCGTCGTCGAGCTCGTCGTCCTCGGGCGGCGTCTCGCCGAACGCGCCGGGCTGGGCCCAGCCGCTCGACGTCAAGCTGGTCACCAACATGACCGAGTTCGTGACCTGGTTCGGCGACTACACCGACTTCGCGCCGCCGTACAGCCCGCTCGATCCGACGAGCGACACCAACCACGCCTATTTGCAAGAGGCGGTGTTCGGCTTCTTCAACAACCAGGGCACGCGCTGCTACGTCACGCGCGTCACCAGGGCCACCGACATCACCGCGTCGTCGGGCAGCGTGCTCGAGAAGCTCGAGGCCATCGACGACATCTCGACGGTGGCCGCGCCCGGGCTCACCTCGCCCGGCACGCTCGTCGACGGCGGCGTCTCGGCGGCGCTGATCGGGCACTGCGCGAAGATGAAGGATCGCGTGGTCATCCTCGACACGTGGGTCGACACCACCCTCTCGCAGTTGAGCGGCGTGATCCCGTTTCCGCCCGGCCGCTCGCAGTACGCCGCGCTCTATTTCCCCTGGATCGCGGTCATGGACCCGCGCAACCCGAGCCAGACGATGTACGTGCCGCCGAGCGGACACATCGCCGGCATCTACGCGCGCGTCGACGCCACGCGCGGCGTGCACAAGGCGCCGGCCAACGAGCCCATCGTCGGCGCGCTCGGCTTGAAGCTGCTCATCTCCGAGGCGCAGCAGGAGGGCTTGAATCCGCAAGGCATCAACTGCCTGCGCAAGCTCAACGGCTCGATCCTCGTCTGGGGCGCGCGCACGCTCGGCGGCGACGCCAACAACGCCGAGGCGGCGGGCGACGTGAAGTACATCAGCACGCGCCGGCTGCTCAACTTCCTGCGCGACTCGATCGAGCGCGGCACGCAGTGGACCGTGTTCGAGCCCAACACGCCCGAGCTGTGGGCCAAGGTCACGCGCGACGTCTCGGCGTTCCTGCGCCAGGTCTGGGAGAGCGGCGGGCTGTTCGGCAACACGTCGACCGAGGCGTTCTTCGTCAAGTGCGACGCCGAGACCAATCCTCCGGCCAACCGCGACGTCGGCAAGATGGTGGCGAAGGTGGGCGTCGCCGTGATCCGCCCCGCCGAGTTCGTGATCTTCCAGATCGGACAGACCACAGCGCCGCCGCCGGCGCAATAGCTCCGCCGCTCGCGCGAGGGGAGAGACATGGCGCTGCCGAGGGAGCTGACCGGACTCCAGCCGAACCTGATCCCGGGCGTGTACCTGCAAAAGGTCGCGCCCGAGCAGCCGGCGGCGTTCACCACCGGCCTGCCGGTGTTCTTCGGCTACGGAGCGCCCGCGGCGGATCCGGCGCTCGTCGCCGCGGCGGCGCCGCAGCCGATCTCCGGTCCGTTCACCATCGCGCGCTTCGTCGAGCTGCAGCTCGGGCTCGCGAGCTGGTCGCCCGACGCGTACCTGCTCGCGGCGGTCAAGGGCTTCTTCGAGAACGGCGGGCACGAGTGCCGCGTGGTGTTCATCGATCCCTCGCGCATCACCACGCCCGCGGCGCTGGTCGCGCTCTGGCGGGAGGCGTTCGAGATGCTCGCGCCGCTCGAGGACGCGGACCTGGCGTGCGCGCCGTCGCTGATGAACGCCGCCGCCGTGGGCGTGGATCTCTCGTCGGTGGTGATCCCGACGCAGCGGGCGCTGCTCGAGGCGTGCGAGGATCGCGGCGATTGCTTCGCGATCCTCGACTCGGATCCGGCGGGCGTGATCGCGCAGCAGCAGGCGCTCTACGGGTGGCGCGGCTCGCGCTCGAGCGCGCTCTACTTTCCGCGGATCAAAGTGGCCGGCGACGACACGTGGTATCCGCCGTGCGGCCACGTCGCCGGCACGTACCACTACACCGACGAGACGGTCGGCGTGCACAAGGCGCCGGCCAACCTGGACCTGACGGGGATCGTCGATCTCTCCGCGGTGCTGACCGACGCCGAGCACCGCGCGCTCGGCCAGCCGAGCATCAACGTGCTGCGCGCGCTGCCGGGCCGCGGCATCCGCGCGTGGGGCGCGCGCACGCTCGCCGCCGACGAGACGTGGACGTTCATCAACGTGCGGCGGCTGTTCATCAGCGTGCAGCGTTGGCTCGAGCGCATGACCGCGTGGGCCACGTTCGAGCCCAACGATCTGCGCTTGTGGGTGCGCGTGTCGCGCCAGCTCAACGCGTACTTCAACGAGCTGTTCGTGCGCGGCGGCCTCAAGGGCCACACGGCCGATCAAGCGTTCTTCGTCAAGTGCGACGAGGAGACCAACCCGCCGGCGGTGCGCGACCGCGGAATGATGGTCGCGCAGATCGGGCTCGCGCCGCTCGCGCCCGGCGAGTTCATCTACGTGCGGCTGGTGCAGAGCGTCGAAGGCGTAAACGCGGCCATCGCAGGCTGAACGACAAAGGAGCGACCATGCCCGGTTTGAATCGCACCGATCCGTATGGCGGATACATGTTCAAAGTCGAGCTGGGCGGCGTCATCCAGGCGCAGTTCAAGACGTGCGCCGGGCTCGACAGCGCGCGCAGCGCCGTCAAGTACCGCGAAGGCACCGAGACGTCGCTGGCGTCGCGCCAGCTCGGCGGCCTGGTGAACGTCACCAACATCACGCTCGCGCACGGCATCACCAGCGAGTCGAGCTTGTGGGATTGGTACAACGACGTCGCGAACGGCAAGATCGCGCGGCGCGACATCGCCATCGTGCTGTTCGACGATCTGCAGAACGAGCGCATCCGCTGGACGGTGAAGAACGCGTGGCCCACCAAGTGGTCCGGCCCGAGCTTCGACGCCACGAGCGACGCCATCGCGATCGAGACGCTCGAGCTCGTGCACGAAGGCGTGGAGAAGACGTCGTGGAAGTGAGCGCGAGCGAGCCCGTCGAGTTCCCGTTCACGCTGCCGCACGGCGTGCGCGACGGCGAGGGCGTGCTGCACCGCGAAGGCGCGATGCGCATGTCGACCGCCTACGACGAGATCGCGCCGCTCAAGGATCCGCGCGTGCAGACCAACCCGGGCTACCTGGTGGTCATCTTGATGTCGCGCGTGATCACGCGCCTCGGATCGATTCAATACATCAATCCAAAAGTGATTGAAGGCATGCCGTCGGGCGACCTGGTGTTCTTGCAGGAGCTCTATCGACGCATCAACGAGAATGGACACAGCCGGCTGCGCGTCGCCTGTCCGCACTGCTCGGGAGAGTTCGAGGTGGAGACGCACGCCCTGGGGGAATCGTGAGCTACCCCTCGGCGCGGTTGGCCGAGGAGGTAGCGTTCCTCTCTCACTATCTGCACTGGCCGCTCGATCAGATCCTGGCGATGGAGCACCGCGAGCGGCAGGGATGGGTGGCCGAGGTGTCGCGCATGAATGAGCGCTTGAACGAGCTGTCGCGGAGCGGCCGATGAGCCCGCTGCCGGTCGGCCTCAACGCCGCCATCACCGCCGGCGCGCCGGCGGTGGGCAAGCGGCTCGATCCCTACGCCGCGCACAACTTCCTCGTCGAGATCGAGGGGCTCCTGGTCGGCGGCTTCACGCACGTGAGCGGGCTCGAGGGCTCGATCGCGACCGACGATCGCGTCGAAGGCGGCGTCAACGGCTTCGTGCACAAGATCTTCAAAGAGACGACCTATCCCAACCTGGTGCTGTCGCACGGGCTCATCGACATCGATTCGCTGTGGGGTTGGTTCGATCGCACGTCGCGCGGGATCATCCGGCGCAAACACGGCACCATCATGCTGCTCGACGCGCAGCGGCTGCCGGTCATGTGGTGGGATTTTCTCGACGCGCTGCCGGTCAAGTGGTCGGGGCCGGCGTTCGACGCCGCGCAGGACGGTCAGGTGGCGATCGAGAGCGTGGAGCTGATCCATCGCGGGCTGACCAAGCCGCTCTTGAGTCAATTGGCGTCGGCGGCGCGGCTCATCGGCAAGGCGGCCACGTGAGCGAGCGCTGGCGCGAGGCGTTGGATCCGTACCTGGTGCGGCGGCTGCTCGGGCGGCTCGAGCCGGGGCTGGTGCGGCTGACGCTGGCGAGGCGGATCCTCGGCGAGCTGGAGCGCCTCGGGCGGCGCACGTCGTTGAGCTCGGAGGTGCTGCTCCGCCGCGGCGTGCGCGCCGGGTTCGAGCGGGAGCTGCCGCCCATCGTGCACGCGGCGTGGACGAAGCCGGAGCGGGCCGAGGCGGCGCCGGCGGCGGCGCGCGCGGAGCAGCCGATCGTGGCGCCGCTCGCGCGAGCGCAGACCAGGGTGGTCGACCGCGAAGTGAGTAAAGATCTCAGTAAACAGCTCAATGAAAAAGTCAGTACGGTAGTCGAGAGAACCGTCGACCGATTGGTACACGACCGTGTCGATCGATTGGTACACGATCGTGTCGATGGAACCATGGAGTCGTCCGAGAAGCTGGTTCGCGAGATTGTAGAGCGCGAGCCCTCGAAGGCGGCGGGCGCGCCGGAACGCGCGGAGAGCGCGCGAGCGCCGGCGCGCTCGGCCGACGTGGTGGCGGAGCTCGAACGAGCGGCGCGCGCGCGCGTGGAGCTCGTGCACCATTGGGTGGTCGCGCTGGCGGAGCGCGCGCCGGCCGCTCGTGCGCGCGCGACCGATGGCGCAGGCGCGACGTCCGGCCCGAGCGCGGCGAGCGGCGCAAACGCGGCGAACGGCGCAA
>DASREC010000197.1:0-11371 GCA_035652295.1 Polyangia bacterium
GCCCGACACCGACGAGGCGCGCAAGCGCGTGGCCGCGCTGACCGAGCGCCTGCGACGCGAGCAGCCGCCGCCCGCGCCGTCCGCGCCTGCGCCGCCGCCGAAGCGATTGCGCGTGCCGGCGATCGTCGTGGGCGCGGCCGCGGTGGTCGCGTTCGCCGTCGGCGGCGGGCTGTACGGCTCGGCGGCGGCGGATTTTCCCGCGCGCAAGAGCTACTGCGCGAGCCTGCCGCGCGAGTGCGTACCGTCGGAGTGGAGCGATCTCGCGGCGCGCTCGAACGCTGCGTACGCGCTGTTCGCGATCGGCGGCGCGCTCGCCGCCGCGGACGTCGTGCTCTGGGTGATCGATCTGAAGCGCTCGCGTGCCGCGCGGGCGCAGCTCTCGCCGGCGGCGAACGGCTTCGTGGTGCGCTTCTAATGATGCGCGCGCGGCTCGCCGCCTGCGCCGCGCTCGCGCTCGCCGGCTGCCTCGATCTCGACTCGCTCGATCACCTGCACGATCTCTCGGTCGCGCCCGTCGACGATCTCGCCGTCGCCGAAGGCGCCGCGCCGTTCAGGTGGACGCGCTCGTCGTCGGGGACGCCGCCGGGCGCGGTCACCACGTTCGCGATCGATCCCACGCAGCCGATGAACGTGTACGCGGGCGCGGTCGGCGGGCTGTATCGCAGCGTCGACGGCGGCGCGTCGTGGGCGCTGGCGTCGGGCGTCGCGCCCGCCACCGTCAACGCGGTCGCGGTCGATCCCGCGGCGCCGGCCAACGTCTACGCGGCGACGGCGAGCGGCGTGTACCGGTCGACCGACGGCGCGCAGACGTTCGCGCCGGCGAACGCCGGTTTCTCGTCGACGGCCGTGTACGCGCTCGCCATCGACGCGGCGTCGCACCGGATCTTCGCCGCCGCCGGCGCGACCGGCGTGCTCGAGTCCACCGACGGCGCGGCCACGTGGACGCAGGTGGGCGTCGCCGGCAGCGTGCGCGCGCTGGCGCTCGACCCGTCGGCGCCGACGACCCTCTACGCGGCGACGGCGTCGAGCGGGCTGTACCGCAGCAGTGACGGGGGCGCGCACTTCTCGGCGGTGAGCGCGCTGACCGAAAAGGATCTCACCTCGGTCGCGGTCGATCCGCGTTCGTCGCTGAACGTGTTCGTCGGCTCGAAAGCGGGCGTGTATTTCTCGGTGAACGGCGGCACGACGTGGAGCGCGGCGACGACGGGACCGACCGGCGAGATCGCGGCGGTCGCGATCGATCCGGCCGCGTCCGTGGTGTACGCCGGCGGCGCGACGACGGGCGTGTTCCGCTCGACCACGCTCGGCGCGACGTGGCAGGCGCTCGACACCGGCTTGCCGGTCAACCTCGCGATCGCGGCGCTCGCGATCAATCCCGCCGCGCCGGCGACGCTGCTCGCCGCCACCACCGCCGGCGCGTTTCGCTCGAGCGACTCCGCCGCGCACTGGGCGCCGTCGGTGACGGGGCTCGACAACACGTTCGTGCTCGCGCTCGCCTCGGATCCCACTTCGTCGAACAACCTGTACGGCGGCGCGCTCACCGGCGTGTTCCGCACCGGCAACGCCGGCGCGAAGTGGACCTCGCCGTCGACCGCGCCGCTGCCGGTGTTCGCGTTCGCCGTCGATCCGACCACGCCGTCGAACGTCTACGCGGCGACCGCCATCGGCGTCGCGAAGAGCACCAACCACGGTTCGACCTTCGCGCCCGCGGGCGCCGGCATGCCGCCGTTCGCCGTCGTGCTGGCGCTGGCGATCGATCCCAACAAGCCCGCCGAGCTCTACGCCGGCACCGAGTTCGTCGGGATGTACAAGAGCACCGACGGGGCGGCCTCCTGGTCGCCGGTCGACAGCGGGCTCACGTTCGTGAACGCGCTCGCGTTCGACGGCGCGACCAGCACGCTCTACGCCGCGGGCCTCGGCGCGAACGACGGCGGCGTCGAGAGCGTGGTGCGCTCCACCGACGGCGGCGTGACGTTTCAGTCGGCGAACGCCGGCTTCACCTCGCCGGTGACCGCGTTCGCGCTCGACGGCAAGACGGCCGGCCTCGCGTACGCGGCGACCAACGGCGGCGGCGTGTTCAAGACGACCGACGGCGGCGTGAGCTGGGCGCCGTCGAACACCGGTCTGTCGAACACCGCGGTCAACGCGATCGCGGTCAATCCGTTCGCGCGCGCGGTCGTGTACGCGGGCACGCCGTCGGGCGTGTACCAATCGCTCGACGCCGGCGCGACCTGGGCGCGCGTGAACGACGGGCTGTTCAACCTCGACGTGCGCGCGCTGGCGGTCTCGCCCGACGGCGTCGTGTACGCGGGCACGGCCGGTGACGGCGTGTTCGTCGGGCCATGAGCGCGCGCGCGATCGCCGGCTGCCTCTTGCTCGCGTCGTGCGGCTACGGTCCGCCGCTCACGCTCGCGTGTCAGGACGTCGCCCAGGCGCGCTGCGCAAAGCGCGCGAGCTGTTCCGACGGCGGGTCGATCGTGATGATCTTCGGAGACCAGCAGACCTGCCTGCAGCGCGAACAGCTCGCGTGCATGCTGCAGTCGCAGGCGCCGGGCGTGAACGCGGCGCCGCTCGCGCTCGAGGCGTGCGCGATCGCGTTCGAGCAGGTCACGTGCGCCGATTTCTTCGCGACCCGGATCCCGGCCGCGTGTCCCGCCGTCGGGACGCGCGCGATGGGCGCGCCGTGCGCGTACGACCCGCAGTGCGCGAGCGGCTACTGCGGCGCGAGCAAGACCGCCGTCTGCGGGGCGTGCGCCGCGCCGCCGGTCGCGGGCGCGCCGTGCGTGAGCTCGAACTGCGCGCGCGGATTCCAGTGCCCGCCGCGCACGTTCACCTGCGCCGATGTGCCGCTTCAAGGCATGCCGTGCGACTTGAGCGCGATGCCGTGCGGCGCCGACCTCGCGTGCGTGAGCGTGAACGGCGCGGCGCCCACGTGCGAGCCCGCGCTCGGCCTCGGTGCGCCGTGCGGCGGCGCGCTGGGCAACTGCGACACGACGCGCGGCCTCGTGTGCGACGGCATCTCGGCGTCGACGCGCGCGTGCCGGCCGCTGCCGTTTCTCGGCGACGGCAAACCGTGCGGCATACTGCCGAACGGCACGATCGCGAGCTGCGCCGCCGGCGGCTGCTACGGCGACGCGGGCGTCGCGCCGGTCGGCGAGTCCGGCGCGTGCAAAGCGAACGCGGCCGACGGCCAGCCGTGCGACGCGACGCTGGGCCCGGAGTGCGTCCATCCCGCGCGCTGCATCGTCACCGGCGGATCCACCGCCGGCATCTGCACGCTACCGTCGCCCGCGAGTTGCGGCTGATCGGGTTGGGGAATTCGTGGAGCTACTGGTCGAGCTTGCGGATCGAATCGCCGCGGCGCAGCCTTCCGGCGACGACGACGCGCGCGTTGACGCCGCGCAGGCGGAGCTCGCGGCCGACCGGAGTGTTGACCCAGCGCTGGGCATCGATGCCGAATCGCGCCGCAAACTTGGCACAACCCGTGTGCGGCACCGCGGTGATTTCGACCACCGCCGAGCCGAGGACGAGGCGGCTGCCCGGCGGCAGGTTGGATGTCGAGAGATCGAGATCGACGTACAACTGATCCCCCGCGCGCGGCCACTCGGCGCGATCGCCAGCGATCGCCGTGATCGCGCGCGCGGACATCAGCGTCAGCTGCTGATCGGGATTCGGCGACCCATCCGGCGTGCGGCGGCTCTTGCGCCAGCTCCACATATCGCCGACCAGCCCGCGCGTCAGATCGAGCTCGGCCTCGTCGACGAGCTCGCGCTCGTTCTCGGCTGGCCGGCGAGCGATGAGCTCGATCGTTCCGACGTCGCGCGGCGACGCGCGGATCAGGTCGAGCGAGAGGTCGAGCTCTTCGATCGCACGCGCGCCCATTCCGCTAAGATGCCACGTACCGTCCTTGACGGTGCTGGGATCTCCTCGTCGGAATCCAAAGAGGTGAGGACCGCTCATGACACCCATGTCAATCGACGATTGCCAGGCTTGGTGCAATCGGCGAGGTGTTGCTGCCTCTAAAAAGCAACACCTGGACTTCATCGGAGATTCGCACCTGGTCGAACTGGCGCTCCCTCGCATTGGGCGCGACTGCGTCGGTCTGAGCAACATTCTGAGCACGCAACTCGAGGGTGACCATCACCCAGAGACGTTGCTTTGGCTCACGGAGTACGGAATGTGGAGTGACTCGTATGAGACCGTGGGGATAAAGCTTTGGACCCAGATGTTTCGAGGCTACGGGTATCAGCAGGAGTCAATCAGGCCGACAGAAGGGCTCTTATTCGCGGAGGCCGAGACCGACGATCAGCGGGCGTTTCTCTCGATCCCGCTGATCCTTCAATGGGACGCGGCGCTGGTGCCGGTGCACGGCAAGTATCTCGTCCGAATGACCCACCACGGTCAGGTGCAGTTCAAGACGAAAGATGACGCCCTCGCCAAGACCTTCGCCGATATCGTCGAAGCTTGGAAAAGAGGTGGCTAGCAACTGACGTTACTGACGCGCTTCGAGCGCGCGGACCAGCGCGACCAGCGCCGACAGCCGGCGGCCGCCGCGGCCGTCGAGACCGAGCGGAGCGACCGGCGCGCCGAACCCCGCGACGCACTCTTCGAGCGTGCCGCCACGCGGGCGCACCGACGGCGAGAGCTCGCCGCGCAGATCCATTCGCCGCCTCGGCAGCAGCACGCCGTCGGCCGCCGCCAGCTTTGCGTAGAAGCAGCCCCACTGCACCAGCACGTCGTCGTCGCGGGAGAACGCGCGCCACGATCGCCGCCACTCCTCGACGGTGCCGCCGGCCATCAGCCGCGCGGCCGGGAGCTCGAGGTGCTGCGGCGTGAGCGGCGCCAGCGGCCGTCGCGGCGCCACCACGGCTTCGTAGAGCGCGCCGGTCGACGGGCGGCAGGCGACGAAGTGGACGATCTCCGGATCCTGGCGCGCCGGATCGCGAATCGGCCAACCGTTGGCCTCGCCCTGGACGCAGACGAGCCGCGACCAGTCGGCGGCGAGCCGCGTCGACGGCGTCGACGGCGATCGATCGCGCGCCCGCGGTTCGCCCCGATGGTGCCGATTCGCTCGAACCTCGGTCGCGAACTGAATTTGCCGATCGACCATGGCGCGGAATGGATCGAGCAACGGATCGAACGGCTCGCCGTCCGGCTCGAGGACGTTGAGCGCCTCGGTGAGCGCCTCGATGGTCGAGACGCAGAAGTCGGCGGGCTCGCGGCGGATGCGGTAGTCGCTCGGACGCCGCGGCGTGAACGCGACGCGCGGCAGCGCCGCGAGCGCGGGATTCACCCGCACGAGCTTGCGCGCCTGCGACCACGTGCCGTCGACGACCACCAGCGTGATCGGCTCGTCCGTCGGCAGCTCGCGGAGGTCGCGCGCGCCGGCGCCGGGAAACAGGAGATAGCTCGGCGCGCCGCTCGCCAGCGTCGAGGCGACCACCGGATCGGCGGAGAAGTCGACGCCCACGCGCAGGATCGAGCCGGGCAGCGCGAGGTGCGCCATGCGCGCGGTGCCGATGCCGACGTCCCGCTCGCGCGGATGCTGCAGCACGAGCACGCGCGTCCGCGTCGCCAGGCTCGGCAGCACGGCGCAATAGCAGACGACCGCCGGGCGGCGGCAGTGGGCGCACATCGCGCGCGGCGCGCGCGTCACCGGGCGGCCTTTTGCCGGCGAAGACTCTCGAGGCGCGGCGGCTCTGCGAGCGCGAGCTCGAGCGTTCGCGCGCGCCGGCACATGCGCGCCGAATGATCGACGCCGACCGCGTCGAGGCCGAGCGCATTCGCCACCGCCAGCACCGTGCCCCAGCCGCAAAAAGGATCGACGACGGTGCGGGTGCTGGTTTCGCCGCGCACGAACCGGCAAGCCTCGACGCAGGCGTTCACCCCCATCGACTTTTTTCCCGGCTGAAAGCCGCCGTCGGGCAGCACGTCGGCGGTGGCGCGACGAGGCGGCCGCGGCGCACGTGCGAACCCGAGCAGGTGGGCGTAGCTCGCCCGCCCCGACGTCGCGGTCCCGGGCGGCAGGCGGCAAACGATCTTGTGGAAGAGCGGCGTCATCCCGGCCTCGTCGGCCGCGCGGGCGACGAGCGCGCCCTTGTCGATCCAAGCGCCGTGATGCCGGATGTCACTCTGAAAGAAAATCGCCGCGCCCTCGTCGGGGACTACGTGCATCGCCGCCGCCGCGGCGGCGACGAACCAGCGCCGCCATCCGTCGAGCCCGAGCCCCGGCAGCTCCGAGACGTCGGGCAGCGAGGTCACCAGGCTCGCGCCGGGGATGCGTCCCTGCGCGCGCAGCCACGCCACCGCCTCGCCGTGGTGAACGACGCGTCGCGCGCGCGCGGCCGGCTCGATCGACATCGAGTCGCAGCGTATCGCATTATTCCGGCAGCCGGCACCAGGCGCGGAGGCGCGCGTTCGGCGTCTCCGCGCGACGGAGCGATCAGATTGACCAACAAACTGCCTGGTCGAACTGTCGAGCGCGCTGCCTCGCGTCTGGCCGGCAGGGGCTCGTCGCGTGGCGCGCCGGTTGCTACCGATGCGCGCGATGGGCAACCCAAGCGATCGCGCAGCGACGGACGCCGAATTGGCTCAGCTCGGGTGGAGCGATCTCGATCGCTCCGACGGCGGCGAGCACGACCAGCTCAAGCAGGATCCGCGCATGCGCATGCTCATGCTGGCCCGCGCGCGCAAGCGCCGCGATCAGCTCAAGGCGCAGCAGAGCGCGGCGACGACCGAGAAGCGCAAGCAGGAGGCGCAAGCCGTCGATCACCCCGAGGCCGCCGAGGTCGACGGCGTTCCGACCGGCTCGCAGGTGCACTACGACGACGACAACGCCGTCGAGATCACCAAGAACGAGCACGGCCCCGCCAAGTACGGTTACAAGGACGGCAAGGTCACCCGCGACAACACCGACACCACCACCACCACGCTCGGCGATGAAAAAAAGGTCGACGAAAAAAAGAGCACGACCGCGGTCGGCGCCAAGGGCGCGAGCTACGAGCGCGGCGCGAGCCACCAGGTCAACGAGGGCGAGGTCTCGCACAAGACCGAGGTGAGCGGCGGCGTCGACGTCGATTACGCCGAGGGCGCCAAGCTCAAGGGCCACCACGAGGTCGAGGCCGGCGTCGGCGAGAACAAGCAGAAGAAGGCGACCGACGCCTCGGCGGGCGTCGACTGGAAGGGAAACGTCAGCGGCGAGGTCGGCCGCACCAACGCGCACGAGACTGAAAAAGGATCGCAGGAGACGACCAAGAAGGCCGGCTTCAGCACCGAAGGCGGCGGACAGATCAAAGCGGGGGTGGGAAAGAAGACCGTCGAGAATCAAATGGGCCCCGACGGAAAACCGGTGATGGGCGAGGACGGCAAGCCGGTCGTCGCCTCGTCGAAGAGCACCGACGCGAGCGGTCACGTCGGCCGCGAGGGCGCCGGCGCCGACGTGAGCCACGCGCGCACCAACGCCGCCGGCACGACGCACTCGGTGAACGCCGGCGCCGACGTGAACTGGAAGGAGGGCTCGGCCACGGCGCACGCCGGCTACAGCATGATGACCAAGGGCGGCACGTCGGTGAAGGCGACCGTCCACGCCGGCCGTACGGTGCACGCGAACGATCCGGTGAAGGTCGGCGATCACTACGAGGTCACGTACATGGTGACGAACAGCGTCGGTGCGGGCGCCGGCGCGAGCAAAGGCCCCGTCGGCGGCAGCGTCAGCGTCGATCATTCGAACTTCCACAGCGGCGTGCGCGAGTTCAAGGACCTCGAGAAGGCGAACGAGTTCAAGGAGCACGCCGCCGAGAAGATCGACGATCCCGCGGATCCGACGTCGGCGCAGGGCGCGATGGCGATCCCGATCGGCGAGACGCGCGGCATGGGCTCGACCGACTCGGTCGGCGCCAGCGGCCAGGTCAACATCGAGTTCGCCAGCGTCGGCGCCTCGCACACCAAGACCAACACCAACGAGGTCGACGTGCACCGCGTCTCGGAGAAGCTGTTCGACGTCACCGTCATGGTCGCCGCCGGCAAGGGCACCGACGTCACCGCCGACGCGAAGTTCTTGAGCGACAGCAAGGGCGGCTCGTCGAACTCCTACAAGGCGGTCACCGCGCGCTTCGACCTTTCCACCAAGGAGGGGCAGGCCGCGTTCTCGAAGTTCTGCAAGGACCGCGTCCCGCCGACGAGCGGCGGCAAGCTGATGCGCACCGAGGACGGGGAGAGCCAGGAGGAGCACGACAAGATCGCCGTCGCCGGTATGGGCAAGGCGCAGTGGCAGCAGGAGACCAGCGAGAAGCACGTGCAGGACGAACAGGGCAAGCACGATCAGTTCGAGGGCAAGAAGTCGCACGATCAAGATCCGAGCTGGATCGCCAAGCACGTCTTCGGCGACGACGAAGAGCACTCGAGCATGCAGATCGACTCGCGCATGGAGAACGGCAAGGAGGCGGGCTACACGCTCACCGGCCACGTCAGCGGCGGCGACGGCGAGTACAACCGCAAGACCATGGGGCAGGTGTTCTCCGACAAGAAGCACGACGGCGGCGCCAAGGCGTCGGGCGATTGGACGCTGACCGCCGACGTCGATCTGCGCACGCTGCGCGAGCTCGAGAAGGTCTCGCCGCAGCTGCGCGAGGCCAAGACGCGCGAAGACAAGATGCGCGTGCTCAGCAAGCTCATGGCCGACGGTGGGACGCGCATGGCGGCGGGCCTTCAGCACAGCGAGCTCGGCTGGGATCTCGAGCTGCAAGGCGATCCGAACTTCCCCGGCCACGCGGGGCGAGTGGCGCTGGAGACGCTGGTCAAGCAATACAACGCGGCGCTCGCCAGCAATCCGGGCGCGGCGGCCGACATCACCAAGCAGAGCGAGATGCAGATCCAGCTGCTCGAGGCGCGGCGCGCGCACGTGGCCGATCCCAAGCGCTACACCGATCTCCCCGAAGGGCTGCGCGAGGAGCAGCTCAAGATCATCGATCGCCACATCGATCAGTTCGAGCACGTGCGCCACTCCGCGCTCCTCGAGGCGGTGAAGAACAAGCCGGGCGAGAGCGTGAAGCAGGTCAAGGCGCGCGAGGCCGACGCGCACGGCTACGACAAAATGCCGCAGGAGCAGCGCGAGCAGGCCAAGCTGCGCGACAAGATCGCCGACAACGACAACGAGCTCGGCACCTATACGTCGCTGGTCAACACGGCCTACGGCGCGCTCGACAAGGTTTCGCCCGAGCGGGGCGATCCGTTCCAAAAGACCAACCACGGGAGCGCCGGGAACAAGGCGCCGCTCGACGCCTTCAAGCGCAGCTGGGCCGATGCGAAGGCGATCATCGAGTCGGTGATGGCGCTCAATCAGCCGATCGATGAGCTGCGCCTCCACCTCGTGGCCGACGTGAGCTCGCAGGCGGTCCAGGTCCAGTACGCGCGCAACATCACCATCCTGCAGGCGCAGAAGCTGACGCTGACCCAGGCGCTCTACGACAAGCTGCGCGAAGCGGCCGAGCACCGGAAGCCGATCACCACCGCGCAGGCCATCAATGCCGACAAGCAATTCTGGGACACGATTCCGGGCAGCAGCGACGACGACGGCGCCTGATCGCGGCGCGGCGTAGTAAGATCTCCGCGTGGCCGCGGATGACACGACGTCGCTCCCCGGCGCAGCCGACGGCGAGGGCGATGGGCCTCCGCCGGGCGGCACCATCGGGCGCTTCGTCGTCATCGGGCTGCTCGGCCGCGGCGGCATGGGCGTCGTGCTCTCGGCGTACGACCCGGTGCTCGATCGCCGCGTCGCGCTCAAGCTCCTGCGCCCCGGCGCGTCGAGCGGCGATCGCGAGAGCGAAGGGCGCGCCCGCCTGCAGCGCGAGGCGCAGGCGATGGCCAAGCTGTCGCACCCGAACGTAGTCGCGGTCCACGACGTCGGCGCGGTCGCGGGGCAGCTGTTCATCGCCATGGAGTTCATCGACGGGCAGACGCTCAAGGCGTGGCTCGCGGGCGCGCGCCGCGGCTGGCGCGAGATCGTGCGCATGTTCGCCGCCGCCGGGCGCGGGCTGCAGGCGGCGCACGCCGCGGGGCTGGTGCACCGCGACTTCAAACCCGACAACGTGCTCATCGGGCACGACGGGCGCGCGCGCGTCGGCGACTTCGGTCTGGTCAGCGTCACGCGCGCGAGCGGCGGCGCGGACGCGCGTGAGCCCGGCGCCACCCGCCAGGGCGCGGTGCTCGGCACGCCCGGCTACCTGCCGCCCGAGCAGCTGCGCGGCGAGGCGAGCGATGCGCAGTCGGATCAGTTCTCGTTTTGCGTCGCGCTCTACGAGGCGCTCTACCAGCAGCGGCCGTTTCCCTCCGACGCCGACGGCTACAAACAGGCGGCGCTCGGCGGTGACGCGCTCGCGCCGCGCAAGAGCGACGTGCCGCGCTGGCTCGGCGACGTGATCTTGCGCGGCCTGCGCCCGCGGCGCGAGGAGCGCTGGCCGACGATGAGCGCGCTGCTCGTCGAGCTCGAGCGGGATCCCGAGCGCACGCGGCGGCGCGCGACGCGCGTAGGCGCGGTGGTGCTCGCGCTCGCGGCGCTCGCCGCCTTCGCTCGCGTCGTGCAGAAGCAGCGCGCGGCCGTGTGCGGCGACGCCTCGGCGCGGCTCGCCGGCGTGTGGGACGCCGGCCGCCGCGCGGCGTCCGAGCGCGCGTTCGTCGCCACCGGGCTGCCGTTCGCCGGCGAGACGTTCGTCAAGGTGGCGGCGTCGCTCGACCACTACACCGGCGAGTGGACGGCGATGCACGAGGAGGCGTGCCGCGCGACGCGGGTCGAGGGCCGCCAATCGGATAGCCTGCTCGACCTGCGCATGGCGTGCCTCGAGCGGCGGCGCGCGACGCTGAGCGCGCTCACCGACGAGTGGAGCCGCGGCGTGGACGCCGAGGCGCTCGCCAACGCCATCCACGCCGCGTCGGCGCTGCCGCCGGTCGACGAGTGCGCCGACGCGCGCGCGCTCACGGAGCGCGTGCCGGCGCCGAGAGACGCAGCCGCGCTGGCGGCCATCGACGCCGCGCGCGCGCACCTCGATCGCGCGCGCGCCCTCGGAGACGCGCGCCGTCTGCGCGAGGCGCGGGCGCAGGCGGAGCAGGCGCGCGCCGAGGCCGAGGCGACCGGGTTCTTGCCCGTGCGCGCCGAGGCCGCGCTGCTGCTCGGCCGCCTGATCCACGAGTTCGCCGAACCGGGCGCGGTCGCGCCGCTCCAGGACGCCGCGCGGCTCGCCGAGCAGGCGCGTGACGATCGCCTCGCCGCCGACGCGATGATCGAGCTCACCGGCGCGATGGCCGACGGTGGGCTGGCGCCCGCGGCGGTGCTGCTGTCGCCGGTGGCCGAGGCGCTGGTGGTGCGCGCCGGCGATCG
>DASREC010000198.1:0-5110 GCA_035652295.1 Polyangia bacterium
CGAGGAACAGCGCGAAGCAGCTGAACGGCACGTCGTTGGTCGAGTAGATGGGGTAGATGAACAGCGCCAGCGTGCAGCCCAACAGGAACGGCGCGATGATGCTGGCGTGCGAGATGGCCACCGTCGCGTGGCCGCGCTTGCGCAGGAGCCCCGGATCGAGCTCGAGCCCGACGAGGAACATGTAGAGGATGACGCCCACCTGCGACAGCACGCCGAGGAACGGCGCCACGCTCGGCGGCAGCACGTACGCCGAGACGTGCGGCGCCACGCGGCCGAGCAGCGACGGGCCGAGCAAAATGCCGGCGAGGATTTCGCCGACCACCGGCGGCTGCTGGAAGCGGCGGAACAGCGAGCCGATGGCGCGCGCGAGCACGATCACGACCACCAGCGCGAGCAGCACGTGCAGCAGCGCGTCGACCTGGCCGGGCGGCTGCGCGGCGCCGAACTTGACCGCGCCCTCGACGGGCGGCGGCGCGCCGAGCGGACGGCCGCGCGCGAGGATGAGGAAGTACAGGCCCACCGACGCGCCGAGCGTGAGCGCGTAGCCGGCGAGCGTGCGCAGCCGCGATGGTGCGCGGTCGGTCATTGGTTCGAGGCTACGTCGGGTGGGCGCGGTCATCAACGATTGGTTGCGGCGTTAGAGCGCGTACACGATTGTCGTGATCGGCCGAGTCAGTGGCAAATCGCGTGGCGCACCGTCGGGACCGGCGCGCAAATCATGCTCACGCAATTCTGGCTGGCGCACTCGGCGTTGATGACGCAGTTGTCGCCGTCGGGGATCGGCGTGACGCACACGAAGCTCGCGTTGCACACGAACCCGTCGGCGCACGCGACGTCGGCGCAGCTGTCGTTCTGTCCCGACTTCTGCTGGCACGCGCCGGGCGCGGGCGCGGGGTTGGTCGAGAGGCAGAACTCGCCGGGCACGCACTGCACCACGCGCTGATCGCAGTCGCCCTGATCGGGCACGGTGCCGACGGCGACGCTCGGGCACGGATCGGGCGCGACCGGCTGGAGCGGCGCATCGCAGTCGGCGAACGCGGCGCGCTGCGCGTCGAGGCACTGCTGCGCGAGCCCCGGATCGTATTTGGTCTTGCCCTTGGAGATCGAGTCCTCGGCGACGCTGGTGTCGATGCGCGCGTCGAGCGTCTTGGCGCACGCGGCGGGGTCGGCGCCGTAGAGCGCCTGCACCGCGGGCGTGCAGCAGCGGAAGATGACGTCGCACTGGAGGGCGTTCTCGTCCTGGCGGAACTGCGTGAGGTTGGGGCCGCCGCCGCAGCCGGCCGCGCACGCGAGCACGATCGCCAGCGAGCGCGCCGACGCGAGCGCTCGGCTCACGCGCGTCTCCGCGCGGCCGCGCCGCCGAGGATCTTCACCGCGTCGGGCACCTGGCACGAGCTCTCGCCGTAGTCGACCTCGACGGGCCCGTGCGCGCGCGCGAGGGCGAGCGCCGCGGCGTGCGCCTTCGGTTTGCCGGCGCGCCCGACGTAGATGAGCGCGTTGTTGGCGCCATCGCGCACGAAGTTCTGCGCGTCGTCGAGCCCGCGGCGGATCGCGCCCAGCCACGCCTGAAGCTGCGCCTCGTCGGCGGAGGCGGCGGCCGCGGCGATGGTGGCGAACGCGCCGCGCTTCACCCACTCGCGATCCGACTTCAGCCACTCCTCGACGAGCGCGCGCGCGTGCGGCGTCTTCGCCACCACGTTCTGCGCCAGCTTGTCGGCGAGATCCCAGAACGTCACGTCGGCCATCCACCTGCGGCAAAGTGCCGCATCCGCCAGCTTGGGATCGGCCACCATCGTCGCCAGCAGCCGCGCGTCGTGGATCCCGGTGGCCCACAGCCCGAGCGCGAGCGCGTGATCCTTCTTGATCGTCTTGGCGAGCGCCTTGAGCTTGGACAGCCCGGCGCCGAGGTACTTCTCCGTCGGCATTCCGGCGCGCGCCCAGACCTTGACGGCGCGCGGATCGGCGATCGCGCGGATCTTCGTGAGCGCCTGCTCGACGGTCATGTTCCCCCTCGACGTGGTTACGCGGCGTCGCTCGAGTCGCCGTCGGCGGCGCCGCCCTCGGGCGAGCCGAGGTCCTGCGCGTAGCCGCAGCCTTCCTTCACGCAGCGGATGCGCCCGGTGCCGCGCCGGTTCTCGCGCTTGACCAAAAACGCCGCGCCGCACTGCGGGCACTTCTCGGCGATCGGCCGATCCCACAGCACGAAGTCGCAGCCCGTCTTCGAGTAGTTCGAGCAGCCGTAGAACACCTTGCCGCGCCGCGAGCGCTTCTCGGTCAAGAACCCGCCGCAATTCGGCTTGGGGCACGCGACGCCGAGCGAGATCGGCCGCGTGGTCTTGCACTCGGGATAGCGCGAGCACGCCAGGAACTCGCCGAAGCGCCCGCGCTTGACCAGCATCGGCGCGCCGCACGTCTCGCACTTCTCGTCGGTGGTGGCCTGCGGCGCGATCTCGACGGTGCCGTCGTCGCGGCGCTTGAACTCGCGCGTGTTCTTGCACTCGGGATAGCCGGAGCACGCCAGGAACTCGCCGTTGCGTCCCCACTTGATGACCATCGGCGAGCCGCACTTTTCGCACACGTGCTCGGTCGGGATCTCCTCGCGCTTGAGGTCGCGCATGTGCACCGCGGCCTTGTCGAGGTCGAGCTTGAACGGCGAGTAGAAGTCGCCGAGCAGCTTCTGCCAGTTGGCGGTGCCCTCCTCGACGTGATCGAGGCCGTCCTCCATCTGCGCGGTGAAGGTGACGTCCATGATGTCGGGGAACGACTCGACGAGCAGCCCGTTCACCTTCGTGCCGAGCATCGTCGGGTGGAAGCGCCCCTCTTTCTTCTCGACGTAGCCGCGATCCTGGATCGTCGACAAAATATTCGCGTACGTCGACGGGCGGCCGATGCCCTTCTCCTCCAGCTCCTTGACCAGCGACGCCTCGGTGAAGCGCGGCGGCGGCTGCGTGAAGTGCTGCTCGGGATCGATCTTGTGCACCTGGAGCGTCTCGCCCTCGACGAGCTCGGGCAGGTTGAGCGCGCCCTCGTCGACGTCGCCGGTCTCCTCGGCGCTGTCGGTGTACACCGCGGTGTAGCCGGCGAACTTGAGCACCTGCCCCGACGCGCGCAGCCCGTGCCGCCCGGCGGAGATGTCGACCGTCGTCTGATCGAAGATCGCCGGCCGCATCTGGCACGCGACGTAGCGGTTCCAGATCAGCTGGTAGAGCCGCACGTGATCCTCGACGTCGCGCAGCTTCTCCTGGTTGCCGTCGGCGGCGGCGGAGAGCAGCCGCTTGACGGTCTCGGGATCGTACTGCATCGACGTCGGGCGGATCGCCTCGTGCGCGTCCTGCGCCTGCTTCTTCGACTTGTAGATCACCGGCTCGTCGGGCAAAAACTCCTGGCCGTAGCGCTCGGCGATGAACGCGCGCGCCTCGGCCACCGCGTCGTCGGAGAGCCGGGTCGAGTCGGTGCGCATGTACGTGATGAGACCGACCGCGCCCTCCTCGCCGAGCTCGAGCCCTTCGTACAGGCGCTGCGCGAGCGCCATCGTCTTCTTGGCGGTGTAGCGCAGCTTGCGCGCCGCCTCCTGCTGCAGCCGCGAGGTGATGAACGGCGCCAGCGGGAACTTGCGCCGCTCCTTGCGCTCGATGCGCGCGATCTTGAACGGCGCCTTCTTGAGCTCCTCGACGATCGCGTTGGTCTGATCCGCCGTCGACAGCTCCGGCTTCTGCCCGTCGACCTTGAACAGCCGCACGCGGAACGGCGGCGGGTTCTTGCCCTCGACGTTCGCCTCGACCGTCCAGTACTCGACCGGCCGGAACGCGGTGATCTCCCGCTCGCGCTCGACGATGATCCGCACCGCCACCGACTGCACGCGCCCGGCCGACAGCCCGCGCTTCACCTTCTTCCACAAGATCGGCGAGATCTCGTAGCCCACCAGGCGGTCGAGGATGCGGCGCGCCTGCTGCGATTCGAACTTCTTCTCGTCGAGATCCGAGGGGTGCTGCAGCCCCTCGGTGATGCCGCGCTTGGTGATCTCGTTGAACAGCACGCGGCGAATGTTCGAGTTGTTCGGCTTGATCTCCTGCGCCAGGTGCCAGGCGATCGCCTCTCCTTCGCGGTCGGGGTCGGGCGCGAGGTAGACGATGTCGACGTCCTTCGCCGTCTTCTTGATCTCGGCGATGATCTTGGTCTTGCCGCGGATCACGACGTACTCGGGCGTGAACCCGTGCTCCACGTCGACGCCCATCTTGCTCTTGGGCAGATCCATGATGTGGCCGACCGACGCCTTCACGGTGAAGCCCGAGCCGAGGTACTTCTTGATGGTCTTCGCCTTCGCCGGCGACTCGACGACCACCAGCGCCTTGTCGCGCTTGGACGACGCCTTCGCCACCTTCTTCTCTTTGGAGGGTGCGGTCGCGGTTGCCTTCTTGGTCTTTGCTACTGCTTTCGCCATTCCTACCTCAATCGCACGTAGCGTCCGCCGGACGCACGCGCGGCAAGTCCATCCAGCTCGAGATCGATCACCACCGCCGAGGCCGTTCCGATCGCCATGCCGGCGCGGAACGCCAGATCGCCGACGTCGCGCGGCACCGCGTCGAGCGCTTGGTACAGGCGGCGCGCGTCGGGATCGTCGGGCAGCGACGGCGCGGCCAGCGGCTTGCCGTCGAGAATCGCCAACACGTCCTCGGGCGACGCCGCCGGCAGCGCGCCGCCCACCAGCAGCCGGTCGGTGCCCGCCGAGCCCGGCACCGCGACCACGGTGCGGCCGAGCGCGCGGCCGAAGCGCGCGGTGATCAGCGAGCCCGACTTCTCCGAGGCCTCGACCACCAGCACCAGCTCGGCCAGCCCGGCGATCACCTGATTGCGCACCGGGAACTGCGCCGCGCGCGGCGGCGAGCCGGGCGCGAACTGGGTGACGAGCGCGCCTTTGCCGCTCTGCACGATCTCGGCGAACAGCTCGGTGTTGCGCTCGGGATAGGCCACGTCGATTCCACTGCCCAGCACCGCGACGGTCGCGCCGCCGCCCGCCAGCGCGCCTTTGTGCGCCGCGGTGTCGACGCCGAGCGCGCCGCCGGAGATCACGTCGACGCCCGCTTTCGCCAGCGCCTCGCCGGCGGCGAAC
>DASREC010000199.1:0-10718 GCA_035652295.1 Polyangia bacterium
ACGCGCGGCAGCGGCTACTTCTTTCCTTCGCGCTCGGAGCGCAGCTTGAGGCGCAGCGCCTTGCGCGCCTTCTTCGCCGCCGCCGTCTTCTGCCGCCGCTTCTTGGCCGCCCCGTCGTGGATCCGCTCCGGATGTTTCTGCGACATCGTCGTCTCTCCTCGGTTCGTCGAAAGTGGCGGCATCCTACACCGACGGAAACCGAGGTCAATCACAAGCAGCGCGAATAGCCGCACTCCAAACACACGGTGCACGCGCCCTGCTGCACCGGCGGCAGCGGCGCGCCGCACTCGGGGCACGGCGTCCCGTCGACGTCCGCCGCCGATCCTTGCAAACCGAACGACAGCACCTGCTCCTCGCGGCTGCCGTCGCGGTACACGGTCACGCCCTTGCAACCCAGCCGATACGCGTCGGCGTACGCCGCCTGCACGTCCTCCACCGTCGCCGCGCGCGGAAAGTTGATGGTCTTCGACACCGCGTTGTGCACGTGCGCCTGAAACGCCGCCTGCATCCGGATGTGCCACGCCGGCGCGACGTCGTAGGCGGTGGCGAACACGCGCTGCGCCGCCTCGGGCACCTCGGCCATCCCGCGCACCGAGCCGCGCTCGGCGATGCGCTGCATGAGCGCCTCCGAGTACCAGCCTTCGCGGCGCGCGCGCTCGACGAACAGCGGGTGCACGTCGACCAGCCGCTCGCCGTCGAGCACCTGGCGCACGAACGACACCGCGTAGAGCGGCTCGATGCCGCCCGAGCAGCCGGCGAGGATGCTGATCGTCCCCGTCGGCGCGATGGTCGTCGTGGTCGCATTGCGCAGCTCCTTGCGCCCCTGCTGCTGCCAGCGCGAGCCCGCCCAGTTGGGGAACGCGCCCCGCTCGCGCGCCAGCTCCTCCGACGCCGCCTGCGCCTCGCGCTCGACGAACGCCGCCAATTCGCCGCCGATCGCCACCGCGCGCTCCGAGTCGTACGCCACGTCGAGGCGCACCAGCGCGTCCGCGAAGCCCATCACGCCGAGCCCGATCTTGCGGTTGCCGTGCGTGATCGCCTCGATCTGCGGCAGCGGGTAGCGATTGGCGTCGATCACGTCGTCGAGAAACCGCACGCCGAGCCGCACGCAGCGCCCGAGCCGCTCCCAGTCGAAGCGGTCGCCGCTCACGAACTTGCCGACGTCCACCGACGCCAGGTTGCACGACTCGAACGGCAGCAGCGGCAATTCGCCGCAGGGGTTGGTCGACTCCATCTCGCCGAGCGCCGGCGTCGGGTTGAGCGCGTTGATCCGATCGATGAAGATCACGCCCGGCTCGCCGCTCTTCCACGCCAGCCGCGCGATCAGCTCCCACACCCGACGCGCGTCGAGCCGCCGCACGTCGGTCCGGTCGCGCGGATTCTTGAGCGCGTACTCGCGCCCCTCCTCGACGGCGCGCATGAACTCGTCGGTGATCGCCACCGACAAGTTGAAGTTGCGCAGCCGCCGCAGATCCGCCTTGGCCGACACGAACTCGAGCACGTCGGGATGGTCGACGCGCAGGATCCCCATGTTGGCGCCGCGCCGCACGCCGCCCTGCCGGATCGCGTCGGTGGCGGTGTTGAACACCTCGATGAACGACACCGGCCCCGACGCCGCGCCGTGCGTGGTCGACACGCTGTCGCCCGACGGCCGCAGCCGCGAGAACGCGAAGCCGGTGCCGCCGCCCGTCTGCTGGATGATCGCCGCCCACTTCACCGCGTCGAAGATCTCCGGCAGCGAATCGCCCACCGGCAAGACGAAGCACGCCGAGAGCTGCCCGAGCTCGCGCCCCGCGTTCATTAATGTTGGCGAGTTGGGCAAGAGCTCGAGCCGCTGGAGCGAATCGAAGAACTGCGCCTCGACCGTCTCGGGCACGCCGCCGTAGCGCGCCTCCGCCGCCGCCACCGCGCGCGCCACCCGCCTGAGCAGCTCGTCGGGCGTCTCGCAGATCCGTCCGCTCGAGTCCTTGCGCAGGTAGCGGCGCTTGAGCACCGTCAGCGCGTTCTGGGTCCACGGCGTCGCCGTGACGGACGCGACCGGAGGCATGGTGGAAATCATGGGCCTGAACATTCGCACAGTCAAGGGGCAAGCGCACGCAACCTTCTCGGCCGCGCTCCGATAACGGCGGTGAAGGAGGTCATCCATGACCGGTTCCTTGACACGCTCGCGTACGCCGGGCGAAAGTGAAGACGCGCCGTTCTCGACGGTGGACGCGCGCGGGGGTTCGAGAGTGACCGTCTTCATCATGGCTGCCGTGTGCATGTTGGCGTGGTCTCGCGCGGGGGCGGAGCCGACTCGCGAGGTGCCTCGCGAGCTGGTGACCCGGGCGCTGCATCGCGCGGCGCTCGACGGGGCGGACTTCGCGCCGCGGCGTTTTGCCGCAGCGCTGGTGCCGTCGCTGCGGCTGGATCTCGGCGTGGCGCGCAGCCAGGCGCCGATGCAGTCGCGCTGGGCGGTCGAGGTGCTGGCGCGCTTGTCGTGGCCGCTCGACGCGATCGCCGCCGGTGACGCGCGCGCGCTCGTCGGGCCGTCGATGCGGCGGGCGGCGCGGCGCGATCGCGTGCTCGAGGATCTCGGTGAAAAATGGCGCGTGGCCGAGGAGCGGCGCCGCGTCTTCGAGCGGCGCCACGACGTGAACGCGCAGCTCGATCTGGAAGAGGCCGAGGCGGAGCTGGACGCGGTCGCCGGCGAGGAGCGGCCGTGAGGCGCGCGGGAATGGTGCTCGCGGGCGCGTTCACGCTCGCGTCGGCGCTCGCCGGCGCGGCGCGGGCGGAGGCGGAGTTTCTAGAGCCGTTCGTCGCCGAGCCGGATCCGCTGGCGCGCTTCGCCGGCGAGCCCAAGGTGGGCGACGTGCAGCGGGCGGCGGCGCGCGTGGCCGAGGTCGAGCCGGCGCGCGTGCGCTCGTGGCTCAAGCGGGTCAATCGCGCGGCGGCGCTGCCGGCGCTCAAGCTGCGCGTCGGGCGCGGGCTCACCGGCGTGTCGCTCACCCACGGCCTCGACGGGATCGATCGCTACGCGGTCACCGCCACCGACGCGTGGAAGTTCGAGGTCGAGGCCGACTGGGCGCTCGATCGGCTGGTGTTCGATCGCAACGAGATCGGCCTCGGGCGCGAGTCGCAGCGGCTGGCGGCGCGCCGCGAATCGCTGCTCGCCGAAGTGGCGCGGCTGTACTATGCGCGGCGGCGCTTGCAGGTGGAGGCGCTCGGCGACTCGACGGCGCCGTCGGACGGACCGGCGCTCGAACGGCGGCTGGCGATCGACGAGCTGACCGCGGTGCTCGACGGGCTCACCGGCGGCGCTATGTCCAAGGGAGGGCCATGACCCAGCAGCGGCGACAATTCCCACGCTACGCGATCGAGCTCGACGCGGTGATCGTGACGTCCGAGGAGGAGGTGCCGGGACGGACGCACGATCTGTCGCGCGGCGGCTTCTGCATGATGGCGCCGAAGGCGATCGCCGTCGGCGAGGTGGTGCGCGTGCGCCTGTCGCTGGTGTTCTCGGAGAACCAGTTCTCCGAGCACCTCGAGCTGCCGGCGACCGTCGTGTGGTGCACGCCGATGCGCGCGACGCAGCAGCTCGGCATCAAGTTCGGACCGATCGATCCGACGAATCGGGGGTACCTGGACGTGTTCATCAAGCTGCTCGACGACTCCGCGGGAGAAGAGGACGGTGAAACATGACGGCTGAGCATCGGCGCCAGGCGCGGCACGCGCTGCGAGTCTCGGCGGAGGTGCGCCTCGGGACGCGCCTGATCACCGGCACGACGCGCAACCTGTCCGAAGGCGGCATGTGCCTCGAGATCGATTCGCCGCTCACCGAGGGCGACGCGATCAAGATTCGCCTGTTTCCCGTCGAGGACGACATCGAGGCGGAGGGCGCGCGCGGGCTCGAGCTGATCGGGCGCGTGCAGTGGTCGGCGGAGGCGGAGCGCGGCTTCGCCATCGGCGTGCAGTTCAAGGATCTGACCGCGGCGCAGACGGCCGCGATCACCGCGACGCTGAAGCGGCTCGAGCCCTGATCAGTAGCGCGGCCAGGCGCCCTGCTCCGGGCTCGACGGGCTCTGCGGCGGCGGCACCGATCGCTCGGGCGGCATGCCGTGCTCGGGGCTCATGCTGCCGGTGCCGAGACCGCTGTCGGTGCCGCGGCCGTGGATGCGCGGGCTGTCGAGATCGAAGTCGTCGTCATGGCCGCGCACCGGGTGCTTCTCGCTCACGTCGACCTGATCGACGCGCGGCAGGCCCACCGCGGTCGCGATCACCGCGAAGTCGCGGTCGGCGCGGCGCAGCGCCAGGATCAAGTTGGTGGCCGCGTCGCGAAGCTGGCCGCGATCGACGTCGCTCGGCAGCGTCCGCAGGTTCTGCAGCTGCGCGCGCGACTGCGACAGCGTCCGCTGAAGCGAATCGAGCCGCCCCGGATCGCCGATGCGCGCGTTCGGCAGCGTGCGCACGTGCGACAGGTGCTTGTCGGCGTTCGCCAGCGCGCGATCCAGGTTGGCCACGTCCTCGCGCACGATCAGCGGATCCATGTAGCCCGACTGGAGCGCGCTCATCTGATAGAGCTGCCGCGCGTTGTTCTCGGCGTCCCGCAAGTAGACGTCGATCTCGCCGAGGTGCTTCTTCGCCTCGTCGGTGCGCTGCTGCGGCGTCTGCGTCATCGCCCCGCCGAACGGCGGCTGCTCGCCCTGCGCGCGGGCGCTCAGCGGGAGCAGCAAGCCGCCGCACGCCGCCACCACGACCATCCATGCACGCATCATTTCCTCCTCGGGCGAAGGCCCGTGCCCATTCGGTACATCCGGCGTGCCACGCACGGCGATTGACCAGCCGGCGCCGACCGCGCTATGAGGTCACGTGGTCGAAGAGGTGATGCGGCGATTCCGCGTGGTCGAGGAGCTGGTGAAGGCTCGCCTCGAGGTGGACGTCGCGGGCGTGGTGTCGGGCGTGCGCGCGCGCCTCGAGTCGCGGCTGCAGCTCAAGCCGATTCCCGTCGCTGCGGATCTCGGCGATCGCGCCGGCCCGCTCGGTTGGGGACGCATCCGCACGACCGCGTGGGAGGCGGCCGGTTACCGCAAGATCGTGCTCTCGCACGTCGCCATGCGGCCGGTGATCGAAGGCTTCGCGCTGGTGCTCCTGCCGCAGCCGAAGCTCGCGGCGCCGGTGTTCGCGTGCGATCTGATGGCGCTGCCGACGCACGTCTCGGTGAACGCCGACGTCTACGGCGCGGGCGCGCTGCAGCCGGCGTCGGGCCAGGTGCTGGCGCCGCTCGTCGAGAGCTTCGCGCGGCTCGGCTCGCGCCCGGGTCCCGAGTGGGCGGCGGGCCTCGCGGCGGGCGGCGGCCTGCACGCCAAGGTGAGCCCGCGCGTCGTCGACGACGCGTTCGCCTCGCTCACCGCCGCGCTCGCGCGCTACCTCGATGTGACCGCCGCCACCGTCGAGGGAGCCGGCGGCGCCGACGCGCAGCGCGCCTTCTTCGCCGCCTTCCACGAGCACGGTCCTCGACGGGGAATGCTCGGCCGCCTGTTCGGCGCCCCCTGGGCCGAGCGCTATAGCAGGTTGATATTTGAGTAATCGCCCGTAACCTTCTTGCACACGCGCCGAAGGTTGGCTAGAGTGCGTTCCGCCTAGCGTTCCACGGGGAGAAGAGGTGGCGATGCGGATTCTTCGGGCCCGGTATCAGAGCGGCGAGGATTTTCTGCGGCACTACCAGCCGTCGCTCACCGGAGGCGGAGTGTTCTACCCCACGCGCGAGGCGATTCCGCTCGGCGAGCCCATCATCGTCGAAGTTCGTTTTCCCGGTCTCTCCAACAAGCAGATGATCCGCGGCTTCATTGCCTGGCGTCGCGCCGGCAAGCACCGAACCAAGCTTCGCGCAGGGCTCGGCATCGAGTTTCACGCGGCCGAGTCGAAGCGCCGTGATTTTCTCATCGCCGTGGCCAAGGGGGAGATCGTGGATATGATTACTCGCCGTCACCGCCGGTTGCCGGTCCAGCTCACCGCGAGCTGGCGCGTCGTGTTCGATCGCGAAACGCACCACAGCCACGTCGAGGACATCGGGCCGGGCGGCGCGTTCCTCCGCACCACGCAGTTCTTTCCGCCGGGCACCGAGATCGTGCTCGACGTGACTCCGCCCGGCAGCCTGCGCCCGCTCGAGATCGCGGGGCGCGTGGCGTGGACTCGTCACACCGACGGCGAAGAGGGCATCGGCATCGAGTTCAAGTCGCGCGACGCCGGCGGCACGCGGCGCTTGAAGGAGCTGGTGCGCCGCCTCGAGATCCTCGAGGCCGAGAGCGCGATGGACGGCGAAGACATCCTCGAAACCGCTTGAAGTATTCCTAGCTGCGGAAGCGCAGCGCGTAGAAGTAACCACCGTTCGACATGAAGTAGACCTGCCGCCCGTCGCTGGTCGGCTCGGCGGTGACGCCGTGGCCGGGCGAGAAGAATTGGTAGAGCCGCCCGCTCACCGCGTCGGCGACGTAGACGCCGGCTTGCGACGCGGCGACCATGACGTAGTTGCCGACGACCAGCGGCGGCGACAGCTCGCCGCCCGCGGCCAGCGCCTGGCGCCACAGGAGGTGCCCGTCGGTGTCGAGCGCGTGCAGCCCGCTCTTGGCGGCGGCGAAATAAACGCGCCCGTCGCGCACGCGCACGGTGCCGGCGCCCTCGACGTCGAAGCGCCACTTGACCGAGCCGTCCTTGGGCTCGAGCGCGTAGACGCCGCCCGAGTACGACGTGACGTAGAGCGTGCCGCCGTCGACCACCGGCGTCGAGTCGACGTCCATGAAGCGCGTGGCCTCGCCCGCGAGCGAGCGCGCCCACAAGACGTCGCCGGTCCCGGCGGCGAGACACGCCAGGTACCCGTCGGAGAAGCCGGCGTAGACGCGGCTGCCGACGACCAGCGGCGCCGCGTAGCCGCGGATGGTGAAGCTGTCGGGCGACTCGCGATCGTACTGCCACTTCCACGCGCCCGAGCGCGCGTCGACGGCGTAGACGCGGTTCTCGCCGCTGGTGAAGTAGACGATGCCGTCGGCCCACGTCGGCTGCGACTCGATCGGCCCCTTGATGCCGTACTGCCAGCGCACCGCGCCGGTCGCCGCGTCGAGCGCGTAGAGCTGCCCGCCCTTGGTGCCGATGAACACCACGCCGTCTTCGCGCCGGTAGCGCGGCCGCGCGGCCACTCCGCCCTCGAGCGAGCGGCTCCACAACACGCCGCCGTCGCGCGCATCGAACGCGTAGAACACGCCCGCCGACGAGCCGACGAACACGCGCTCGCCGTCGCCGGCGGCGGCCGCGAACTCCTGCGGCTTGTACTCGAGCGCGCCGCGCTGGAGCAGGTTGTCGCTCGTCAGGTGGCGCGTCCAGCGCACCTCGAGCACCGAGCCGGGCGCGACGAAGCTCGAGCGTCCTTCGATCGCCGTCGAGCAGCCGCAAGCGGCCAGCGCCGCGAGCGCCGCGAAGCGTCGGTTCACGTGCCCTCGAGCTGGGCCAGCTGGTTCTGGATCTCGTCGCGCAGCTGCGACGTCGGCATCTTGGCGAGCACCTCTTTATAGAGGTCGCCGGCTTTCTTCTTGTCGCCCTTCTTCAGATACACGCGCGCCTGATCGTAGAGCGCGCGGTCGCGGTAGAAGTCGCCGCTCTTCGGCTCCATCGCCTTGTACGCCGCGAGCGCGTCGTCGAGCTTGTTCTGCGCCTCGGCGCACAGCCCCACGCCCTCGTGCGCGACCGCCGCCACCGACGGATCCTTGTCGGCGCGCTCGGCCGCTTTTTGATACAGCTTCGCCGACTCGTCCCAGCGGCCCTGGTCGTACTGAATGCCGGCGCGGAAGATCAGCGCGTTCTTGGCCGCGTCGGTCGAGCCCCACTTCTTCTCCAGCGCGTCGAGCTCGGCCAGCGCCGCGTCGGCGCGCTCCTTCTCGGTCTTGAAGCGCGGGATCGGATTCTCCTCGTCCGATTTCGCCGGCGCCGGATTGAGGTCGCTGATCAGATCGGCGTCGTAGATCTTGACCGCGCGCCCGAACGCCTCGGCCGCCGACTCGGCGCGGTGCTCGCGATAGTTGATGATCCCCCAGGCGGCGAACACGATCACCAGCGTCGTGGTGATCACGATCAGGATCTTGCGCGCGTAGGGAGCGGCCGTGGTGTAGACCTTCTCCCAGAAGCCGACGAACTCGTCCGAGCCCTTGCTCTTCTGCTTGCGGGTGTACTTGGACATGATCGGCTCGGGTATGTAGCAAACAACGCTGCGTGAGTCCATAGACGCGCAGGGAGCGCGGCGTGTTGCCCGCTTGCCGCGCGCCGTGATACTCACGGGCGGTGCGACGCGCCGCGCTGGTGGCAGGGATGCTCGCCGTCGCGCTCGCGTCGCGCGGCGCCCGCGCCGATTTCAAGGAGTGGTCGGTGGCGATCGCGCCGGCGTACTCGCTGGCCTACGTCGACACGCGCTCGGCGTCGGGCGGCGGGGCCAACGTCGACGTCGGCTTCGGCATCACCGAGTCGCTGACGCTGCACGCGTCGGGGTTCGTCAGCTGGCACTCGCTGCCGGCGGTGCCGATGGGCGCGCCCGGCGGCACCCTGGGCGCGTTCGCGGCGATGGTCGGCGTGAGCTACGCGCTCGACGTGATCCGCCTCGTGCCCGCGTTCGATGTGTCGATCGGCGCGCTCGGGCTGCGCGGCGGCGCCGACTTCGGTGACAGCCGCGTGCTCGCGCCGTCGACGGCGTTCGGCGTCGCGCTCGGCGTCACGCTCGACTACGGCATCAACCGCCGCGTCGCCGTCGGCCTCGTCGTGAAGTACCACGCGCTGATCACCGACCTCACGCGCATCCCGGTCTACCTGTTCGTCGGGCCGCGCGTGGTCTTTCGCTTCGGCGGCTGAGCGCGCGCTACGGCGTGGCGGCGGCGGGCGCGGCGCGTTTGCGCGGCGGCGGGAGACGATCGTCGTCGTCGAGCGCCTGCACCGGCGCGTGCTTGGAGCCGGCGCCCGCGGCCGCGTCGTAGGCGATGGTCGAGATGCGGCTACGCGGAATCGCCAGCTGCCCGAGCGCGCAGTCGATGATCAGCACGTCCGACTCCTCGGCGTGCACCAGGCCCACCACCTGCGAGCCGTCGGCGAGCCGCACGCGCACCGTGCGCGCCGGATTCGGCCCGTCGACGGTGGCGCCGACGGTGGCGATCTTTCCCGCCGGCTCGACGCTCGGCCGCGCGGCCGGCTTGCGCGCGATCGGCGCCGCCTCCGCTTCGGGCGCGCTCGCGTTCTGCCTGGCCGGTTTGGCGATCGGCGCCGGTTTAGCCTCGGGCGCCGGCTTCTCCGCCACCGGCTTCTCCGCCGCCGGTTTTCCCGCGGCCGCGATCGGTTTCGCCGGACGCACGTCGGTGGTGCGCTTGACCGCCGGCTCCGCCGCCTTCGGCTCCGCCGCCTTGGTCTCGGCCGCCTTCGGCTCGGGCTTCGCCGCCTCCTGCGTCTTCGCCGGCCTCTTCACCGGCGCGATGGTCGCCGGCCGGTGAGGCGCGCCCTTGGGATCGTCCTCGTCCTCCTGCGCGTGCAAAATCGGCGCGGCCAGCACCAGCGCGATCAACGTCCACTTACCTGCGTTGTTCATCTGCTTTCCTTTCCGTCGCCAGCGCAGCATACCCGCAAAACGCGCGGAGGGAAGCGCTTGAAATCGACTACCGCGCGCCCAGGATGAGCAGGATGGCGTTGGTGGCCGATCGCGACGAGATCCTGGTGGTCGATGACGACGGCGACGGCCGCGCCGCGTACGCCGCCGTGCTCGACCGCGCCGGTTACCGCGTGCGCGAGGCCGCCGACGGGCGCGCGTGCCTGCACGCGGTCAAGGAGTGCGCGCCCTCGCTGGTGCTGCTCGACGTGTCGATGCCGGGCCTCGACGGGCTGGAGACGCTGCGCCGCCTGCGCGAGACGCGCGTCGACGTGCCGGTCATCCTGCTCACCGGCAACCGCCTCGACGCGGCGTCGATCGGCGTCGGGCTCGAGCTCGGCGCCGAGGAGTACCTGTGCAAGCCGGTGCGCCCCGACGAGCTGACCGCGCGCATCCGGGCGCTGCTCAAGCTCGCCGGCGCGCGCCGCGAGATCGAGGCGCTCAAGCGCGATCAGACCGCCATGCTGGTGCACGATCTCAAGCAGCCGCTGGCCATCATCGCGCTGCGCGGCGAGTTCGTCTCCGACGAGGCGACCGATCCCGAGCTCAAGCGCTCCGGCGAGGCGATCCGCGACGCGTGCCGCCAGCTCGAGCGGCTGATCGAGTCGGTGCTCGAGCTGTCGCGCGTGCAGGCGGGGCAGCTGCGCCTGCAGCGCGCGCCGTGCGAGCTGGCCGAATTGGTCGGCGACGTGAGCGAGCAGCTGCGCGGGCTGGCCGAGCGGCGCGGCGTGGCGCTGGCCGTCGAGGCGGGCGCGCCGCTGCACGCCTCCGTCGACGGCATGAAGATCACGCAGGTGCTCCAGAACCTGCTCGGCAACGCGCTCAAGTTCACGCCCTCCGGCGGCCGCATCGAGGTGCGCGTCGAGCGGCGCGCGGGCGAGGCGCTCGTCTCCGTCGAGGATTCGGGCTGCGGCCTGCAGCCGGGCGACGCCGCCACCGTGTTCGACAAGTGGGAGCAGACGCGCGCCGGCCGCGCCCGCGGCGGCACCGGCCTCGGCCTCGCCATCGCGCGCGCGATCGTCGAGGCGCACGGCGGGCGCATCGGCGCCGGCGAGCGCAGCGACGGCAA
>DASREC010000200.1:0-12370 GCA_035652295.1 Polyangia bacterium
ACGTGCGACTGCATCACGTGCGATTGCTCGACGGGCGACGCCGGCGACCCGACCAACCCGCACCGCCGCCCGCCCGCGCCGCCGCGGCGCGCGAAGCGCAGCCTTCACGGCGGCGCAAACTTGACGAAGCGCGGATAGTACAAGCTCGGATCGTTCACCAGCGACGCGAAGTCGAAGCTGTTCGACGCGTAGGTGGCGACGATCGGCGCGCCGGCGAGCTCCGGGTGCGCCTTGCCCGCGTACACGAACGCGTTCGGCTTCGCGCCCTCGGGCGGATGGTAGAACGCGCGCGCCTCCGACCACGGCCCCTCGACGGCGGGCGCGGTGCGATACGCCAGGTCGGCCGCGCCGAAGCCGACGGTGTGCACCATGACGAACCCGCCGCGCCCGTCGGACGAGACCGACAGCTCGGTCTGCGCGCCGCGCACCACCGCCGCCGGCGCCGTCGAGAAATCGCGCTCCGCCACCCAGCCGGCCGCGCCGCACCACCACTCGGGCGACGACAGATCGCCCGCCGCCGCCGCGTCCGCCGCCCAGCGCGCGAGGTACAGATCGTGGCTCGGCTCTCCGACGGCGTACGCGTAGAGCTGGCCGCCCGACGACAACACCGCGGCGCCGGGGAACAGCGAGCGCGCGTTCTGCGGCGGATCGAGGTAGCGCACGCTCCACGCCGCGGGCGGATCGTCGGGATCGGCGATCAGCGCCGCGTTCCAGCCGACGTTGGTGAAGCCGAACGCGCCGCCGCCCGACGAGCGCGTGACGTGCGTGAGGAAGACGATCACCGGCGCGCCCAGCCGCGCGCCCGCCGCCGGCCAGTACCAGTCGCCGGGCGGATCGGCGAAGAACGACGCCGGCGCCGCGGCGGTGCCGCCCCAGGCGAACTTCATGGTCGCGGCCGTCGGATCGGCGCCGGTCTCGACGGCGATCGAGGTGTGCACCATCACCGACTGGCTGCGCACGCGCGCGGGGCTGGTGGCGATGAACGAGTCGCCGAACAGCCACAGCGCGCGGCCGCCGCCGAGATCGATCGACCAGGCGCCGTCGCCGCCGAGCCAGTCGGGATCGGCGTGGAACAGCGCGTCGGCCTGCGGCCACGCCACGCCGGCGAGCGGCGGCGCGCTGGTGCAGGCGCACCACGAAATGATGCACGTGCATAACAAAATGATGCACGCGCATAACGAAATGATGCGCCTGCATGACGAGGCCGTGCGTGCGCGCGAAAGCGAGGCGGGCGCGGCCCGGCGGATCATGCCACCGTCGGCAGGCGGGCCAGGCCGGGCCAGCGCGCGCGCACCGACGAGGAGATCGGGTTCACGCGCCGCGGATCGAGCGCGCCGCGCACCAGCGCGCGCAGCGTGAGGAACGCCGCGCCCGAGAGCACGTGCGGCCCGCGCGCCCGCTCCACCGCCGCCGCCTCGGCCAGCGCACCGGTGCCGAGATCGTAGCGCGCGGCGATCTTGCCGTCGGTGATCGAGGCCGGGCCGTGCGGCGCGGCGCGGAATTCGAGCGGCGCGCCGCCGATGCGCGCGTGCGCGCGGAGGCCGCCGTCGCCGTCGTCCTCGACGTACAGCCCGTCGAGCTTGGGCGACGCGAGGAAGCTGGCGAGCGAGCCGAAGAAGCGCGCCTTGACCACGTAGGGCCCGCCGTCCTCGGGGCAGAACACGTCGCAGTTGCCGCACTCGTTGCACGCGTCGGCGTAGTTGGCCCACTGGCTCGGCTTGCGCACCGCCCACGTGCCGCCCGGCGCGCGCGTCACCACGCCGGCTTCGTCGAGGCGCAGATCTTCGTAGGCGAGCTCCTCGACCGGTGTGTCGATGGAGAAGTTGGCGTCGTTCGGGCAGACCGGCACGCACTTGTCGCACGACAGGCAGTCGAGCAGCACCAGCGTCGAGCCGACCTTGCGCGGCGGCTTGGCGTTCTTGCCGGCGGCGTAGCGCGGATCGCCGGTCACGCGCGCCGCCACCTCGTGCGAGTTGAGCACGCCGGCCATGCGCACCACGCGCGCGCGCCGCTCCTCGGACGAGAGCGTGAGCTGCTGCTCCTCGATCTCCCCGTCGACGAGCCGCTCGGCCTCGCCGCGCTTGTCGAAGCGGCGCAGGATCAGCTCGTCGCGATCGCGCGCGCCGCACTCGAGCATCGCGTCCTCGAGGTTGGTCAGGTACTTCGACAGGCGCCCGTAGCCGCCGGGGCGCAGCAGGTCGGTGCAGGTCGTGACCGGCACCAGGTCGCACGCCACCGCGTCGGCGAAGTTGTGCTGATCGATCCCGCCCGAGAACGAGAGCGGGATCTCGCCGCCGAACGCCGCGCGCCAGCGCTCCACGCAGTGCATCGCCAGCACGTGCAGCGGCGGGCCCGACAGGTACATCTCGGGCGCGGCGAAAAACTTTTTGTGGTTCTCGACGACCAGCGTGTTGGTCATCTTGACGCCGAAGGAGCGGCCGAGCCGCGCGGCCTCGTCGGCGAGGCGGCGGCCGAGGCCGATCGCGTCCTCCCAGCGCAAGTCGCCGTCGAAGGCGGCGCGCTTCGGCTGGAGGTCGTGATAGCCCATGCGATCGTGCAGGAGGTAGCGGACCTCGTCGAAGCCGAGCAGCGTCGGGTTGAGCTTGACGATCACGTCGAAGCCGAAGTCGTTCATCAGGTAACGCGCGATGGCCTCGATCTCGGCGGGCGGGCAGCCGTGGAACGTCGACAGCGTCACGCACGAGATCAGATCGGCGCGGTAGTCGAGGCCGGCGAGGCGCGCGTGCTCGGCGGGGATCTGCGCGCGCAGCTCGTCGATGAGCGGCCGGACGTCGCGCGCGCGCTCGAGGTAGCGGCGCATCGACGGCGCCTGCAAGCCTTTCAGATCGTAGCCGACCGACAGCTCGAACACCGGCTCCGACGCCGCCGCCGCCGCGCCGAGCGCGTGCGGATCGAGCTCGCGCAGCATGCGCACCAGCATCCAGCCGGCCACGTACTCGCGCAGCGAATCGTCGAGCTTGAGCTCCTGCGACCACTCGACGTTGAAGCCCACCGTCGCCGCGTCGATGCACGGCCGCGGGATCTCGAGCTCGTCGAGCACCTGCACCGTCTTCAGCTCGATCACGCGCGAGCCGGCCAGCCACGCCAGCACGATGTTCTGCGCCAGCTGCGCGTGCGGCCCCGCCGCCGGCCCGACGGGCGACTGCACCCGATGCCCGTGCACCTCGACCGACACGTCGACGTCGGCGCGCGGCCGCCAGACCTTGCGCAGCGGCAGATCGAACAGCGTGTCCTGGCGCGCCGGCTCGTCGAGGACGCGGCGCAACAGGTGCTCGAACTTGATCGGTCGCAGCTCGGCCATCGGCTCTCGGACTCTCGCGCCAGGATAAACGGCCCGCTAAAAAATGCGAGGCCATGAAAAGTTTACCGGGTGCGCGCGCGATTTCGTGAGGCGGCTCGCGGACCGATTCGTGGCCGATCCCTTGCACAGCACGCCGCCGTGCCCCGCCCTGCACGCTCACCTTTCCCGACGCCGCGCTCGCGGCAGCGCGGGTTCTCGCTGCTGATCGTCTTCATGCTGATCGTCATCATGGTCGGCCTGGCCATGGGCGTGGTGCTGGCGACGCAGCAGGATCTCTCGGTCGCCGGACAGGACCGCGAGCAGGCCATGTCGCTCTACGCCGCCGAATACGGCGTGGCGACGGCCAAGGCGTTCCTGCTGTCGCAGCCGAGTCTGTTCGCCAACAACTGGACGCCGCTGCTCTCGAGCGCCGATCCGAACGTGCAGAAGTTTTTGTGCGACCCGGCGAACCCGGCGCTGTATCCCAACAACCCGACGCCGGGCACGCAGCCGAAGGCGATAAACCCGCCGCAGATGATGCCGGGCTGGCTGCCGGTCGCGCCGGCCACCATCAGCGACTTCACCTATCAATATTGCTTTCACAACAACGCCGACGATCCGGCGTACGTCGACGTCGCCGGCGCGCCGACGGGCGACATCAGCGACTCGCGCGACACCAAGCTGACGCTGCTGGTGATCGAGGCGTACGGCACCGCCACCAACGGCGCCAAGACGCACCTGGCGGTGACCATCGGCGCGCCCGCCGGGCCGCCGGCGAATCCGAACGACTGCCGCGGCACCGAGGCGGGCACGGCCAGCCACCTCGGGCACTGCAATTGATGGAGGAGCGGTAGATGCGATCGACCATGGCGATGCTCTTGCTGCTCTCGGGGACCGAGGCGCTCGCCGCCGATCGCGAAGCGCGCGCGCGCGCGGTGTTCACCGAGCGCTGCGCGAGCTGCCACACCGTCGGGCAGGGCGCGCCGCTGCCGCCGATGAAGCACAAGGTCGATCTCACGCTGGTGGCGCGCGACCCGGCGTTCCAGGCGGCGCGCGATCGCCGCTCCGACGGTAAACGCGCGGCGCAGACCACCACCACCGCCACCGCCGCGCCGCAAGTCGATCCGCTGCGCGAGTTCATCAAGCAGCCGTGGAAGATCAAACCCGACACGCGCTGCGGCGCCAACAACCTCGACGAGGTGCAGGTCGAGCTGCTGGTCGCGTTCCTCAAGCACCGCGCGCAGCCGCCCGCCGAGCCGCCGCGCGTTCCGCCGGCGCAGTTCCAGCCGCCGCGCCTCGACGAGAAACAGCAGTTGCCGACGGGCCCGGGAGATCACCGATGAGCCGCCGCCGATCGCTCCTGCCGTTCGTCGCGCTCGCGCTGGTGCTGGCCGCGGTCGCGCTGCTCGTCCGCTCGCGCACCGTGCGCGCGGCCTCCGGCACCACGCAGGCCAACTGCTTCGGCGATCTCAACGCCGCGCCGTACTCGTCGGGATTTCAGTCGGCGAACTTCAGCAGCATGGTGGCGGCGAACATCAACCCGGGTGGCGCGCCGCTCGGTGGCGTGCAGCTCAACACCGCGCTCACGCCGTTCGATCCCGAGCACATCGTGCTGCCGTTCGACCAGGACATCCGCGTCCAGTCGGTCTACAACAACGCCGGCGCGACGCACACGCTCGGCTGGTTCTACCTCGATCAGATCGAGCCGACCTACTACGACCCGGTGTCGCAGACGCTGGTCGACTCGAACGCCAACGGCGTGCCCGATCTCTACACCGCGCTCTACGTGCAATCGGCCGGCACGCCCAAGCTGCTCTCGTCGGGACAGAACTACTCCGACGGCGGCAACTATCCGCACATCCCGAACCTGCTCGAGCCGCCGCCGATCGGCATCGGCAACATCATCTTCAAGATCATGAACGACAACGGCGCGACCGGCTGGACGTACAACTACAACGGCGTGAACCTGCCGCCGATCCAGGACGCGTCGTCGGTGGTCGACGGAATCTTCGACTACGACTCGAACGGCGACGGCGTCGTCGACGAGCCGGATCGCACGATCGATCTCGGCGTCATCCAGGGCGGCCGCGAGATCGTCTTCTTCCTCGTCGTGTACTACGGGCAGACCGGCAAGAACGTCACCTACGGCATGACCGGGGTGGGCACGCAGAACAGCGGCATCGACGTGCACTTCACCAAGACCGTGCTCAACACCGACCGAGGCGGCGTCGGCGCCAACGACACCATCTCGTACGTCGACATCGGCGCCGCCGGCGTGAAGTCGACCGGCAACATCTGCGAGAAGGCGACGCCCGCGCTCACCTCCGGCGGCGTGCCGACGCCGCTCGTCGGGCAGACCGTCGCCTGCGGCGGAACGCCGTACCCGACGTGGGTGCACAACGACGCGCGCCTGCAGAACCTGGTGTTCGGCTGGCTCAGCCAGCCCGCGATCAACCGGCTCAACACGCCGACGTACAACAACCTCGTGCTGCCGCACGAAGTGCACCGCGTGACCGCCGGCTCGAGCGGCACCGCGCCGCACACCTTCGTCGGCGCGCCGTCGACCGATCCCGATCGCTGGATCGTCGGCATGGAGGACTTGCTCGGCTACACCGCGACGTCGTGCGGCGCGTGCACCGCCTCCGACTTCAGCTTGGAGGACGTGGTGGTGCTGGCGCAGCGCTCGAACGGCGGCGAGGTGGTGTCGAACCTGGTGTCGAGCGACATCCCGGCGCAGCACCAGAGCGACACCACGATCTCGAAGATCCGCGTGCGCTACTCGGCGTCGTTCCCCGCGCCCGGCTGCACCGGCGTCGCGGGCGCCGACGTGCGCATCTACTACAGCGTCGACAACAAGGTGACGTGGACGCAGGTGCCGTTCGCGGGAAATCCGGGCGACGTCACCATCGACGTGCTGGGCGCCGGGCAGATCGGCAACCAACTCTTCTGGAAGGCCGACTTCGTGTCGCCGTCGCAGTTCTGCCAGCCGGTGCTCAACGATCTCGAGATTGGCTACGAGGCCGTCGAGCACGGCGAGTTCCGCTTCGCGCCGCCGATCCCGCTGTCGAACGTGGTGTACGCCGGCTCGCTCGAGACGCCGCCGTTCCCCGTCGCCGAGCCGGCCGCCACCAACAACGACTTCGCGACGCGCGGCCACTTCTACGCCAACAAGCTGTTCGATCCCTCGAACCCGTCGGTGACGCTGGTGTCGAACACCGACCCGACGGTGTCGCGCCTGTGGGACGCGGGCGCGGTGCTCTCGGCACAGACGGTCTCGCCCGACTCGCGCGTCATGTTCACCGAGGTCGCGGGCGTGAGCATCCCGTTCGACAACGCGCACGGCGCGACGCTGTTCCCGCTGATCCTGCCGAACGCGATCCGCGGCACGCTGTTCAGCGGCAAGCTGGTCTACGACTTCACCGGCAACAGCGCGGTCGACAACGACGACGCGCGCTACGTGCTCGAGTGGACGCGCGGCTGGGAGTTCGCCGGCGACGTGACCACGACGACTCCGGCGCACGCGGCGCAGCAGCGCGGGTGGAAGCTGGGCGCGATCCACAACTCGGCGCCGGCGATCACCGGGCCGCCGCCGCGCGAGGTGTGGGTCGACGGAGCGGCGGTGCCGCCGGCGATGGTGGTGGCGTCGAACGCGTTCCGCGCCGCGCAGAGCACGCGACGAACCATCGCGCTCGTCGGCGCGCAGGACGGCCTCCTGCACGCGTTCGACGCCGGGCAGTTCCGCTACGGCAACGATCCGAGCTGCACGGTGTTCCTCAACCGCGGCTGCTTCGCCGGCACCACCGACGCCGCGCGCTACGGCTCCGGCTCCGAGCTGTGGGCGTGGGTCCCGCCGTCGCAGCTCTCGCAGCTCAAGAACAACCCCGAGGCGACGCGCGGCTACCAGCCGGCGGCGAATCCGCAGGCCGAGGTCGACGGCTCGGTCAACGTCGAGGACATCTACGTGCCGGCGCCGAGCGGCTTCAAGACCATCGCGGTCGCCAGCCTCGGGCGGCGCCAGCCGTACGTCACCGCCGTCGACATCACCAACCCGATCGCGCCGGTGCCCGCGTGGCCGAACGGCGACTTCTCCGACGTCGACTTCAACGGCTCCGAGCTCGGCCCGTCGATCGGCCTCTCGTACTATTCGGGCGGCAAGTGGGTGGTGATCTTCTCGTCGGGCCTCTCGTCGGTGGCGTCGAACGAGTTCTTCTACGTGCTCGACGCGCTCACCGGCACGGTGCTGCAAAAAGTCCAGCTCAACATCGGCCCCGACATCGCCAAGTCGAACGGCTTCGCCAGCTACGTGAGCATGGTCGACGCCAACCAGGACGGCCTCGCCGATCGCGCGTACTCGGTCGACACGCTCGGGCGCATCTTCAAGTACGACTTCGTGAGCCAGACTTCGTGCATGGTCGCGTCGACGGGCGAGCCGGTGTACGCGGGCATGGCGTTCCAGGTCACCGGCAACCCGGGCGCGCCGGTGGTGACGATGTTCCTCGGCGGCGCGCCCAACCCCGACGGCACCGGCCCGGTGCAGACGCTCTATCACCTGTTCTCGTTCAAGGACGTCGACACCGTCGGCCACTGCACCGAGATCGGCGCGCAGCTCGTGTACTCGGTGCCGCTGCCGAGCGGGCAGAAGCTGTGGGCCGCGCCGTTCCTCGGCTCCGACGGCACGACGGTGCAGTACGCCACCGCCAACACCACGTCGGCGAGCGTCTGCGCCAACGGGCTCGGCGCGCTGCTCACGCTCAGCGTGAACGGCGACGGCTCGGGCAACCCGGTCGGCGGCGTGCCGGCCACTCCGCCGCCGCTCTCCGGCTCGCCGGTGTCGAGCATCTTCGCCTTCGACGGCCACGTGCTGATCAACACCATTAATGGTGGAAGCACCGGCGGGCAGATGATGCTGGCCTCGCCCAACAACACCTCGGGCGGCTGGAACAACGCGCTCGGCAACACCAGCACCAGCACCGCGACGTCGCTGAAAACTTTCTTGTGGCAGGAGCTGTGATGAAACGGCGCGCCAAGGGCGCCACGCTCGTCGAGATCCTGATCTCGCTCGCGGTCGTGCTGGTCGGCATGCTGGCGCTGTTCCGCACGCTGGCGGTGTCGGTGGTCGGCTCGGGCACGTCATCGCGCATCAGCCAGGCGCAGCTGCGCGCGACCGCGATCCTCGAGGCGATCCGCGCGGCGCCCAAGCCGGCGCTCGACTGCCTGGTGACCACCACCGCGCCCGGCTGGGCGGCGTGCGAGACGGTTTGCCAGGCGAACCTCACGTCGCCGCTCACCACCAAGCCGCAGGCGTGCATCTTCACCACCGCCACCGCCGCCGCGCTCTCCGGCCCGTCGGCGCAAGGGTTGGTGCAGCTGCCGTCGACGGATCGCGCCGGGCAGCAATATGGGCTGGTCTATTTTTCGGTGCCGCCGATCGCGCCCGACGGCTCGACGCGCACCACCGCCGTCACCACCGGCGGGCCGGGCGGGCTGGTCTACGACATCCAGGTGACCGTCGGCTGGCACGACGACGGCACCGCCGGCGTATCGAACCCGCCGGTGAACGGCGATCACTTCGTCACGTTGCGCACCGCGGTCGCGGGGGGCGCATGAGGAGCCGCGGCTTCACGCTGATGGAGCTGCTCATCTCGCTCGCGCTCGCGGGCGTGGTGGTGGCGGGCGCGCTGCAGCTGCACGTCGCGTTCAACGGGCACAGCTCGCGGCAGCAGCAGATCGCCGACATGCAGCAGTCGCTGCGCGTGTCGATGCAGATCCTCGAGCGCGCGATCCGCTCGGCCGGCTCGGGCATGGTGCTGCCGAAAGGCACGTCGCCGCCGACGCCGCCGCCGAGCTACACCGCCGGCGTCATGCTGTGCGGCACGGCCAAGCTCTACGCGTTCGAGTGGTGGAACACCAACTCGCCGTTTCCCGCGACGCACAACCCGTCGCCGATCACCAACGACGCCGATCCCGACTACTTCAAGGTGATCGCCGCGCAGCCCGACAGCGCCACCATCACCGCGTACACCGCCGGCACCGCCACCGTCGCCGGTCCGCTCGCCGGCTGGGCGATCGGCGACCTGGTGCTCGTGCTGTCCGGGAATTTTCCCACGGTGCCGCCGAACGGAATTCCGACGTCCTGCCTGCGCACCATCACCGCCGTCTCGGGCCAGCAGCTCACCTTCGGATCGCCCGGCGCGCCGCTCGCGTGCAACCTGCTGCCCGGCGCGACGCCGACCGACTGCATGAGCGCGCTGCCGAGCGTGGCCGGCGGCCCCAACGACGTCGAGATCAAACACTTCGTCAACGAGACCATCTACCGCGTGATCCCGGCGGCGACGCCGAGCGACACGCCCAAGCTGGCGCTCCGCCAGGCGCCGATCGGCAACATCAATCCGGGGATCGGCTGGATGCCGATCGCCGACAACATCGAGGACATGCAGATCGCGATGGTCATGTCCGATGGCGGCATCTGCAACAGCGTCGACGATCCGGCGTCGGTGGCGCAGAACTGCGATCCGTCGCAGGCGCTGGCGGTGCGCATCACGCTGGTGGCGCGCTCGACCAACACCATCGCCGGCAATCCGCCGGCGCCGAAGGGCGGCTTCGAGGACGAGCCGATGTCGACGCCCAACGACGGTTACTTGCGCCGGTCGATGACGACCGAGATCATGTTGAGGAACTGATGAGACGCGCGCGCGGCTTCACGCTCGTCGAGCTGATGGTGGTCATCGCGATCATGTCGGTGATCATGGTGCTCGCGGTCAAGGCGTTCCGAAAATCGGGATCGCAGCGCGACGTCGACAACTGGGCGAACGAGCTGCGCAACCAGATCGCGCAGGCGTCCAAGCGCGCGGTGGCCACGCGGCAGCCGTACCTCATCGACGTGCGCGCGACGTCGGTGCGCTGGTGCCAGATCACGCCGGGGAATTTTTCGCTGGCGCCGCCGTGGACCACCACGCAGACGACGTGCCCGGCGGCGCCGACGCTGGGCGTGGACATGGGCCCGCTGGTGACTGCGCCCGACGATGCGCAGACCGCGCTCTACGCCACCTCCGCCGACGCCACCGCGCCGGGGCTCGGCTACGCGGTGCCGTCGCGCACCGCGCTCGCCGGAAGCATCCCGCTGTACGTCGGCAAGTACTCGACCGCGTCGACGGTGTTCGCCAACGTGATGAGCGCGACGCTGCCGCAGGCGGGGCAGCTCGGCTTCACGCTCTACGTGCGGCGCCAGGGCTCGGACGAGACCGACAAGCGCCGCCGCGTCGTCACCTACGGCCCGTCGACGAAGACCCGCATCGTCACCGGCTACTAAGCAGATTTCGCATCGGCCCGGGCCAGCCGCCCGGCGCTCCGAGGCAAGGGGCCTTGCCGCGCGGCGAGCCATCGCGTTTAATGCGCCCCATGTCCAGGCGCAAGCAGGCCCCCCGCAGCGTCGGCGAGAACGTGGCGCGCGCCGAGGGCGTGGAGAAGCTGACCGGCCAGGCGAAATATCTCGACGACCTCTCGTTCGAGGGCTGCCTGCACGGCGCGACGGTGCGCTCGACGATCGCGCGCGGGCGCATCGTCTCCGTCGAGCGCGACCCCGAGTTCGACTGGGACGGCTTCGTGGTGGTCGATCACCGCGACGTGCCGGGCCGGAACGTGGTGGCGATGATCGCCGACGATCAGCCGCTGCTGGCGGTCGATCGCGTGCACCACCAGGCGGAGCCGATCCTGCTCTTGGCGCACGCCGACCGCGCGCGGCTCGGCGACGGGCTTCAGCACGTGAAGGTGACGTACGAGGCCGAGCCGGCGGTGCTCGACTTCGAGCACGCGCACCACGTGATGAAGGAGCTGTCGATCGACAAGGGCGAGCTCGACGCCGGCTTCGCCGCCGCCGATCGGGTCATCGAGGGCACCTACCGCACGGGCGCGCAGGAGCAGCTCTACATCGAGCCGAACGGCGTCGTCGCGCTGCCCGGCGCGCCCGGCCACGCCGACGGCATCACCGTCTACGGCTCGCTGCAGTGTCCCTACTATGTCGTGCGCGCGCTTCAAATGTCGCTGGCGCTGCCGCAGGAGAAGGTGCGGGTGATCCAGACGACGACCGGCGGCGGGTTCGGCGGCAAGGAGGAGTACCCGTCGGTGATCGCCGGCCACGCGGCGCTGCTGGCGCGCAAGGCGGGGCGGCCGGTCAAGATGGTCTACGACCGCCACGAAGATCTGGTCGCCACCACCAAGCGCCACCCGTCGATCGTCCGCCACCGCACCGGCGTCAAGAGCGACGGCACGCTCACCGCCATGGAGATCGATCTGCGGCTCGACGGCGGCGCCTACCTGACGCTGAGCCCGGTGGTGCTCTCGCGCGCCTGCATCCACGCCACCGGCCCGTACAAGTCGCCGAACGTGCACATCCGCGGGCGCGTGATGAAGACCAATACGCCGCCCAACGGCGCGTTCCGCGGCTTCGGCGCGCCGCAATCGCAGTTCGCCGCCGAGGCGCACATGGATCGAATCGCCGTCGAGCTCGGGCTCGACCCGATCGCGCTGCGCAAGCGGAACCTGCTTCGCCTCGGCGACGCGACCGCCACCGGCCAGGTGCTGAAGGAGTCGGTCTCGTCGGAAGAGGTGCTCGAGCGCGCGCTGGTGCTGCACGAGAAGAATTTGAAGCGCTCGCGTAAAAAGATTCCGCGATCGCATAAAAATCGCGAGCTGCTGCGCGGCACCGGGGTGGCGATGTTCTTCCACGGCTCCGGCTTCACCGGCGGCGGCGAGGTGCGGCTGGCCTCGCGCGCCGGGCTGTCGCTCACCAAGAAGGGCGTCAAGCTGCTGGTCGGCTCGACCGAGATCGGCCAGGGCACGCGCACCATGCACGCGCAGATCGTCGCCGACTCGCTCGGCGTGCCGTACGACTGGATCGAGACCGGCGATCCCGACACCGCCCAGGTTCCCGACTCCGGTCCGACGGTGGCGTCGCGCACCTGCATGGTCGTCGGCCGCATCCTGCAGCGCGCGGCGCTCAAGCTGCGCGAGCAGCTCGGCGAATACGACGACGACAAGAGCTTCCGCAAGCGCGCCCGCTGGCTGCTCGCC
>DASREC010000201.1:0-3150 GCA_035652295.1 Polyangia bacterium
TACGCGCGCCACTTCGTGCGCGCCGGCCGCCACCGCGTCACCGTGGTCTCGGCCAAAGACGGCACGCTGCGCGACGCCTATCGCGAGCTCGGGATCCCGGTCGAGATTGCCGCCGGCTTCGCGCCCGTCGGAGACGAGCCGGCGGGCGCCTGGCGCGCGCGCCTCGCCACCCTGGTGACGCGGCTCGGCCTCGACCGCTACGACGTGGTGGTGGTGAACTCGCTGGCCAGCTTCTGGGCGGTGGAGCTGGCCGCGCTCGCCGGTCTGCCGTCGGTGTGGCACGTGCACGAGGGCGTCGACGTCGAGTCGAGCCTGGGCACGATGTTCTTCGAGACCGCCGCCGACACCATGCGCGCGCTGCTCGGCGACTGCCTGCGCAAGGCGACGCGCGTGGTGTTTCAGGCGCGCACCACGCAGCAGCGCTTCGACGAGTTCAACGTGAACGATCACTTTCGCTTCATCGCCGGCGGGATCGCGATCGCGCAGATCGATCACGAGCGCGCCGCCCGCCCGCGCGCCGAGCTGCGCGCGCGCCACGGCTTCACCGACGAGGATTTCGTGATCGTCGAGATCGCCACCATCTGCGAGCGCAAGGGGCAGGCGGTGCTGGTCGACGCGCTGGCGGAGCTCTCGGGCGCGCCCGGGCCGCGGCTGCGCTGCGTGATGGTGGGCGCGCGCGACGACGACGACTTCGTGCGCGGTTACCAGCGCGTGGTGCGCGATCGCGTCGAGCACCTCGGCCTCGAGCGCGTGGTGCGCATCGACGACGAGACCGACGACTACCGGCAGTACCTGGCGATGGCCGACCTGTTCGTGCTGCCGAGCTTCGCCGAGTCGTTCCCGCGCATCCTGCTGGAGGCGATGGCGTTCGGCGTGCCGATCATCGCGTCGCACGTGTTCGGCGTGCCGGAGATGATCCAGCCCGACGAGGACGGGCTGGTGCTCGAGCCGGGCGATCCCAAGTCGCTGGCGCGCGCCATCCTGCGCTGCCTCGTCGAGCCGGAGTTGCGCGCGCGGCTGGCGGCGTCGGCGTCGGCGCGCGTGCGGCGCGTGTACGACGCGGCGTGGCTGCTCGACCGCCACCTCGAGCTCTTGCGCGAGGCGGTCCTCGCGTGAAGCGTGGCGGGCCGCCGCTGAGCGCGCTCGCGGCCGCGCTCGCCGGGCTCGGCGTCTGGTTGGCGTGGCGCTTCGCGGACGGCGCGGGCGCGGCGGCGTGGAGCGCCTGGCTCGCGCGAATCGCCGCTCTCGCCGGCGTGATATTCGCCGCTTTGCTGGTTTTTCAATCATTTCGCGGACACGCTTTCCCGTCGCTGCGCGAGCTTCTCAAAATCGCGCTCTATTCAATCGTCCTTTATTACGTTTGCCTCTGTCTGCAAAGTTATCGGCGCGACGCGGCGCTCGCCTGGCTCACGGTCCCGCTCGCCGCCGCGCTCGGGCGCCTGGCGCTGCTGCGCGACGCGCGCGGCTCGAACGTCGACGTGGTGCTGCTCAACGTCTGCTTCGTGCTCGCCGGCGGCGAGGCGGTGCTGCGCCTGGTAGCGGCGATCCGCCCGTCGCCGCTGTTCGCGCGGCTCAACATGGAGGCGGCCGAGTTCGTCGACAGCCGCCGCGGCAAGCCCGGCCATCCGCACGGCGGCATCGTGTGGAACAGCTGGGGCGAGCCCGACGTCGAGCCGCGCGCGAAGCGGCCGGGCGAGTGCCTGGTGGTGGCGATCGGCGACTCGTTCTCCGTCGGCGTGGTGCCGCACCGCTTTCACTTCACCACCGTCGCCGAGCGCGCGCTGCCCGGCTGCCAGTTCTACAACATGGGCGTGGTCGAGATCGGGCCGCGCGAGTATCGCTACCTCTTGCAGCGCGAGGCGCTCGAGCTCCGGCCCGATCTGATCGTGGTCGATCTGTTCGTCGGCAACGACCTCGCGGACAATCCGCCCGAGGAGAAGCCGCTCGATCGGCGGCTGCGCGATTGGCTCGATCGCGATCGGCTGCTGCTCTACGCGGTGCCGCGGCGGCTGGTGCGCTGGGCGGCCGAGTCGCGGCGGCGCGGCGCGCTGCCCGTCGGAAAAGCGCCCGACGATCGCGCGGCGCACGACGGCGGGCTGCCCGACGGCGCGCTGCCGCCGTGGCTCGCCGATCCGGCGAACGAGGAGCCGTCGTTCTCGACCGACGCGTACCTGCAGATCGAGAGCGAGCGCGTGGCGCTGAACTGCGAAGATCACCCCGAGGTCACGGCCGCGTTCTTCGCCGAGCTCGAGCGCCTCCGCGCCGCGGCGGGCGACGTGCCGCTCGCGTTCCTGATCATCCCCGACGAGTTCCAGGTCGAGGACTCGCTGTGGGCCACGGTGCTGGCCAATCACCCGTCGAAGACCGCCGAGCGCGATCGCCCGCAGCGGCTGATCGACGCCTGGCTCGACGCGCGCAAGATCCCCTACCTCGACCTGCTGCCGCTGTTCCGCGCCGCGCCGGCGTGGAGCGACGGCAAGAAGCACTACTATCACTTGAACGATTCGCACTTCAACGCGCGCGGCAACCAGCTCGCCGGCGAAGCGCTGGCCGGGTTCGCGCGAAAGCTGCTCGACCGATGAATCCTCGACGGGCGACGCTGTGCGCCGCGCTGGTGGCCGTGCTGGCGGCGGCGGTCTACGCCGGCGCGCTGCACAGCCCGTTCGTCTACGACGACTGGCAGACCATCGCGCGCAATCCGTCGATTCGCGCGTGGCGCAACTGGCGCTACGTGCTGGCGGGCAGCGGGCGCCCGCTCACCAATTACACGTACGCGCTCAACTGGGCGTTCTCGGGCGCGTCGCCGCTCGGTTATCATTTGACGAATGTTTTGCTTCACGTTTTGAACGTAGTTTTGACGTTTTTTTTGACGCTGCGATTGACGGCCAATCGGCTGGCGCCCGCGGTCACGGCGGCGGGGGTGATGGCGGCGCACCCGCTCTTGTCGGAGTCGGTCGGCTATCTCGGCGCGCGCGCGGGGCTTCTGTGCGCGACCTTCCTGCTCGCCGGCACGCTGGCGCTGGCGCACGCGATCGCGGCAAAACGCCGTCGGTGGCTGATCGCGGCGGCGGCGTGCTGGCTGCTGGCGCTCGGCTGCAAGGAGACCGCGATCGGGCTGCCGCTCGCGTACCTCGGCTACGATCGCCTGGC
>DASREC010000202.1:0-8687 GCA_035652295.1 Polyangia bacterium
CCACCACGGTGATCACGCCGTTGTCTGGGCAGCCGTCTTCGTCCTCGAGACCGTTGTAGGTCTCGGGCTCATTGGGGCAGCGGTCGCGGACGTCCGGGATGCGATCCTGGTCGTTGTCGGGATCGGGGCAGCCGTCTTCGTCCTGGAAGTTGTCCCGGTCCTCGGGTTCGTTGGGACACAGGTCGTCCGTGTCCAGGATCCCATCGTTGTCGTTGTCGGGATCGGGGCAGCCGTCCTCGTCCTGGAAGCCGTCCTTGTCCTCCGGCTCGGTCGGGCACTTGTCGACGGCGTCGAGGATGCCGTCGCCGTCGGTGTCGAGCGGCGCCTTGACCGGCACCGGCGGCGCCGGCGCCTTGGGATTGCACTTCTCGGGCGGCGAGTGCGCGTAGGCGAGGCGCGCGTTGTCGTCGGCGATCTCCACCTCGTCGACCGCGCGATAATAATTTCCCGCGTCGAGCTCGTGGGTGGCGAAGTCGACGTGCGACTCCGCCATCGCCAGCTCGTGCGGCGCGCACCGGTAGGCGCCGTTCTCGCGCGCCTGATCGATCACCTTGCGGATCCCCGACGCGCGCTCGCGCAGCGCGCCGCCGCACCCGCTCGCGGCCACGCCGAGGAGGCCGACGAGGATCGCCAAACCGACCGAGTAAAACCGCATCATTCGAGCTTGCCCCCGGGCACGCTCTCGGCCGGCTTCGATCCCTTTTGCGCCGCCTTCTCGTGCGCGAGGCGGCCCATCTCGCCCGCCTCCTTGCCGAAGGCGATCGCCTCCTGCCAGCGGGCGAAGCCGGCCAGCTCGCGCGACTTGTGCAGGTACTCGACGGCGCGCGTGTACTCGTACGGCTGCAGCTCGTCGGCGTGCACCTTCTTCGCCTCGGCGACCGCGTGCGCCGCCTGAAACGTCGTCGTGTTCAGATACTCGATCGGGCCGCAGCCCGCGAGCGCGACCAGGGCGATCGCCTGAAGCCGAAGGACTCCACGCATCGACGCGAACTTACCATTCAGTCGGGGATCGGAGCAAATCCTCATCCGGAGCGAAATCGCTTGCCCTGCTCCCACAGCGTGAAGCCGACCAGCGCGATGCCCGAAAACACGCCGAGGCTGGTGACCGCCAGCGCCCACGAAAGCTTGCCCTCGGTGATCGACAGGGCGCGGCCCGAGTGGTACTCGGCGAACGTCCCCGAGTTCACCAGCCGCCCGCGGCACGCCAGCGTGAACACGAACAGCGACAGCAAAACGCCCGCCACCGCGCCGTAGAGATATTTCTCGCGGTGCGCGCGCAGGAGCGCCCAGCCCGCCAGGTAGCCGCCGAGCAGCATGGCCACGAACGCCAGCAGCACCAGGATGCTCACGCCGCGCGGCAGCCGGTGCGGATCGACGAAGTACATCCACGACCAGTCGGGGAACACCAGGTAGTAGTAGAGCGACACCGGCCAGACGATGATCGCCTCGAACGACAGCACGGCCACCAGCTCGCGGCCCCAGGGCGCGGCGCCGCCGGAGAATTGCACGCGCGCGCAGGCGGCGAAGACGAGGCCCACGAGCACGCTGAAGATGAGGTCGAACGGAACGATCGCTGGCCCCCTTGTCCTTTTTTCGCCGCGCGGCGCGCGAGTCTACCCCGAAGGACGGCGCGATCGCAAAGGCCCGGGACGGGTTTTCTCGTCGTCGTCGATCTCGTCGGCCGCGTCGTCGCCGGCGCCGAGCGTCTTGCCGAAGGGGCGCGTCTGGTGCTCCTCCGAGAACGACTCCTCGACGGGCGCGGGCACCGCTTCGGCGATCGGCTCGGGTAAAACGGGCGCGATCGGCGCGGGGAGCGAGACCTCGACGACCGCGTCGAACGGCTCGCCGGCGGACGCGAAGTCGAGCGCCTCGATCACGATCTCGCCCGGCTTGACCGGGATGTCGGCGCCCTGCGGCTTGATGACGATCTCGCCCGACAGCTCGCCCTGCGCGCGACCGTCGGGCGCCGCCGGCACGGGGTGCTTGGCGGTGGTGGTGTCGTGGTGCGCGGGCAGCCCGTCGATGGGCGCGGGCGCGCGGCCGGGCGGCGCCCACGACGACGCCGGCAGGAGGCGCGCGTAGGCCTCGAGCAGCCGGCGCCGCGTCGCCGACGCGGGGTGCTCGGCGCGCACGCGGCGGTACGCCGACTCGGCGCATTTATTCCGCAACGCAGCATCGTCGAGCAGCCGCTCGAGCGCGCGCGCCAGATCCTCCGCGTCGCCCGGCTCGAAGAGCAGCCCGTCCTCGCCGTCGCGGATCACCTCCTCGACGGAAGATCGGCGCGGCGCCACCGACGCGCGCCGGCACGCCATGTACTCGAGCAGCTTGGTGGGAAAGCCGGCGAGCGGGCGATCCGCCGAGTCGGGCGACGCCGGCGCCACGCACACGGTCGAGTGCGCGATCACGCGCGGCATGTCGTCGTGATCGAGCGTGCCGCACAGCTCGACGTCGTTCGAGCCCAGGCCCGCCTGCGCCAGCGCCTGGTCCAAAAGCGGCTGAAACGCCGATTCTACCGGTCCGGCGAGCACCAGCTCGACGGGGCGCTTCTTGAGCACCAGGCCGACCGCCGCCGCCAGCAGCCGCACGCCGCGTCCCGCCGAGATGCGGCCCGAGTACAAGACGCGCGGCCGCGCCTCGACGGCGGGCGCCGGCTCCCAGTCGAAGTGATCGACGTCGACGCCCGGCGGCACCACGTCGACGATCCGCCGCGGCGGCCCGAGCCCGCGCTTCTCGAGGTGCGCCGCCGCGCCCTCCGTCGGCACCAGGATCATGTCGGCGCGCTCGAGGCACTCCTGCTCCTCTTCGGCCAGCCTCGCCGCCAGCTGCTCGTCGGCCGCGCGCGGCTCGCTCTCCGTCGAGCGCGCCACCTCGTACACCAGCCGGCAGGGCGCCTGCACGCCGGCCAGCACCGCGCGCCCGCCCCACGCCGAGCGCAGGTGCACGACGTCGTACTCCTCGCCCTCGAGCTGGCGGCGGATGGCGCGGCGAAAGCTCTCCACCTGCTCCGCCAGCGAGCCGGTCCCGATCGGCACGCGCAGCATGCGCGTCTTCATGAACCGCTCGACGAACGGCAGCTCGCCCTGCGGCGAGCGCAACGTCAAAACGTCGACGGTGTAGCGCGGCCCGAGCGCCTTCAGGACGTTGAGCATCCCGACGCCGTGGCGGTCCGGGGCGGGACAGACGCTGAAGGAGACAATCAGGAGCCGTGCCATTTTTGCGTCGACAGAGGTTGAGTTACGTCGCGAAATATTATATTAGCATCGGACCCTCATCGGGAGGATCAGACCTGTGAAACAGCTCATCGCGTACCTCCTCGATCATTTGATCCTCGACTTCCAGGGCGACCTCACGCTCGACATGGTGCGAGACTTTCTGCGCGACGACGACAGCCGCGAAGGCCGCGCGCTGCTCGCCAAGCTCGTCGAGGATCGCGGCGTCTCCGACATGATGATCACGCTCGCCGACTGCTTGCAGGACTACCTCAAGACCGGCATCCACGAAGAGACCCTGCGCGAGCAGATCCGCACCTACGCCGAGTCGTAGACCCGATGCTCCGGGCGCTCGCCGCGGCCACGCTGTTCGCAGGCGCCTGCACGTCTCCCAGCTCAGTCAACGAGTTCGCCGGCGCCGACGTGGCGCCGCTCGCCGTTCAGATCAGCGCCACGCCTCCGCCCGACGCGAACGGGCTGTTCGCGCGCAACGCCGTCTTGCGGCTGGTGCTCGACGACTATCCCGATCCGGAGACGGCGGCGTTCGGGCCGGTGCTCTTGCGCTCGGGCAAGGGCAACTTCGACGTCGACGTGCGCGTGGATCTGGTCGGGCGCGCGATCCTGGTGCACCCGCGCTCGCTGCTCCAGCCCGAGACCGAGTACGAGGTGCTGATGAACCCGAACGTGCGCGCGCTCGACGGGCGCGCCATCGGCGGCACCGGCTTCGCTGCCAGCATCACCACCGGCGACGTCGACGCGATCGCCGATCCGATGGTGTTCCAGACGCCGCCGGTCTCGTGGTCCGCCACCGTCGCGCCGGCGATGCGCAACTGCTCGACCGACTGCCACGCCGGCTCGAACACCATGGGCGTGGTGCAGCGCGCGCTCGATTTCGATCGCGGGCCGGGCGATCCCGTCTTCGGGCTCATCGACGTCCCGTCGCTGTCGCAGGCCGGCACCGCGCACCCGCTGGCGCGCGTGACGCCCGGCGACTCGGCGCGCTCGGTGCTCGTGCGCAAGCTGATCGGCGGCAACGCGCACGAGGCGTCGGGCGATCCGCCGTATCCCGAGATGGGCGTCGACGGGCGGCGCATGCCGATCCAGGCCGATCCGCTGCGCAACCCGTCGCCGCCGCCGCCGTTCGACGACTCGGCCATCGCCGTCATCCAGGCGTGGATCGATCAGGGCGCGATCGTCGACGGAAACTGAGCCCCGCGTCGAGCCCCGCGTAAATTAAAACCGCCCCCGCCCGTCGAAGCTCGGCAACTCGGGGGTCCCATGCGGCTGGTCATCGCCTCGTGCGTGCTGGCGGCGCTGTGCGCGCCCGCGCGCGCTTCGCATCGCGGTCACGGTGGACCGTTTCCACCGATCCGCATCGATCTCACCATCGGCGCCACGCAGCGCGCGACCGAGAACCAGGTGTTCTCCGGCAGCGGCCACTATCCCGGCTCGAGCGACAGCCTCTCGCTCGCCGGCTACGGGCGCGAGCTCGGGCTGTCGCGGCCGATCCTGACGCAGGTGCAGCTCCACATGCTGTACGGGCTGCGGCACTTCGGCTTCGGCGTGGTGATGGGCGGGCTGTGGGGCAACGCCGATCACGCGCCGACCAGGTACGCCGGGCTGATCGGCGGCTCGCTCAACGGCTTCGAGGTCGGGCCCGAGCTGCGCACGATGTGGTCGCACGACTGGTTCGAGGTGAGCGCGTCGCTCGCCGGCGGCTACGAGACGCTCGGCGTGCCGATCATCGCGTTCGAGAAGGTGAGCTGCGGCAAGGGCGGGCGCTGCTATCCGACGGCGAGCGCCGACCGCTTCTTCCTCGAGCCGCGCGTGACGTTCACCTTCCACGCCGGCGCGTTCGCGTTCGGCGGCTACGGCGGCGGGGACGTGCTGCCGGGCGGCGGCTTCTCGGCCGGCGGCTTCCTCGGCGTCGCGCCCGAGGCGTGGCGCAAGCGCGGCGAGATCCGCTCCACCACGGTGCAGTAGCCTTACAGCGTAAGGCCGATCGACTTACAGTGTAAGGCCGGCCGCCTTACGGTGTAAGGCTAGAGCGTGATGCGCCGATCTCCCGACGAGCAGGTCTGCATGATCATCAGGTAGTCGCGCAGGTTGCGCGTGAGCAGGAAGTTCTGCCGCACCTGCTCGATCCCGCGCCGCCCCATCTCCGCCGCCGCCTCGGGATGGTTGAGCAGGTAGCGCGCGCGGAACGCCGCGCCCTCCGGCGTGTAGACGAGATACCCGGTCACGCCGTCGAGGATCTGCAGCGGAATGCCGCCGGTCGCACCGCCGATCACCGGCTTGCCCTTCCACAACCCCTCGGACACCGTGAGCCCGAAGCCCTCTTTCGTCGACTTCTGCAGGATCACCGTCGATGCGCGCTGGAGCGCGTTGATCTCGATGTGCGCGTCGTTCGGCAGCAGCAGCACGTGCAGATCGGGATCCTGCCCCGCCGCCGCCTGCACCTCGGCCAGCACCTGCGCGCCCTCGGGATCGTCGGAGGCGCCGCCGCCGGCGAGCACCAGCTGGCAGTCGTTGGTCTCCTTGACCAGCTTGTACGTCTTGATCACGCCCACCGGATCCTTGAAGCGATCGAAGCGCGACACCTGCGTCAGGATCGGCCGCGACGGATCGATCCCGTGGCGGTGCAGCACCGCCTCGATCTGCTCCTGCGGCAGCGGGCGGTTCTTGTCCGAGAGCGGATCGATCGCCGGCGCGACCAGGAACTGCGGGATCGGCAGCTTCTGCGTGAACTGCGGCGCCGAGAACAGCGACGCGTCGTAGCGGCGCACGAAGCGCTCGAGGAACGCCCACAGCCCGCGGTGCGGATTGGACGCGTCGATGTGGCAGCGCCAGATGTAGCGCTGCGCGCCCGACGCCGAGCGCTTCTCGATCATGGCGGCCGGCTGCGGATCGTGCAGCACCACGAAGTCGCCGTGCAGATCGATCTCGCGCCCGTTGAGCCGATTCCACTTGAGGAAGATCTCGTAGTCGGCCGAGGTCAGCTCGAGCGGCTCGCCCTGGATCGCGTTGTGGAACGACTTGGTCACGCGGAAGAACTCGTCCTCGCCGCGCAACACGTCCCACGACGCGTTCAGGCCCAGCTCGCCCATGAGCGGCACCAGGCGGTTCAGGATCTCGGCGACGCCGCCGCCCGCGCGCGTGGCGTTGACGTGCTGCACGCGCTTGCCGCGCAGCTTCGCCGCCAGGCGATACAGCTCGTCGATGGTGCGATCGCCCACGACCGGACGATAGGCGTCGAGCGACGGCCCGGGTTGCGGCGTCCATTGTTGCGCCATTTACGCCGCCTTCCTTTCGAGGAAAATTTTCAGGAGCGACCGCCGCACCTGCTCGAGGCTGAACATGTACGGATCGACGTTGGCCACGCGCGCCGCCAGGTCCTCGTCGCCCATCGACGAGCGGATCCATTCGGCGAAGTCGTTGTCGCGACCGCGCCCGCCGCCGAACCGCGTCTCGAACAGGTGGAAGTACAGCGACGAGGACTCGACCTCGGCCAGCGCGCCGGTCAGCTCCTCGAGGTTGCGCGCGGTGCGGTTGCAATCCATCACCACCGAGCGCGCCTGCAGAAAATGAAACTCGCGATCGGGCGGCGCGGCCAGCTTCGACGCGGCGGGCACCTCGATCAGGTGCTCGCCGATCAGCCGCATCAGCTCCTGGCGCAGCCCGTCGAGCGTGCGGTGCTTGAACACCCGCAGGCTGGCCAGCGACTCGGCGAGGATGTCGTCGCCGAGCACCTTGGCGCTCCAGTACGCGAAGTCGTTCGGGTACTCGATGGGCGCGAACTTGTACGCCAGGAACTCGCGGTGCATGTGGTACCCCACCGACTCGGCCGGCACCACCGACAGCGCGCGCAACAGCTCGTCGAGCGTGCGCGCGCGGCGTCCGGTCACCTCGACGAGGTAGAGCACCTTCTTGAAGACGAATGGATCGGGCATTGTGCGGAACTTAGGGCCGCCACGGTAGGGATCAAGGCGCGATGCGAGCGTCCTTCGGCACCACCACGATCCCCTCGTCGCTGACGTGAAAGCGCCGCCGATCCGCCTCCACGTCGTAGCCGATCTCGGCGTCGGCCGGCACGTCCACGCCCTTGTCGAGGATCGCCCGCCGCACTTTCGCCCGCCGCCCGATCTGCACGTCGTCCATCAAGATCGACTCCTCGACGTGCGAGTAGCTGTTGATGCGCACGCCCGGCGAGAGCACGGTGCGATCGATCCGCCCGCCGGAGATGATGCACCCTTCGCTCACCAGCGAGTCGGTGGCGATGCCCATGCGCGCGTGGCCGCCCTCTTCGCCGCGCCCGCCGGCGAACACGAACTTGGCCGGCGGCAGCGGCTTGGTGTACGTGCGGATCGGCCAGCGCGGATTGTAGAGATCGAACACCGGCTGCACCTGCACGAGGTCCAGGTTGGCGCGCCAGTACGCGTCGATGGTGCCGACGTCGCGCCAGTAGCCGCGCTCGCCCTCGCCCATGCCCGGCACTTCGTTCTTGGAGAAGTCGTAGACGAACGCGCGCCGCTTGCGCACCACCGACGGTAAAATGTTGCGCCCGAAGTCGTGCGCGCCGTCTTCGCCCTGGTCGCGCTCCAGCTCGGCGATCAGCGTCGGCGTCGAGAACACGTAGTTGCCCATCGACGCTAGCGCCCAGCCGGGACGGCCCGGGATCTCGCGCGGGTGATCCGGCTTCTCGGTGAACGACAGGATCTCGCCGTCGGCGGAGGTCTCGATGACGCCGAACGCGCTCGCCTCGTGAGCAGGCACGGGGATGGCCGCCACGGTGACGTCCGCCTGCTTGTCGAGGTGGAAGTCGATCATCTGCGCGACGTCCATCTTGTAGAGATGATCGCCGCCGAACACCGCGACGAGGTCCGGATCCTCGTCGGTGATGATGTTGAGCGACTGGTACATCGCGTCGGCCGAGCCGCGAAACCACTCCTTGCCCATGCGCTGCTGCGCCGGCACGACCTCGACGTAGAGATCGAGCATCGCCGGTAAGCGCCAGCCGCGCGCGATGTGCGTGTTGAGCGAGTCCGATTTGTACTGCGTGAGAACTTTTATTTTCAGCAGCCCCGAGTTCACCAGGTTCGACAGCACGAAATCGATCAGCCGATAGCGGCCGCCGATCGGCACCGCCGGCTTGGCGCGCTCGGCGGTGAGCGGCCACAAGCGGCGCCCTTCGCCGCCCGCCAGCACCACCGACAAGACGTGCGGCTGTGGTCCACGTGAGGAAGAGAATCGCGGCGCGCGATCACGGAACGCGGGAGCCATCGCGGTTCAAGTACGCGCGCCCCGCGCCGCCGCAAGTGGGCTAAGATGCCGCCATGAAAAATCTGCGCTGGCTCCTGGTGGTGGCGTGCTTCGCGGGTTGCAAGGACAAGACGAAGGCGGGCGGCGGCGGTGCAGAGACGTCGGGCGGCGGCGGCGAGGCGGTGAAGGAGATTCCGCTGCAGCCGATCGGCATGACCG
>DASREC010000203.1:0-33119 GCA_035652295.1 Polyangia bacterium
GCCGGCCAGGTCCGAGCCATTCAGCTCTTCGAGTACGGCGTCGAATGTCGCGCGCTTCGGCCATAGCACCGACGCCACGTCGCGGCGGTCGAAGAGGACCTTCACCTCGGTCGATAGCTCGTCGAACAAGCTCTCGATGAAGAGTCGATAGCCGGCACCGTCAGGCAACAGCGCTACGCCGGGCGCCATGCCGCAGAACTCGCGGTAGCCCGAGGACCGCTCGCCCTTCGTGATGCACTCCTGCACGAGCCCGCGCGCCTCGAGCATCTTAAGCGCCACGAAACGGTTGAGGGCGGTGAACGCGGCATCACGGCGGTAATCCGCGACGGCGTCGGCCGGCCTCATGCCAGTTGCGCGCTTGTGCTCGATGGAAGCGACGATCTTTTCGCTCAGCAGACGCTGCCGGGCGCTTAGGTGCGCTCCCCCGATCGCGGGGAGGACTCCGGAGAGCAAGATGTCGAACGTGCCCTCGAGCTGCTCGGTGAAGTCAGCTTCCAGGACCTTCCGAGCGCGCTGAGTCGCACGCTCGATGGCACCTCTGGTTTCCTTATCCATGCGCTTGGGAGACCAGCGTCATTGGATCAATACCTTCTTCCCGGCCCCGATCAGACGCACGCACTCTTCTCGGACACCGGAGAGCGCCGCGTCGAGTTGTTCCTCGGTTTCCACGCCGCCGGAGAAATAGCTGCCGACGCTGACCGAGACGATCCGTTCCCCCTCCAGGAGCCGCGCCAACGCTTGCACGGCGACGCGAAGACGGCTGTCGCACGCCTCGGTTTCTGCGCGGATCTGCGGGATCGGCTCCACGCGAAGCGGTACCGCTGCGCCGCGCCGAAGGGGTTCGGCGATCTTCTCCTTTTGCGCGTCGTCGAGGTTGGCCCAGCCAGGAACATTTGCCAGCTCGACGAGGGCTTTCTCATACGACGCCTGTCGGGCATCGACCGCCAGCTGGTAACGCTTGGCGTGTTCCTCTTCCAACGCGTGCGCGTGTTGATCGATCGCCGCGAGCTCGCGGAAGAATGTTTCACGCGCGAGGAGATCGGCAAGCGCGGTGGCGCGGTTCCGCAGCGCGGCGTCGAGATCTGGCTCCCGCTCGAGGAACGTCCACTCCCGGTCGAGGATGCGCCGCGCGTGGGCGAGGTCGTACAGTCGCGGCTCGGTCAGGGCCGGCTCGAGATCGGAGACACGGCGAATCGCCTCCTTGATTGAGCGGTGTGCGCTGTTGAAGCTGGCGACGGCATTCTCATCCGAGCCCCGCTCAATCTCGCGAACCTGTCCCCACGCGGTGTCGAGCGGCGCCGCACCGGGCAGGGCGTTGAGTTTCAGCGTCGAGACGGTGTCCGCAAGCGGCTGCTCGTGCTGCCGGAGCTCCCGCCGGATCTCCTGAGCGACGGTGCCGGCGCTCAGCTCCTTCACCTGGCCGCCGAAGGTGTCCTTGAAGGCCTCCGCCGCTTTCACCAACTCGGCGAACTCGATTCCTTTGCGTGGACGAAAGGCCGCTTGCTTGAACGTGTTGTTATTGCCAAACAGGTCCTTCGACTCGACGCCGAGCGCCGAGTCAATCGTCTGCCCCTTGCTCGTGGCTTCGATTTTTCCGGCTCGTAGAAGGCAAAGCACGAAGAGCCGCACCGCCTCGAAGTCCCACCCGAAGGGCTCCTTAGCCAGATCGTCGACCAGGTAGCGACCGCTGGCGATGTCGCCGTAGCTCGCCTTCTCTTCGATCCTACTCATTACCTCTACGAGTGGTGTGGTGTCCGTTCGGAATACCGGCTTTCCCTTCTCGTCGCGAAGGAGGCTGAGCGAGGAGAACAACGAAGGGAGGCCGTTCAGGTTCTCGGCCGTACCGAGCGCCTCCATGCCCTTCTTGAGATCGGAGCTTCGGGCAGCGGCGTCTTTGTACCGATCGAAGACCAGCGGCAGAACCTCGCCAAGAACCTCGGCGGCGGCGCGGCCAACGTCGGTTGCCTTGTCGCCTCTGCTGCGATCGTTGCCGCGGAAGTAAGCGGTGCCCGCTAGGCAGGCTGCTCGAAGCAGCCGGCGGAGCCCATCCTGATGGCGACGGAGCCGGTCTTTCTCCTCGACGATGAGGGCCGTCTCGTCGCCGGTCCTGGCATCACGCTCCTTGCGCGATAGCATCTCCTTCGAGCGGTGCAGCTCGATCGTTTCGCGATCGATGGCATCGCTCAGTGCGACTCCCCAGAAGACAGTCTTCCGCTCCACCTGGCTGCGAGAGCGCAGCTCGGTCAGGAGTTCGCTGTGCTCCTTCCCGCCCTCGGCGAGATAGAAATCGAACAGCAGATCGCCGTCCTGCTGCTCACGCCCCCGTAAGGACAGGCCGGCTTTGAAGGTCTTGGTGTCGAAGAGGTTGTGCGAAGGTTGTGGTTGCCAAAATCCGACCAGCGTCTCGCTCTGCAGACGATGCGCGTCGCCGGGCTTCGGCAGTAGTGCCAAGCGCGCGCGCTCCCAATCGTCCTCGGCCGGCGTGGGGATCCGGTAGCCATCGTCGCCGCGACGAACGTTGTGTGTCGCTTCGAGCTTTTCGAGCGCTTCCTTCACCGCGGCGAGCTGCGAGTCGGCGCCAATCGCTGGGTGTAGCGCTGCGGCGATGTTCTCAGCGGTGCGGTGGATGCTCTTTACGTACTGAAGCAGGCAGATGGCCTTCGCCACCGGCTGCGCCAACGGATGGTCGACCTCCTTCGCGATCTTCGCGATCTTCGCGCGCACCTCGCTCGCGATGTTGCCTTCGACGAGATCGTAAATCTGATCGATGCGCGCCAGCGCGCCGATCTCCTGCTCAGCGAGGTTGACCGCGGGGTTGATGAGCAGCTGCTGGGCCAGCTTGATGATCGTTCGGTTGGCTCCGCCGACGTGCTTGCTGGCCCCGCCCTGCGTGCGCAGGCCGGAGACGACCTGGATGACAAGATCGATGTGGTAGGGAAGGAGCGGGTAGAGATCGATGAAACCTTCCCGCGTGAGCTCCGGCAGCCTGATGTCGGCTGTGAGCCGGGTGTTCTCGGTCAGCCGGGCGCGATTTTCGTCGAAGCGATTGCCTAGCGTCGTCTCCGCGCCGGCATTCTTCGACAACACGCGTTGGCTGGTGACCTCGGAGATATCGGACGGCTCGAGGTGGACCTGGAGCGGAAAGCGATCCATCAAGCGTGCGATCTCGATCTTCTTGTCGTCGAGGCCGCTCACAAGCTCGCCTAGCTTTTCTTGCGACGTGACGACCACCCAGTGCCGACCACGCCCCTTGACCCCGAGGCTCTGCACGACCGCCTGGAGGTCGAGCATCTTCTGGACGTCACGTGCTACGAACTGCCCTACCTCGTCGATGACGAACATCAGATTGTGCTTCGGTCTGCGCCGCTTCATGAGCTCGTTAGCGCGCTCAGCGAGTTTTCCCGGTGTGATGTCAGCCTTGTTTCGAACTGCCTTCACCCATGAGTCGGCCATCGGGTACGTCGCCGGATCCATGGAGTGGAGGACTCGGCTGGCCTCGCTGAGCGCGAACGCGACCTTGCCTTTCTCTGAGTCCCACTCCTTGTCATAGATCTTACGGTACGTGTCCTTGAATGCGTCGAGGCGGGTCTTGCCCTTCGCTGCGGGCTCGTCCTCGAGGGCGATCTCGAGCTCCGACAGGTCCAGGTCCTTGGCATACCCGAGGCTCTGGAGGAACAGTCCATACATGATCTCGGTGAGCGTCTGGTTGCCGCTGCGGATCCCACGATCGGTCGAAACGTCGAAGATCACCGCGTGCGTGGGAATCTGCTCGTTGATCCCGCCGAGCAGCACCTGAGCGCGGTCGTCACCGATGCGCGCGGCGAAGAGCTTGGCCGCGCTATCGCCGACGACGGGCCGGTCGGCGATCGACAAGCCGAGCATCTTGGCGAAGCTCGACTTGCCCGAGCCAAAAAAGCCTGACACCCAGATTGCGATCCCCTCGTGTGGTTTGTTCGGCGTCTCTTTGTACTTCTCGTAGATATCGGTGTAGTGGCGGCGGATCGAATCCGTGACGACGTACTCGCCGATCTCTTCGCGGAGAATCTCTTCGTCGGTCTGATCGACCTTGATGACCTCTTCGATGCGCCGAGCGATGTTGTTGGCGAAGAGCGTCTTGATGGGCGACGTGTTCATGTCGGTCCTCGTCATCAGAAAATCTTCGGCCGGTAGTTGTGTTCGGCGTCGAGCACGCACATGAAGCGCAGTCCGGCTGCTCCGTCCAGGCAGCCTGGATAGAAGAGAACCGTCGGCACGATCACGCGCCCTTTGAGCTGCTCGAGCAACGAGAACGTGCGGTAGACCGGGAACAGCGCGCCCGTGCGGACTATGAGGACGACATCCTTCATCGGATTTGGATTGGGTGGCATCTCTGCGGCGACGAGGTTGACGAGGGGGGCGTAGGTGGCGAGGATCTCGTGGACCGTTTGGATAGCCGCTTCTAGGCCAACGTCCTTCTCAGCCTCGACGAGGCGCTCGAGCGGCGCGTGCATCGCCATCGCGCGCTCGAGACACTTGGCAAGCGAGATGCGCCTGACACGCTTGCCGACGTTGGTGAGGCGGGTCTCCAGCTGCGTCACCTGATTGCGGAGCTCGAACTCATCCTCCGGCTCGTAGTGGAACAAAGCGTACGGCATGTCGTGGTACGCGCTGATGCGTTCGCGCGGGTCGTGCAGTGCGAGTACCGGCTCGAGGTTCTGGCGCAGGCGCTGTTCGAAATCGCTCATGACGCGGACATCATTTTTTCGGCGAACTCGCGAGGTGACGTGCAGGGCAAGCTGAGCTCCGCAAGGCTGCCGGCGACGTGATAGTCGAGTCGCTTGAACTGGTGCAGGCGCAAGAGCTCGCGCTCGACGTCGCCAGGGCTCATCAAGAACATCCGCCACTCCGGAGACTCTATGATCTTGCGCGGGTTCGGCGTTGCATCACGCACGGCGTGCAGAAGGTACAGGAAGCTCGCGTCGGGGAGATGATAGGATGCGAACTCCTTGACGACGCTGCCGCGGAGCAGTTCGAAGTCGACGGCGATCTTGAGCAGTCCCGCAGCGACGCGCGCGACGGTGTTCTCACTCCAAGCGTGCTCGGTCGAGCCACCCCGTTTCGCAATGGTGCGTAGGTACTCGTGAAGGCTCTCGGGACGAACGCGATACGTTCCGCTCTCGAAGATCGGAAACAGCCACGACGTGAGGAAGTCGCGCAGAAGGAACTCGTCGCGAGTCATGTGCCAGAGAAGGATCGGCTTCCACACCTCGAGTTCGCACTCGTTCTTAGCGAGCAGGACGAGCGGTCGGTCGCGGCCGTCGGGATCGAAGCGGCGATTGATCACCTTTGCGACGTCGCGCAACCAGGTCTCGCTACGGGCGCCGATGAAGTTCTGCTCGCGAAGGCGCTGGAGGTTTGCCCGCTTCGTGCGCGCCAGATCCCATGCTGCGAAGACGGAGTAGGTCTCCGGAATCATCGCCCCCTTCACGAGTGTGAACGAGGAGACGACGTGGGCGCGCGACGAACGGACCATCAGGCATCCTCTCGTCGCGCGTATGGCACCGCGGGCGAAGCGACTTCTCCGCGAGCGAACCCGGCCGCGAGCAATCCGATGGAGTTGTCCTCGACGCGGAACATCCCTGGGAGAGGAACAGCACGCCCCTCGGCCGATCGTCGCAGCCGTCCATATGCCTCTGTCTCGCCGTCGGACAGAAGCTCGAAGCTGCGGAGTGCAGCCAGTAGATCGGCTCCTTGGAGCGCCTCGAGCTTGACGAAGAACGGCTCCCATTCCGACGCGGCGTCGAGCCAGGTCTCCCAGCGCGAATCGAACTTCTCTTCGATCACCTCGGGCAGACGCCAGAGAGTCACGCTGCCCGGCGGATCGAATAGCTCCGCACAGCGTTGCGCGGCAACCGCGAAGACCGATCGAGCTTGGGCGAAGCGATGTGTCCTCGGAAAACCGCGACGCAGCGCGGCTGCGCCAAGCCGGCCGAGCTGGCCGCTTGTATTCCACCACCGGGCGAGGTCCATCTCGCCGAAGCGTGCGACCACCAGTCGCAGCTTCAGCAGGCGATCGAGGTCTAGCTCGGAGCTCATCGCGCGCCGCGAGACACGGCGCTGGCGCTGCCAGCTCGAACCCGGGCGTCAACCTCGAAGGGCTTGAACTCCCAGCGCCGGCCGACATTGTGGCCAGGCATCCCGTTCGCCGTCGCCGCTGGTGAGAAACCGCTCTTTCGAGCCGGCGTTTCCACGATCGACATCGCCACGAAGTCTTCGACTGTGGACATGCGGCGCAGTTTATCGCAAAAATGAGACGGTGTCTCTGCGGCAAATTGCCGCAGTCAGCGGACATCACGGGCGCGATGCACGCTTGCGAGCTCGTATCCGACCGAGGGCAGAGCCATCTCCATCGGCGAACCTCGTAAGTGATCGTAAGGGAGCGCGTGATTCAATCGCCCGCGGATTGACGTCCCCCTCATAAACACCGCCTGGCGGCAAACGACGCGGACGCGTGCGAACCGGGCGCGAATGAGAATGCGTCCACAGCTCGGTGATCGGCGGGCCTCAGACAGTCGGCGATTTCTGCCGCGCGGGATTTCAGCGCGAGCGACAGGATTGTCATAGCCGTTCGAGACGATCGGCGCCTTACAGCTGGACTTACATGCCCAAAATGAAACGGCCAACTTCGCGAGAAGTTGGCCGTTGGTGTTGCGGGGTGGACGGGACTCGAACCCGCGGCCTCCGGCGTGACAGGCCGGCGTTATAACCGACTTAACTACCACCCCAAGATTTCAACTGCTAAGTGCCTTGCGGTGGGCGCAACAGGATTTGAACCTGTGACACCCGGCTTGTAAGGCCGATGCTCTACCGCTGAGCTATGCGCCCTGAAGAAGCCGGTACCCGGCCGCGAAGCCCGACATCTCTACTATCGCGACTCCCGCGTGTCAACGAGTTTTCGTCGCTGTCGGCGCGCCGCCGTCAGTGCGTCGCGCCGGGCGTCTCGGCGGGCGCCGGCACCACGGTCGGCGTCGGCGGCGGCGCGACCTTCTCCTCGCGCCAGTCGACCGCGCGGCTCGGCTCGCGCAAGAACGTCTCCGGATGCTCGATGCGCAGCGCCGCGCGCAGCACCTCGTCCATGTGCTCGACGGCGACGATCTTCATCACCTTGAGCACCTTCTTCGGGATGTCCTTCAGGTCCTTGCGATTCTCTTTCGGGATGATGACCGTGAAGATGTCGGCGCGATGCGCGGCCAGCACCTTGTCCTTCAAGCCGCCGATCGGGAGCACGCGCCCGCGCAGCGTGATCTCGCCGGTCATCGCCACGTCGCGCCGCACCGGCAGCCTCAGCAGCGCCGACGCCAGCGCGGTCGCCATCGTCACGCCCGCCGACGGGCCGTCCTTCGGGATCGCGCCCTCGGGAAAATGAATGTGCGTGTCGACCTTGGCGTAGAACTCGCGCTCGAGCCCGAGCGACTCGGCGCGCGAGCGGATGTAGCTCATCGCCGCCTGCGCCGACTCCTGCATCACGTCGCCGAGCTTGCCGGTCAAGACCAGCTTGCCCTTGCCTGGCATCACCGTCACCTCCGACGGCAAGATGTCGCCGCCGTGCATGGTGACCGCCAGGCCGTTGCACAAGCCGATCTCGTCCTTCTCCTCGGCCTTGCCGGCGCGGAACTTGTGCACGCCGAGAAACTTCGGAACGTTCGCCGGCGTCACGCGGAACTTGGTGTCCTTGCCGAGCTTGAGCACGTCCTTGGCGATCTTGCGCATCACCGTCGAGATCTCGCGCTCGAGATTTCGCACGCCCGCTTCCTTCGTGTAGTGATGGATGACCGTGCGGATCGCGCCCTCGGGGATCTCGATGTCGACGTCCTTGACGCCGTTCGCTTCCTTCTCTTTCGGGATCAGGTACTGCTCGGCGATCGACACCTTCTCCCACTCGGTGTAGCCGGGGAGCTGGATGATCTCCATGCGGTCCTGCAGCGGCACCGGGATCGAGTGCAGCGAGTTGGCCGTGGTGATGAACATGACGTCCGAGAGGTCGTAGTCGAGATCGAGGTAGTGATCGTTGAAGTTGTTGTTCTGCTCGGGATCGAGCACCTCGAGCAGCGCCGCCGACGGGTCGCCGCGGAAGTCGGTCGACATCTTGTCGACCTCGTCGAGCAGGAACACCGGGTTGTTCGAGCCGGCCTTCTTCAGCGACTGGATGATCTTGCCGGGCAGCGCGCCGATGTACGTGCGGCGGTGGCCGCGGATCTCCGCCTCGTCGCGCACGCCGCCGAGCGACAGCCGCACGAAGCGCCGCCCCGTCGAGCGCGCGATCGACTTCGCCAGCGACGTCTTGCCGACGCCGGGCGGCCCGACGAGACACAGGATCGGCCCCTTGAGCTTCTGCACCAGCGACTGCACGGCGAGATACTCGAGGATGCGCTCCTTGATCTTCTTCAGGCCGTAGTGATCCTCGTCGAGGATCCGCTCCGCCTCGACGACGTCGAGCTTGTCCTGCGTCTTCTCCTCCCACGGCAGCGAGAGGACCCAGTCGATGTAGTTGCGCACGACGGTCGCTTCCGCGCTCATCGGCGACATCATCTTCAGCTTCTTGAGCTCCTTGCGAACCTTCGTCTGAGCCTCTTTGCTCATCCGCTTGTTCTTGATCTTCTCTTCGAGCTCTTGAATCTCGTTCTTGAACTCGTCGCGCTCGCCGAGCTCCTTCTGGATCGCCTGCATCTGCTCGTTGAGGTAGTACTCCTTCTGCGTCTTCTCCATCTGCTTCTTGACGCGCGTCCGGATCTTCTTCTCGACCTGCAAGATTTCGATCTCGGCCTGCATCAGCTCGAACAACTTCTCGAGCCGCTTCGTCGGAGACTCCGTCTCGAGGATGCCCTGCTTGTCGACCAGCTTGAGCGAGAGCGCGGCGACGATCGTATCCGCGAGCCGCGCCGGATCGTCGATCGTCTGCACCGAGATCAGCATCTCGGGCGGGATGCGCTTGTTGAGCTTGACGTAGTTCTCGAACGTCTGGTGGACCGAGCGCATCAGCGCCTCGATCTCCACCGACTTCTCTTCCGGCTCGGCGATCTCTTCGACCTCGACGAGGAAGCACTCCTCCTGCGAGACGAATTTTTTCAGCCGCGCGCGGCGCTTGCCCTCGACCAGCACCTTGACGGTGCCGTCCGGCAGCCGCAGGAGCTGGATGATCTGCCCGATGGTCCCAACGGTGAAGATGTCCTCGGGCGTCGGATCGTTGGTCTTGGCTTTCTTCTGCGCGCTGAGGACGATCTCCTTATCGGCGCTCATCGCCTGTTCGAGGGCGTTGATCGACTTCTCGCGCCCGACGAACAGCGGCACCACCATGTGCGGGAAGACGATGATGTCCCGCAGCGGCAATAGCGGGATGGTCCGAAGACCCTTCTTCTTGGCGTCGTCGTTTTTGAAGAACATTGAAGGTAATGGTAAGCCGATTTACTTGCGACCGCCACCCTCGGCGGCGGCTTCTTTCTGATACATGAGCAGCGGCTGCTGCTGGGCGTCGATCACTTCCTCGTTGATGATCACTTCTTTCACACTCATCGACGAGGGCAGCTCGTACATGATGTCGAGCATCGCGTTCTCGAGGATGGCGCGCAGGCCGCGCGCGCCCGACTTGTGCTTGAGCGCCGCCTTGGCCACCGAGTGGAGCGCTCCCTTGGTGAACTTGAGCTTGACGCCGTCCATCTCGAACAGCTTCTGGTACTGCTTGATCAGCGCGTTCTTCGGCTTGACCAGGATGTCGACGAGCGCTTCCTCGCTCAGCTCGTGGAGCGGCGCGATCACCGGGAGCCGTCCGACGAACTCCGGGATCATGCCGTACTTGAGCAGGTCCTCCGGCTGCACCTCTTTGAGGTACTCCCAGATCTTCTTTTCCTGCTTGGAGGCGATCTTGGCGCCGAAACCCATCTGCTTCTGGCCGATGCGGTTCTCGATCAGATCTTCGAGGCCGGTGAACGCGCCGCCGCAGATGAACAGGATGTTGGTGGTGTCGACCTGCAGGAACTCCTGCTGCGGATGCTTGCGCCCGCCCTTGGGCGGCACCGAGGCGATCGTGCCTTCGATGATCTTGAGCAGCGCCTGCTGCACGCCTTCGCCCGAGACGTCGCGCGTGATCGACGGGTTGTCGCTCTTGCGCGCGATCTTGTCGATCTCGTCGATGTAGACGATCCCGCGCTGCGCCTTCTCGATGTCGTGATCGGCGTTCTGCAGCAGGTTGACGATGATGTTCTCGACGTCCTCGCCGACGTAGCCCGCTTCCGTCAGGTTGGTGGCGTCGGCGATGGCGAACGGCACGTTGAGGATGCGCGCCAGCGTCTGCGCCAGCAGCGTCTTGCCGCAGCCGGTCGGCCCGAGGAGCAGGATGTTCGACTTCTGCAGCTCGACGTCATCGATGCCGACTTTGGCGTCGATGCGCTTGTAGTGGTTGTGCACCGCGACGGCGAGGATCTTCTTGGCGCGCTCCTGCCCGATCACGTACTCGTCGAGCACCGCCTTGATCTCGGCCGGCTTGGGAACCGCCGCCAGCCCGTAGCTCTGCTCCTCTTTTTCGATTTCCTCGTCGATGATGTCGTTGCACAGCCCGATGCACTCGTCGCAGATGTACACCGTCGGGCCGGCGATCAGCTTCTTCACCTCCTTCTGGTTCTTGCCGCAGAAGGAGCAGGAGAGGTTGCCGTGCGAATCGTCTCGGCGCTTATCCATGCTGATCCTACTTCTTCTCCTCTTTCTTCTTGATCAGGATCTCGTCAATCACGCCGTACTCTTTAGCCTCGCCCGCCGACATGAAGAAGTCACGCTCGGTGTCGTGCTTGACTTTGTCGATCGGATGGCCCGTGTGCTTGGCGAGCAGCTCGTTCATCCGATCGCGCGTCTTCAGGATCTCTTTGGCGTGGATGTCGATGTCCGTCGCCTGGCCCTGGAAGCCGCCGAGCGGCTGGTGCAGCATGATGCGCGCGTTCGGCAGCGAGTAGCGCTTGCCCTTGGTGCCCGCGGCCAGCAGCCACGCGCCCATCGACGCCGCCTGCCCCATGCAGATCGTCGCGATGTCGCAGCGCACGTACTGCATCGTGTCGTAGATCATCATGCCCGCGGTGACCAGGCCACCCGGACTATTAATGTAGAGCATGATGTCCTTGTCGGGATCCTCGGACTCGAGGAACAGCATCTGCGCGACCACGATGTTGGCGATCTGATCGTCGACCGGCGTGCCGAGGAAGACGATGCGGTCTTTGAGGAGCCGCGAGAAAATGTCCCAGCCGCGCTCGCCGCGGTGGGTCTGCTCGATCACGGTCGGGATGATGAAATCGGTCATGCCCAACGCGCCCCGCTTTTCATTGCTCATGTGGTCTGCTCCGACGAGGAAGAAGCTTCGACAGCCTTCTCAGTTATCTTTGCCCTGCTCAAGACCAAGTCAAGGGTTTTCTCCTCGCGGAGCTGGTGCTTCACCGCGTCGAGGCGCCCGTCTTTTTGCAGCTCGGCCTTGAGGCGCGGCACGCTCTTGTCGCGGCTCTGCGCCATCTCGGCGAGGCGCTTCTCCAAATCGGCGTCCGAGACCTCGACCTTCTCCTTCTCGGCGATGGCGTCGAGCAGGAACGCGGCGCGCACTTCGTCGTTGGCCGACTCGCGCATCTCGTCGCGCAGGCGCTGCTCGTCGAGGTTCAGGTTGCGCACGTCGACGCCGCGCATGGCCATGCCGAGCTTCGCGCGCTGCACCATCGAGTCGAGCTGGCGCTCGACCAGCGCCGGCGCGACCGCGAACGGGTTGCGCTTGAGCAGCTCCTTGACGACCTCACCCTTCAGCTCGGCGCGCGCCTCCTTCTCGTCCTCGCCGAGGAGCCGCGCGCGCAGCTTGTCCTTCAGCTCGTCGAGCGTGTCGGCCTCGCCGGTGTCCTTGGCGAACTCGTCGTCGAGCGAGGGCATCTGCTTCTCGCGCGCCTCCTTGATATGGATCGTAAGCGCCACCGTCTTGCCCGCGAGCTCTTTTTGCTCGGCACCGTCGCCAATCTGGTACTCGATCTTGTGATCGGCGGCGGCGAGCGGCACGCCGAGCAGCGCCTTGGCGAGGCCCGGCAGCGGCTCGTGATCGGTCTGCGAGAGATCGATCATCATGCCCTCTTTTTCCAGCGGCCGATCGCCGACGCTGCCCTTGACGTTGAGCACCAGCACGTCGCTCGCGCCGGTCTCGCTGCGCCCCTCGATGACCTTGTACTCGGTCAGCTCCTCGCGCTTGCGCTCGAGCGCGCGGGCGAGCGCCGCGTCGGTGACCTGCGCCGGCCGCTGCCCGAGCTCGAGCCCGTCGTAGTCCTTCGGCTCGACGAGCGAGCGCACTTCCACCCGCGCCGAATAGTGGAAGGCCTGCCCCTTGTGCAGGTGCGCGTCGTCGACCACCGGCTCGGCGACCGGCTGGATGTCGTGCTGCGTGGCCGCGGCGACGAAGCTCTCCTGCACGAGCTGCTTCACGACTTCCTGCTCGACCTGGCGCCCGAACATGCGCTCGAGGATCGGCCGCGGCACTTTGCCCTTGCGAAATCCCTTGAGCGCCACGCCGCGCGAGAGATCGCGATACGCCTCGTCCAACTTGCGCTCGACGTACGGCCACGGAATCTCGACCGCGACCTTTTTCTCGACGGGGGACAGCTCTTCGACGGTGACCTGCATGGTGCTCCTTTGCGGAAAGGGTGCTTTTCCCACGCGACCGGGCGCGGGTCAAGCGATCGGACTACAATCGCGCGATGCCGCCTCGATCGCACGGCACCGGACAGTTCACCCGCGGCGAGCTCAAGCGCTGCCCCGCCTCGGTGGTGATCGAGCCGGGCGCGTTGATCTTTCATCCGGAGAACGTCTCGCTCGACGAGGACGTCTACGTCGGGCACTACGCGATCTTGAAGGGCTACTTCAAAAACGAGTTGTCGATCGGCGCGGGATCGTGGATCGGGCAGGCGGCGTTTCTCCACGCGGCCGGTGGCCTCACCATCGGGCGCGACGTCGGCATCGCGCCGCACGTCTGCGTGCTCACGTCGGTGCACGCCGAGCCGGGGCGCGCGATCGCGATCATGAAGGGCGCGCTCGAATTCGCGCCGGTCGCGCTCGGCGACGGCTGCGACCTCGGCATCGGCGCCATCATCCTGCCCGGCGTCACCGTCGGGCGCGGCGCGCAGGTCGGCGCCGGCGCGGTGGTCACGCGCGACGTCCCCGACTACGCCGTGGTCGCGGGCAATCCCGCGCGCGTCCTACGAAGCCGCTAGCGACGCCACCTGCGCCACCAGGCGCGCGGCGTCGACCGGCTTGGCGATGTGGCGATCGAAGCCGGCCTTGAGCGCGCGCTCGGCGTCCTCGACGGTGGCGTAGGCCGAGAGCGCGATCGCCGGGAGATGCCCGCCCGCCTCGCGCTCGCGCAGCGTGCGGATCAATTGATAGCCGTCCTGGTGCGGCATGCCGAGATCGCTCAAGAGCACGTCGAACTCCTGCGCGGCGATCGCCGCCAGCGCCTCGGTCGCCGACGACGCCGCCAGCGCGTGCGCGCCGAAGTGCTCGAGCACGTGCGTGAGCAGATCGCGCGCGTCCTCCTCGTCGTCGACCACCAGCACGCGCAGCCCGTCGAGGCTGGGCGCGGCGGTGAGCACGCCCGGCTCGGGACGCGCGGTCTGGCGGCGCGGTTGCTCGGGCGCCTCCACCTGCACGGCGCGAATCGGCAGCTGCACGCGGAAGGTCGAGCCGCGGTCGGGCCCGTCGGAGCGCGCGTCCACGTGACCACCGTGCAGCTCGACCAGGTGCTTGACGATCGCCAGGCCGAGGCCGAGCCCGCCCGGCGCGCGCGTGCCGTTCGGCCCCACCTTCTGCCCCTGCCAGAACCGTTCGAACAGGTACGGCAGGTCCTGCGGCAAAATGCCGCGGCCCGAATCGCGCACCACGATCTCGACGTGCGGCAGCACGCGCTGGAGCGAGACCGCGACGTGCCCGCCGCGCGGCGTGAACTTGACCGCGTTCGAGATCAGGTTCCACACGACCTGCCGCAGCCGCTGCGGATCGCCGGTCGCCTCGTCCGCCGACGGATCGAGCTCGCCCGCGAGCGTCACGCCCGCCGCGTCCGCCGCCGGCCGCACGCTGTCGATCGCGTCCTGCACGATCTCGACGAGGTGCACCGGCTCGAGATCGAGCCGCAGCCGCCCGCGCACGATGCGCGAGACGTCGAGCAGATCTTCGATGAGCTGCGTCTGCATGCGCGCGTTGCGCTGGATGGTCACGAGCGCGTGGCGCGTGCGATCCTCGTCGAGGTGGCCGGACTGCAGCATGTCGGCCCAGCCGAGGATGGCGTTGAGCGGCGCGCGCAGCTCGTGCGAGACCATCGCCAGAAATTCGTCCTTGATGCGGCTCGCCGTCTCCGCCGCCTGGCGCCCGGCGTGCTCGCGCTCCACGCGCTGCCGCTGCCGCTCGAGCAGCGTCTGCTGCCGCACGATGCGCTCCGCCTGCAAATAGAGCGCGACCAGGCACGACACCTTGGCCTTGAGGATGTCGGTGTCGAACGGCTTGGTCATGTAGTCGACCGCGCCGTACGCGTAGCCTTTGGCGATCTCCTGCGCCTCGCGCGCGATGGCGGTGACGAAGATGACCGGGATGTCGCGCGACCGTTCGCGCTTCTTGATCAGCGCCACGGTCTGGAACCCGTCGAGGCCGGGCATCTGCACGTCCATGAGGATGAGCGCGAAGTCCTGCTGCAGGAGCTGGCGCAGCGCTTCTTCGCCCGAGCGGGCGAGCACCAGCTTGTGGCCGAGCGGCTCGAGCACCGCCTCGAGCGCCAGCAGGTTGGCCGGCCGATCGTCGACCAGCAGGATGGCCGCGGTCAGCGGCTCTTCGTAGCTGTTGAGATCGGCGTCCTCGTCCACGTGTTGGTTCACGCTGTGAAGCTAGCGCGCTCAACCGCCGCGGCAATGCACGCTCGGTCGTTTCCCGCCCGGCGATCGATCATATCTCGCGCGCTACTTCTGGTACGTGCGGACGTCCGCCTGGTTGGCCGGAGAGGCCAGCTCCGCGTTCACCGCCAGCACGCCGTTGGTGTCGAGCGCCGCTTGAATCGCCTTCACCGCCTCGGCCTGGTTCTGCACCTCGCCGCGCAGCGTGACCACGCCCGCGTCGCTGTCGACCTTGATGTCGCGCGCGCGCACGTCGGGATCGACCGCCATCTTGCTCTTGATCTTGGTCTTGATCCACGCGTCGGAGATTCCGCTGGCGACGCGGTTCAGCCCCGCCTCGCGCATCACGCGCACCGTCGAGTCGGAGACGCGCTCGACGACGTAGCCGGCGGCGCGCGCGGTCGCCTGCGCGCCCGACTTCACCGAATCGTAGGCGCCGTCGAGCGTGGCCTCGGAGCGCCCGCCGATTCCGCCCATCGACGGCCCCGCCGTTTCGTGCGCGCAGCCGCCGGCCAAAATTCCCGCGAGCCCGAACGCGAGCCCGAGTCGAAGCAGTCGCATGCCCACCTCCCGAGTGTCTCGGCAGAGGTGAAGCACGCCATGTGCCGCGTCAGTTGTTGGGCGCGCCCATCAGGATCCAGGTGCGGATCCCGCTGATGTCGTAGTCGGGCAGGTGCGGATTGCCGAGCGGCATCGACTCTTCGTAACCGCCGTCGTCGGTGGCGGAGAGCGGCAGGTTGAGCTTGAGGTACAGCAGGCTCTCGTCGGGGAACGAGGGCTTGACCAGCATGAGGCCGGCCGCTTTGGTATCGGGCTCGGTGGAGACGACGTTCACCAGCGCTTTATAAGGATCGGTGAACAGGTCGAGCTTGGCCGCGTCCTTGGCGCCCTGCACCGAGTGACAGGTGGAGAAGTTGGCGCACGAGCGCTGCAGGATCTGCGAGTTGATCTCGTGGAACGTCGTGGGAGGCTTGGGCGGATCGCAACCGGCGGCGACGATGGCGAGAGAAAGCAAAAGCGACTTTAACGACATTCCGCGTTCATAACTTTTCCCGTCGGGGGAATCAAGCGACTCGGGTCACCGGCGACGGCGGCGGCGGCGCGCGGTGAGCGCCAGCTTCTCGCGGCGCGTGAGCCGCTTGATCGCGATTTCGCGCTTGAGCGCGGCCGAGCGCCCGGCCGCCGCTTCGCTGTACGCCAGCTCGACCGGCAACCGCCCGCGCGTGTACTTCACCCGCCCGCGCCCGTGCGCCCGCAGCCGCTTGTCGAGGTCGTTGGTGACGCCGCAATAAAGCGTCCCGTCGTTGCAGCGCAGCAAATAAACCAACCAGTCGTCCATCATGCTCGTTGATTTTTTTTTGGCTTCGATGCTAGCTTACGCCCCGCCGCCCATGCGAATCGAGCATGAACGCAAGCTGTTCGTCGGAATCCGCGTCGACAACAAGATGCGCGATCAGCTCGAGCACTGCGCGCCGCGCGACAAGCTGTACTTCGACGGCTCCGACTCGCGCTACCTGCAGGTGCTGCGCGCCGTCGAGGATTCGTTCATCGGCAAGCTGGTCGACGCCGGCACGCCGGCCGCGACCATGGACGATCTCAAGCGCAACATCCTCTCGATCCTCACGCGCATCGCGCCCGGCCGCCACCGCGAAGACGCGGTCAAGGTGTTCGCGGTCGACGACGGCGACCCGCCGCCGCTCCCGGAGAAGGACGAGCCGGAGGAGCGCAGCAACTATTACTAGACGCTTTTTGCTTGCGTTCAGGTTGTCGATTGTCTATCAAACGCCGAGTCGCGCGCCCGTAGCTCAGTTGGATAGAGCGTCGGACTTCGAATCCGCAGGTCGGGCGTTCGAGTCGCCCCGGGCGCACTGACTGAAAATTTGATCGGGCCCATAGCTCAACTGGCAGAGCAGCGGACTCTTAATCCGTTTGTTGAAGGTTCGACTCCTTCTGGGCTCACTGACTCTCTTCACCGGTTCGCGCCGTTCACCAGCAACACCGGGCACGGCACCAGCGGAACCACCTTCGCCGAGACGCTGCCGAAGAGCTGCTGCGCCAGCGGGCCGCGATCGTGGATCGTCAGCACGATCAGGTCGAACCGCTCCTCGACGGTGAGCGTGACGATGGTGGCGGCGGGATCGCCGATCTCGACGCGCGGCCGCACGACCACGCCGGTGTGATCGAAACCGCCGACCAGCGCCTCGAGCCGCTCGCGCGCGTCGAGCAGCTCCGCCTCCGACGCGTGGGGCAGCGGCTGACCGAGCGCCGCCGCCGCGCGCAGCCGCACGCGCGCCGGACCGGGCACCACGTGCAGCACCGTGAGCTGCGCGCCGACCGCCCGCGCGAAGCCGAGCGCGTAGCCGAACGCCGCCGGCGAGCGCTCCGAGAAATCGACCGGGACCAACAGGTGACGAATGAACATGTGGCGCTCCTCTTCGGATCAAGGATGGATCGCGACCTTGAGCACGCCGTCCTTGCGCGCGCCGAACAGCTCGTAGCCCTCGGTGATGCGCTCGAGCGAGAACGCGTGCGTGAGCAGCGGCGTCGGATCGAAGCGCTTCGCCTGCACCAGCGCGAGCAGCCGCCGCATGCGCTCCTTGCCGCCGGGACACAGCGTGGTGACGATGCGGTGGTCGCCGAGGCCGGCGGCGAACGCGTCGTACGGCACCTGTAGCTTGCCCGAGTAGACGCCGAGGCTCGACAGCGTTCCGCCGGGGCGCAAGCTGCGCAGCGCCTGCTCGAACGTCGCTTGCGTGCCGAGCGCTTCGATCGCCACGTCGACGCCGCCGCCGGTGAGCCGCTTGAGCTCGGCGAGCACGTCGGTCTTGCGGAAGTCGAGCGCTACGTCGGCGCCCATGCGGCGCGACATGGCGAGGCGCGTGTCGTCGCCGTCGACGCCGATGACGAGCGATGCGCCCATCAGCCGCGCGCCGGCGGTGGCGAACAGACCGATCGGCCCCTGCGCGAACACCACCACCGCGTCGCCCGGCCGCACGCCGCCCGACTCCGCGCCGCTGAGCCCCGTCGACGCGATGTCGGCCAGCAGCACCGCCTGCTCGTCGCTCACGTCGTCGGGGATCTTGCACAGGTTGGCCTGCGCGTACGGCACGCGCAGGTACTCGGCCTGCGCGCCGTCGATGGTGTTGCCGAAGCGCCAGCCGCCGAGCGCCTCCACGTCGCCGCCGTGCCCGCACTGCGCGGCGTGGTTGCTCAGGCACGCGCGGCACTGCCCGCACGGCGTGATGGCGCCGACCAGCACGCGGTCGCCGACCGAGTAACCGGTCACGCCTGCGCCGAGCTCCTCGATCACGCCGACCGGCTCGTGGCCGACGACGAGGCCCGGCTCGACCGGATATTCGCCGCGCAAGATGTGGAGGTCGGTGCCGCAGATGGTCGTGAGCGTCACGTGGATCACCGCTTCGCCGACGCCGGCGCGCGGCCGCTCGCGCTCCTCGACGCGAATTCGATCTTTGCCCAGGAACACGGTCGCGCGCATCTTGGCCATCGCCTCACCTCGCGCGGGTCGATACAGCAACGACCGTTCCAGTGCGCGAGCGGCGGGCGTGCAAAGATCGCCGGCAAGATTTGCGTCGCGGCGCCCGGGCGGCGCGCATTCTGCCGGCGCCGAACGCTCACACGACGAGCAGGCCGGTGCCGTCGAGGCCGTCGTGCTTGAGCGTGGCGAGCGCCTGGTTGGCGTCGGCGAGCGCGAACAGGCGGCGGCGCGGGCGCAGCTCGATCGACGCGGCCAGCGCGAGCAGCGCTTCGCCGTCGGCGCGCGTGTTGGCCTCGACGCTGGTGAGGCGCTTCTCGTGGAACAGATGCTCGGCGTAGCTCATCGGCGGAATCGTCGAGAGGTGGATGCCGGCGACCGCGAGCGTGCGGCCGCGATCGAGCGCGCGCAGCGCCGGCGGCACCAGCTCGCCGGCGGGCGCGAACAGGATCGCGCCGTCGAGCGGCACCGGCGGCAGCTCCTGCGCGTCGCCGGCCCACGCCGCGCCCAGCTCGAGCGCGAGCCGCCGGTGGCGCTCGCCGCGCGTCGACACGTACACGCTGCAGCCGAAGTGCCGCGCCACCTGGAGCGTCAGGTGCGCCGACGAGCCGAAGCCGAACAGCCCGAGCCGCCCGCCGCGCGGCACCTCGCTGCGCACGAACGCGCGATAGCCGATGATGCCCGCGCACAAGAGCGGCGCCGCGTCCTCGTCGCCGATCGTCGCCGGGATCGCGTAGGCGAACGCCTCGGGCACGAGCGCGTACTCGGCGTAACCGCCGTCGTCGTGATAGCCGGTGTAGCGCGAGCGCGGGCACAGGTTCTCGTCGCCGCGCCGGCAGTAGCCGCAGTCTCCGTCGGTGGAGCGCAGCCACGCGACGCCGACGCGATCGCCGATGGCGAAGCGGCGGCAGCCCGCGCCCAACCGATCGATCACGCCGACGATCTGGTGGCCCGGCACGAGCGGCGCGCGCACCGGCGGCAGATCGCCCTCGATGACGTGCAGGTCGGTGCGGCAGATCCCGCACACGCGCACGCGCACGCGCGCTTCGCCCGGCCCCGGCTCGGGCGCGTCGCGCTCGACGGCGACGAGCGGACGCGCTTCGATCGGCGCGTTGGCCACGAACTGCATCGCGCGCATCTCGCCTCCTCCGCTCGGCCGCTGCACGGCACACGCCACGGGCGACGCGCGCTCGCAGCGCGGCCTGGCGGTATGCTGGAGGCATGGCCAGACTTCCGCTCGCGCTCGTGCTGCTCGCCGCCTGCCGCCCGCCGAGCGGCCCGCCGTGCGCCGCGCCGATTCCCTCGACGACGCTGTACGACTCGTACTGCCCGTCGGCGCCGCAGTCGATCTGCTTCGTCGATCATCCGACCGACTTGTGACCGCCCGGGCTGAGAGTCGGTGACTCTCTCGAGATGCCGTGGGCGCTCGCGGGCTCGCTGCCGGCGGGCGAGTACCGGCTGCGCATCCAGGGCTACCAGTCGACGGGCGACGCGGTGATGCGCGCCGATTTATTGTGGCGCTCGAGCGGCGGCGATCGGCGGATCGGCACCGCGACCGCGAGCGCGGCCGCCGCGGCCGTCGACGGCGGCTTTCCCGGCGATCTCGCCGCGCCGATCGACGCGAGCGCGATCGCCGCCGCGTGCGGCGACAGCCTGGTGCTGAAGCTGACGCTCGTCTCCGGCGCGTCGCCGTACAGCACCATCGAGGCGATCCTGACGACGCCGTGAGGCGCGCGCTTCAGACGGGCAGGTGCAGCAGCCGCTGCGCGCCGCGCCGACGCAGCTCGAGGAGCCGGCGCCGCTCCGCCAGGAACTCGAACGGCTCGCGCGCGTGCCGGGCGATCGCCTGCCGCGCGCCGCCCGCGAACGCGACGCGCGTACGCACGATCAAGCGCGTCGCGCCGAGCGCGTCCTCCTCGAGCACGAACGCGCGCGACGTCCGCGTCACGCAGCCCGGCCCCGTCGCGCGCTCGTGGTAGAGGACCAGCGCGTGCGGCGGATTGAAGCGCGCCAGCCCGCCGCCGATCGCCGCCGCCAGCTCGACCACCTCCGGCCAGACGTCGTCGGGCGGCGCGTGAATCGTGATCGCGCGCGTCATCACCGCCTTCGGCTCGGCGATGAGCCCGTCGCCCGACAGCCCGCGCCCGCTCTCGGCGGGAGTCGCGCCCCACGAGCGGTACCAGGGGCGCAGCGCGATCACGTAATCGATCGCCGCCACCAGGCCCACGGTCGCGATCGCGGTGTCTCGCCAGATCTCGCGCATGCTCATCCTCCGCGCGAGGGCTCTCGCATTCGACGTGCCAGCCGCGAACCGGCCGCGGCGCGCGAATCGGCGGCAGGAATTGCGGCGGCGCCCGCGCGCGGCGCGAATCGTGCGCGTTCGGCCGTCAGCGTCGCGCGAAGGCCTCGCTCACGCCGGCGTGAACTTCGCCAGGTCGTAGAGGCCGAGCGCCTGCTCGAGCTTCGCCACCTCGCCGACCATCTTCTCGAACCCGCCGTGCGGCAGCGCCTTCTCTTTGTCTTCGAACACGTCCTGCAATTTTTTGAGCTCGCGCTCGTCGAGCAGCGCGCGGAACGCCGGGAACAGCACCGTGTCCTCGCGCGCCGCGTGCGGCTCGTACATGCGCACGAACGAGCGCAGCGCCTCGGCGAGCTGCTTGCGGCCGGCGTCGCCCTGCAGCCCGGCCGGCGTCGCCAGGCGCAGCACGTCGGCGGTGACGCGCCGGCCGGCCGCGTGCTGCGCGATCAGCACCGTCACCAGCTCGCCGAGCTTGCCCGCCTTCTGCAGCCGCGGGAACACGTACTCCTCTTCGTCCTTCTCGTGATAGTCCTCGATGAACTCGCGGATGATCAGCGCCGCGCCCGAGACGTGCTCGGCCTTCACCTCCTGCCGCGCGTCGACGCGGCGCACGAGCTCGCCGTAGACCAGCAGCAGGCGGCGCAGCACGCCGTGCTCGCGCATGAGGTCCTCCGTCGGCGGCACGTCGTCGTCGTCTTTTTTCGGCGCCGTCTTGGCGAGCGCCGCGCCGCCGAGCGCCGCGCCGGCGACGCCCATTCCGCCGGCGAGAATGAACCGCCGCCGCGTGGTCTCGTTCGCGTTCATGCCCGCAATCTAGGCGCTGCGCGAGAGCAGATCCAGCGCGGACGTCAGCGTTTCTTGTCGTGTCCGCGGTCGACTTGCTGGTAGTATCCCGCGCGACAACTGAATAGCGAACCGAGGCATGGGAAGCCGGTGAGAGGCCGGCGCGGTCCCGCCACTGTATGCGATTCGACGCGTCTCGTAGCTCCACTCGCTCGCTGGACGAACGGGGAAGGAGAGGCGCGGGGAGGACGTCCTCCCGATCGCGAGCCAGGAAACCTGCCTCGGCGCGCTGCTCGCCACCTTCTTCGGAGGAAAGAAGATGAGCACTCGAATGGTCCGCACCTGCCTTGCGTTGTTTTCCGTCGCTGCGTTCGGCTGCGCCAACCAGACGAACCAGTGCAACCCCGACGATCTCGAGCACCGCGCGTACATCGTCAGCCGCGATTCGGACGAAGTGCACGTCATCGATCTCAACTGCCTGCAGGTGAGCGGCGTGGTGCACACGCAGGGCGCGGCGCTGCACATGGGCGAGCTCAACCGCACGCTCGACAAGCTCTACGTCGACTCGGAGACCACCAACGAGACGGTGGTCGTCGACGTGCGCAAGCTCGCCGTCACGTCGCGCATCGCCACGCCCAAGCACCCGACGCACATCACGCTCACGCGCGACGGCCGCATGTTCGCGGTCATGGCCGAAGAGGACAACGAGGTGATGTTCATCGACACCGCGACCGACAGCGTGATCCGCTCGCTGCCGGGATTCTTCCTGCCGCACTTCATGCGCATGTCGCTCGACGGCAAGTACGGCTACGTCGCCAACCTGCGCTCGAACCACGTCACGCGCGTCGATCTGCAGAGCCTGGCGATCGACGGCTACCTGCCGCTCGACGGCTTCCTGGCGCCGCCGAACAACGTCTTCCTCGACACCGAGGGCGGCTTCGCCGACGTGCAGATCGATCAGTCGACGGGCGTGCTGTACGCGGCGCACCGCCAGACCGGCCGCGTGCTGGTCTACGACACCGTCAATCAGCAGAAGCTGCCGGAGCTGTCGGTGGGCGCGATGCCGTGGATCGTCTACGCCGAGCACCCGTTCGCGCAGGTGTCGCGCCGCCACGTGGTGCCGAACTTCGGCGACCAGTCGGCGTCGATCATCAACGCGCAGGCGTCGGCGGTGCTGACCGCGCTGCCGGTCGCCGACTCCGAGTCGTTCGGCGTCAACTACTCGCCGCTCGTCCCCGATCAGGCGTTCGTCATGAACCGCGACAAGCACGAGATCGCCGTGATGGACACGACCACGATGCAGGCGATGGATCGCATCGACGTCGGCGGCACGACCGAGACCGCGTCCACCACCGCCGACGGGAAATGGATCGTGGCCACGGTGTCGAGCCTGAATCGCGTGGTGGTGATCGACGCGGTCACGCACGCGGTCATCAAGACGTTCGACGGCATCGGCAATTATCCGTGGAGCGTCACCATTCCGCACGGCCAGAACTACTGCCACTAGCGAATGGCGTGGGAGGCGGCATTTCGCCGCACCCACCGGATCGCGACCCTCGTCGTCGGGCTGCAGTTGCTGGTGTGGACGGCGACGGGGTTCGCGTTCTCGTGGTTCGACTTCGACGCGGTCCGCGGCGCGGGCGATCGCGCAGCTCCGGCGGCGCTCGATCCCGCGGCCGCCAAGCTGAGCGCCGCCGACGCCGTCGCGCGCGCGCGCACGTTACCGAACAACGATAAGTCGCTGCTGACCGCGGTCGAGCTGCGCGAGCGCCTCGGCCGCGCGAGCTGGATCGTCCGCTTCGCCCAATCCGATCCGATCATCGTCGACGCGCTCGACGGCTCGATCGCCGCCCCGCTCTCCCCCGAGCAGGCCGCCGAGGCCGCGCGCGCCGCGCACCGCGAGCACCCGCCGCTCGTCGAGGTCGCGCGCATCACCGAGCCGCGCGCCGCGCCCGATCTCGACGTGCCGGTGTACCGCGTGCGCCTCGCCGACCGCCGCGCCACCGACGTCTTCATCGCGCCCGCGACCGGCGAGATCGTCGCGTGGCGCAACTCGCGCTGGCGCTGGTTCGACGCGCTGTGGTCGCTGCACGTCATGGGCTACATCCGCCGCGACCACCCCGCGCACACCGCCATGCGCCTCGCCGCCGCCCTCGCCCTCTTCGCCGTCCTCACCGGCGCCGGCCTCCTCTTCAGCACCGTAAGACGCAAGCGCCGCTGAGCAGCCAGGTCCGCGGCGCCACGAGCGGCGCCTCCGCCGACGCAAACGGATCCCGCCAATCCGCCGCATACCGCCCCGGCGCATGATGTTGTCTATTGTGAACCACATAGTGCAGCGCCCGCTTTGTCTGTGTCGGCGTCTTCAAAACCACTGCATGATAACGATCGCCAAACACCTTCCCGCGTCTTTGCATCAATCGATTGATCGCTATCGCCATTCTCACATTCAATCCCTGCATACCACGCGAAAGCTCTCTCGTACCCTCCGCCTCGACGAGAAAATGAACATGATTGCCCTGTACTGAGAAATGAACCACACGAAAGCCGACACGGGCACTGGCCGCATTGAACGCATTCTTCAGTGCACTAAAACACCTCTTGTTCCTCAGACCGCAAACGTTGTCACGCATCCTTATGGTCACGTGCACTGGAAACCGCCGTTTGAGCACTGGCCGTTTCTTATGCGAAACACACGGCCGTGCACCCTGTTTCTTGCGGCCCGCCCCTCGACGTTTTCCGCCCCACGTGCGAAACGCCAAGTCGAGTTGTCTGTCTTGATTAGGCACTGTTCAAACGTAATATCTCAATGTCTCTTTGCAATGTTATCTGATTCTTTTCTTAATCTTTTTTAATCGACTACGGCGCACTCAGGCGGCGGGGGTTTGCCTGTGGGCAGGCGCTCAGTGACTTATAGCGAGATATGTCTAACGCGGCTGTCCACAGGCAAAGGCGGAGCCGTCCCCGCCGCCGTTTGAAATGCGGCCCGTCAATCAACCACTCTTAAGAGGTGGTGATACGAGCTCTTCACTCCGAACGTCGACGGGGACGGCTCCGCCTTTGCCTGTGGACAGCTGCGCCAATTTCGGCAAGACACATCCCGAGCACCTGCCCACAGGCAAACCCCCGTCGACTGACACGGCCGTCTTTGATTAAGATTTGAGATAGAAGATTCAGATTGAAGATTAGGACTGAAGATTAAGACTGAAGTCTAAGCCTTGCCCTGCACAAACCGCTCGAATCGCGGTTTCTCTTTCGCCTTCATGAACGCGTCTTGCGGATCGATCTTCCCCGCGCTCGCCAAATCGAACAGCGCGTCGTCCATCAGCCGCATGCCTGCGCCGCGGCCCGACGAGATGTAGCCGTTGATCTGGCTGGTGTTGCCCTCGCGGATGATGTTCGACAGCCCCGACGAGCCGAACAGGATCTCGTTGGCGGCGACGCGGCCCTTGCCGTCGGCGGTGCGGCACAGGAGCTGCGCGATCACCGCCTTGAGCGACTCGGCGAGCGCGGTGCGCACCTGCGGCTGCTGCTCGGGCGGAAACACGTCGATGATGCGATCGACCGTCTTGCCGGCGCTGTTGGTGTGCAGCGTGCCGAACACCAGCACGCCCATCTCGGCGGCGGTGAGCGCCAGCGAGATGGTCTCGAGATCGCGCATCTCGCCGACCAGGATCACGTCGGCGTCCTGGCGGATCGCCGCGCGCAACGCCGCCGCGAACGACTCGGTGTCGGAGCCGACCTCGCGGTGCGAGATCACCGAGCGCTTCGGCTTGTGCACGAACTCGACCGGATCCTCGATGGTGACGATGTGCCGCTCGTAGGTCTGGTTGATCGCGTCGATGATCGACGCCAGCGTGGTCGACTTGCCCGAGCCCGTCGGGCCGGTGACCACCACCAGGCCCGACTGAAAATCGGCGACTTTGGCGACGGCGGGCGGCAGGCCGAGATCATTCAGCGGGATGATCTTCTCGGGGATGATGCGCATGACCGCGCCGGGCCCCGACTCGTCGCGAAAATAGTTGCAGCGAAAGCGCGCCACGCCCTCGACGCCGTGCGCGAAGTCGAGATCGCGCGCGCGCTCGAACTCGGCCCACTGCTTGGCGCTGACGATCTCGCGCAGGAGCGCGATCAGCTCCGCCTCGGCGAGCGGCTGCCATTTCACCACCGGCTCGACGGCGCCGTGACGCCGCACGAACGGGCGGCTGTTGGTCGACAGGTGCAGGTCGGAGCAGCCCTGCTCCTTCATCAGGCGAAACAGCTCGTCGAGGCGCGCCATCACTTCACGGGCGCGGTCTCGGGGTTGTCGCCGCCGAGCCGCGCGGCCTCGGCGGTGATGACGCCCGACGCGACCAGCTCGCGCAGCGAATCCTCGAGCAGGCGCATGCCGTGCGCGCGGCCGGTCTGCATCGCGCTGCGGAGCTGGTGCTGCTTCTCGTCGCGGATCAGGTTGACCACCGCCGGCGTCGCGGTCAGCACCTCGATCGCCGGCACGCGCCCCGCTCCGTCGGCGCGCGGCACCAGGCGCTGCGAGATGATCGCGCGCAGCGACGACGCGAACATCACGCGCACCTGCGACTGCTGCTCGGGCGGGAAGACGTTCAACACGCGGTTGATGGTGCGCACGGCGTTGTTGGTGTGCAGCGTCGCCATCACCAGGTGGCCGGTCTCGGCGGCCGAGAGCGCCAGTTGCACCGTCTCGAGATCGCGCAATTCGCCGACGACGATCACGTCGGGATCTTCGCGCAGCGCCGCCTTGAGCGCGCGCGCGAACGACTCGGTGTGGCGGCCCACCTGGCGCTGCCGCACCAGGCACTTCACCGGGCGGTGCACGAACTCGATCGGATCTTCGATCGTGAGGATGTGATCGGCGCGATCGCGGTTCACGAGATCGATCAGCGCGGCCATGGTCGTCGACTTGCCGCAGCCGGCGGGGCCGGTGCAGAGGATGAGGCCTTGGTGAAACGTGGTGAACTTGGCGATGAAGTCGGGCAGGCCGAGCGCGCGCAGCGTCGGGATTTCGAGCGGCACGACGCGGAAGACGAGATCGATGCCGCGCTGCTGGCGGTACGCGTTCGAGCGGAAGCGCGCGACGCCCGGCAGCGTGAACGAGAAGTCGAGATCGTTGGTGTCGACGAACGTGCGGCGCTCGGCGGGCTCGAGCGCGGCCATCGCCATGGCTTCGGTCTCGGCGGGCGTGAGGGCGCGCTCGCCGGGCATCGGGTGGAGGCGGCCGGCGACGCGCCACAGCGGCGGCAGGCCGGCGTGAAAGTGGACGTCGGAGGCGCTGCGCTCGACGGCGAGGCGCAGCAGGCGGTGCAGCGGGCCGGCTTCGGCGGCGGGGATCGCGCGCTCGATCTTGGGCGGCGGCGCGGCGAATGGCGGCGCGAGCGGCGCAGGCGCGGTCGGCGAGATCGCGATCGGCGGCGGCGCGAGCGGCGCGGGCGTGGTCGGCGAGATCGCGATCGGCGGCGGGGCGAGCGGCGCGCGGTCGTCGGAGAGCGGGATCGTCGGGCCGCTGTCGGCGGGAGGCGGCGCGCCGCGCTCGACGCCGGCCTTCGCCTCGTCGTCGTCGGTGTGGTCGCGCCGATACGCCGCGCGCGCCGAGTCCACGCCCGGCGGCGACTCGATCTCGAGCGGCGTGAGCTGCGGCGTCTCCTCGAGCGCCTCATTGATCTGCCGTCGCTGCTCGACGGCTTTCGGCCACGCCGGCTCCGCCGCAACGGGCGCGGGCGCCGGCGCGGGCGCCGGCGGTTTCTCCGGCGGCGGCGCGGGCACCGACACGAGCACCGGCTTCGGCTTCATCGCCGCCGCGCGCCGGCGCACGTCGTCCGCGCCCGCCTCCGTCAGGTAGCCGCGCTCGACCAGCACCTCGAGCAGCCGCCCGCGCTGCGCCGCCGGCACGCGCAGACACTCCGTGAGCTGCTGCGGCGTGGCCAGCTTCTGCGCCTGCAGGATCGCGATGAGCAGACGGAGATCGTGCACGCGCTCATGATACACGTTCGCCGTGATCGCGGTCCTTGACGGATTTTGCGCCGCGATCCCAATGTCGAGCATGGCGAGAGGCTGCGCGCTGCTCCTGCTGCTGGCCGCCGGGTGCAACGACGGCGGGCCCGGCATCGACGAGGGGCCGGTTCCCGACTTCGGCGTCGTGCTGGTGGATCTCGCGAACGGCTGCGCGCCGCAGCCGGTGCCCGGGCCGCCGAGCTGGACGCCGCCGCCGGCCGCGCACCAGGCGCGCTGCACGAGCGACCAGGTGGACTCGTTCGCGTCGGCGATCGCCGCCGGAGATCTGAACGCGCTCAGCCAGCTTCGCACGCAGTACTTCGATTGCGATCAATGCCTCGAAGGACCGATCGGCTCCACGCAGGGCGCGTTCATCCATCGGATGCAGGGATTCGTCGACGGGAACGTGGCCGGGTGCGTGGCGCTGGTCGACGGCGACGCGACCGACGTCGGCTGCGGCGCACGCGTGTTCGCGCAGAACGAGTGCGTCAGCGAGGCGTGCCTCGGCTGCGTGGTGAAGATCCGCGCCGACTTCGTCGACTACGACCTGTGCGTGATGCGCGCGCTCACGGTGGGACCGTGCACGCCGTTCGCCACCAGCTGCGTCGCCGACGAGACGGCGGCCGCGCGCTGCGAGCCGACCGCGTGGTCGAGCAGCGGCGATTGGCTGCGCTACCTCGGCGAGCTGTTCTGCGGATCGGCCGGCGACTGATCAGCGCGGCGGCGGCGGATCCTTGCACGCCGCGCGCTCGAGCTCGAACGCCGTCTCGCGGCACGCGGCGCACGGCGACAGATCGCACGCGAGCCCGGGCCAGCCGACGGTGAGCGACACCTCGGTGTACTCGCGATCGGCGGCGCGCGCGCAGCCGCCGATCGCCAGCAGCCGCGCGCGAAACTTCTCCAGCGCGGCGGGCGGCAGCGCGCGGCGCGCGTCGGCGTGGCGGCCGTCGTCGTCCCAGTCGGTGCTGCAATCGGCCACGCGCTCGTCGGTGATGACCAGGTTGAGCCGCGCGTTGGGATCTTCGCGGTGCGTGAGCCGCACCAGCGCCTTCGGGCGCGGCGCGGGCGTGGGGCCGCCGACGAGGAGCTGCGCCACCTCGCCGCCGTCGAGCGCGACGTCGTACAGGCGCACGTCGCGGATCACGCCGCTGTACGCGTTCCAGTCGGGGTGGAAGCCGATCACGAGCGGGCGATTCGAATCCTGCAGCTCGCCCAAGAGCGGCGTGCTGGCCACGCGCTCGCCGTTCACGCGGTCAAGCGATGCGCCACACCGAAGCGGCCGCCGGGCATCGCGACCGAGAACACGAACCGGCCGTCCTCGACGAGCAGCAGGTACGAGTCGGGCGCGTACCACTTGCCCACGATGGTGCCGGTGCCGGCGATGCGCGCGGGCTTGACCCACGCGGTGAGCGTCAGCGCGCGGCGAACGTGCAGCGCCGGGCGATCGGGGATCTCGACGCGCGAGTTCCTGCGATCGAAGACGCCAGCGTCACCGGCGAGCGCGCGCTGCTCGACGGGAATCGGCATCGCGCGGCGGCTGCCGGGTCGGGCGGCACGCTCGAGTCGGCGCGCGCCGTCGCGGCGAGCGCGAGCAGGACGAGGGTGGCGCGCACGCCGCGATCATACGCGGTCAGCGGTGGAAGTGGAGGATCGCGCCGCCCGCGCCGACCGCGTAGACGTCGTCCGCGGCGCTGCCCCACACCGCGCGCAGGTTCGCCGCCGACGGCACGGTCACGCGCGCGAGCGTCATGCCGCCGTCGGTGGAGTGCGCGACGAGCCCGGCGTCACCCGCGAGCCACAGGTCGCCCGGCTCCGAGCTCCACAGCGCGCCGAGCGTGCCCATCATCGCCGTGCCGACCTTGTAGCTCGCGCCGCCGTCGGCGGAGTGCACCACGTAGCTCGACACCGGCGAGCCCGCCGAGTCGGGGCCGACGATGTTGATGAGGATGTACACGTCGTCGCCGCGGCTGAAGATCGCGACGACGTCGGGGTAGACGTGGCCGGCGCCGCCGGTCATCAGCGTGGTGTGGTTCCAGGTCGCGCCGCTGTCGTCGGAGCGGAACGCCTGGCACGCGAAGGTCATGAAGCAGCCGGCGCCGAACACCGTCGGGCCGCCGGGTGCGAAGAGGGTCTCCGGGCCGACGGCGGCGGTCGGCACGTTCACTTGCACTACTGTGTAGTGCAGGCCGTGGTCGGTCGAGTGGAAGAGCTGGAGCGGCTGCATGGTGGCGGCCAGCACGTCGTCGCCGCGGCTGGCGCCGAGGAACGGCGTGGCGGCGGTGGCGCCGGCGGCGGTGAAGCTCGCGCCGTCGTCGGAGTGCAGCGTCGCGCCGTCGGCGGCGGCGATGAAGACGTCGCTCGCGGCGTTGCCCCACACGGCGGTGAGCGCGGTCGCGCGGCCGCTCGCGCGCGGCGTCCACGCGCCGGCGCCGGTCGAGTGCAGGATGCGCCCGTTCGCGCCGACGGCGAACACATCGCTCGCGCCCGAGCCCCACACGGCGGCGAGATCGTCGGCGACGCCGCTCGGCTCGGCGCTCCAGCGCGGCGCGCCGGGCGCGAGATCGCTCGGCGGCGCGGCCGCCAGATCCGCCGGCGCGCCTCCGTCGACGATCGGCGGCGCCATGGCCATGTCGACCGCGCCGCTCGGCGGACTATTCGGCGAGCCGCTCGGCGGGCCGGCGCCCGGCGGAGTGCCGGGCGAGCCGCCGCTCGACGAGGATCCGCCCGAGCCGCAAGCGACGAGCGTGACCGACGATGCCACCAGCGCGACATAGAGCGACCGCTCGAGCATGGTCGAACGCAGTGCAAAGCCGAGACCCGATCGCGCGCTAGCTGATGGGCGGAGTCGAGCAGCCGTAGATGACCTGCACCTTGGTCGACGGGTTGGTCTTGAGCGCGTCGCACGCGGCGCCGTGCAGCGTGACCGAGGGCCCGCCCGCGTCGTAGGTGAAGCCGTTGGTCGCGTCGGCGGGAACCGCGGTGCCGTTCGACCAGACGTAGAGCAGCGACGGATCGGGCGCCGCCTGCGCCATCGCGAACGTGCACGACACCAGGCCGCCGGCGATGGTGTCGAACGCCGTCTTCAGATCGGTCGGCGAGTTCGCCTGATAATATTTCACCAGCCCGGGTTGATCGGTGTGGCCCGCGACCGCCCACAGATCGAGCAGCACCGGGTTCGACGCGGTGCCGTCGCCGACGCCGATCACGAACGTCTTCACCGACGGCGTGGCGTTGTAGAGCGCGGTGATCTTGCTGGTCACGTCGGTGTCGGCGCAGTTGGGCTGGCCGTCGGTGGCGAGCACCACGTAGTTGTCGCGCGCGGCGTCGTTGAGCTTGCCGCTCGCCGCCACCGCCGCCATGGTCGCCGCCGTCGGCGTGTTGCCGCCCGGCGACGCCGCGCCGACCTGCGTCAGCACGTTGGCGCCGTTCATCGCGCCGACCGCGACGTCGATCTGCCCCGGGTCGCAGGAGCCGCCGCCCGGATGCGAGAACAGCGACACGCCGAAGCGCATCTGCGAGTCGTACGCGCCGATCGTCGACGTGAGCGCGCTCTTCAAGTCGTCCCACTTCGAGGTCGCCGAGCCGCCGCCGATCGACTCGTTCATCGAGCCCGAGCGATCGAGCACCAGCATCACGTTGGGCGGCACGCGGGCGAGCGCGAACTCCATGCCGCCGCAGCTCGCGTCGTCGCCGCTCGTCGGGCCGGCGTCGACGGTGGGCTGCATGACGGGCGGCGGTTGCGGTTTGCCGAGATCGGGCGGCGCGTGGTGGGAGTCGCCGGTCATCGTTCCGCCGAGGCAGCCGCCGAGCGAGAGCGCCGAAAGCGTGAGACCCGAGAGCGCGAGCTTCTTCATGCGCGCCGGTCATAGCCAGCGGAGTGCCGTCGCGCGCCTCACGACAATCGCGCACTTGCGCGTCGGATGGGGACAACCGACCTGGGGGCGGAATCGCGTTTTACCGGCTTGGGGCCGGATCGCTTTTAACCGAGCGGATCAGCCGATCGGAGGCGAGGCGCAGCCGTAGACGACCTGCACCTTGGCGCTCGGGTTGGCCTTGATCGCGTCGCACGAGGCGCCGTGGAGCGTGACCGTCTGCGTGGCGGGATCGTAGGTGAAGCCGTTGGCCGGATCGGCGGGCACCGACTGCATGTTGGACCAGACGTAGAGCAGCGACGGATCGGGCGCCGCTTGCGACATGTGGAAGCTGCACGTCGCCACGCCGCCGGCGATGGTGTCGAACGCGGTCTTGAGATCGGCCGGCGAGTTGACCTGGTAGTACTTGGTCGCGCCCGGGCGATCGGTGTGGCCGGCGACCGCCCACGAGTCGAGCGCCTGCGGATCGGAGGCGGTGCCGTCGCCGACGCCGATCACGAACGTCTTGACCGGCGGCTTGGCGTTGTAGAGCGCGGTGATCTTGCCGACGACGTCGGTGTCGGCGCAGTTGGGCTGGCCGTCGGTGGCCAGCACCACGTAGTTGTCGCGCGTCGGGTCGTTCAGCATCGCGGTGGCGGCGATGGCGGCGAGCGACGCGGCGGTGGGCGTCGAGCCGCCCGGCGACTGCGCGTTGACCTGCGCGAGGACCTTGCCGCCGTTCGACGGGCCGACGGCGACGTCGACCTTGCCCGCGCCGCAGCCGTCGGGATCGGCCGACGCGGGATCGGAGAACAGCGACACGCCGAAGCGCACGCTCGCGTCGTAGCTCGTCACCGTCGACTGGAGCGCGCTCTTGAGGTCGTCCCACTTGGCGGTGCTCGAGGCGGCGGCGATGGGATCGCCCATCGAGCCCGAGCGGTCGAGCACCAGCATCACGTTGGGCGGCACGCGCGAGAGCGCGAAGTCCATGCCGCCGCAGCTCGGCATGCCGGAGCCGGGCGGCTGCGTGCCGGGATCGGGGTTCATGTTGGGATCGCCGGCGCCGCCCTTCGGCTGATCGGGGTGCGGGTGATCGGGGGCGGCGAGGCCGAGGCAGCCGCCGAGCATGAAGACCAGCGGCGCGAGGGCGAGCTTGTGCATGGAGCCGCCCTTAGCGAGCGGCGTGCCGCGGCGGCGTCCTCGACGGGACGCGGGCTTCGCAGCGGCGGCGTGGGGTGCGCGCTCCTCGGGTGCGTCCGCGCTTACGCCGCGGGCGCGGTCACGCCGCGGGCGCGCGCCGCCAGGTGGCGACGAGCAGCAGCGCGCCGGCGAGCAGCGCCGCGTCGGCGACGTTGAACACCGGCCAGTCGTGCGCGTGCACGTGCCAGTGCACGAAGTCGGTGACGCGTCCGTAGACCACGCGATCGTACAAGTTGCCGACCGCGCCGCCGGCGACCAGCCCGAGCGCCACGCACGTCGCCGCGCGCCCGTCGCGCGCCGAGCGCCGCACCACGCCCGCGAGCGCGATCAGGATCACCGCGCCGATCCCGGTCAGCAGAAACCGCCCGGCTGGAAGCCCTCGAAACAGGCTGAACGCCCCGCCCGGGTTCTCGGCGTAGTGAAACTCCCAGAAGCCGTCGATGACCGTCACCGGCGGCCGCCCGTCGAGCGAGCGGCGCGCCCACGTCTTCGAGCCCTGGTCGCACGACACCGACCCGAGCGCGAGCGTCACGAACAGGATCCAGCTGAGCGTCTGCTTGGCCATGCTCCTC
>DASREC010000204.1:0-29062 GCA_035652295.1 Polyangia bacterium
CGAATTATCTGGCGTCGGCGTCCCCCATGGGGCCACGGTGATACGATTGCGCCATGCGGTGGCTCGCTCCAATGGTCTTGTCGTTGGGCGCCTGCTTTGCTGCGAGCGACTTTTCCTTTTGTCCGCCGATCTCATTGGCCGACTGTGCGATTGGCGAAACGACTACTTGTTCAGGCGCCTGTTATGTCTGCGCACCGCCGAACACGGGAGTTGGTAGGCCACTTTGGTACAACACAAAGTGCGGCTCACCGTTGATGCCTTCGCCAATGTCATGCGGACCCACCCAAGAGATGCTTTGCGACTGTCCGTTGGGTAGCAGCGTTTCGGGAGGCATTCAGGTATGCGTCGACGGCGGTTGGAGCGAGTGCCTGTATTGCTGGCATTCCGATATGGGAGTCCCGGATCTCTCCAAAGCACCAGACGGCGGCCCGAGCGACTGACCGACTTTTGAGGCAGGCGCCCGCTTCTTGAGGCAGAAGGCGTTTTAGGGCAAAGCCGCCTGCGCAATGCCCCCGAAAAACAGTTCTCGCGCCCACCCCGTGGCTCTGCCTTTTTCGATTGAACCTTACAGCGTAAGTCTCTGCGCCTTACGGTGTAAGGACGTTGGCCTTGCCGGGCGTCGGCGTCGACGTGAACGCCCAGTCGGTCATGGCGTTGTCGTTGTCGGTCCCGTTGGGATTGCGGATCAGCGCCCCGACCTTGGTGTTCGAATCGGTCGCGGTGGTCGCCGTCCCCTCGACGAGGTTGATGGTGGCCGTCTGGCCGGTGATCTTCGCCGCGGTGATCGATCCGCCATAGGAGAGCGCGTCGTGCACCTGGCCGGTGACCTTGTCGAAGATCAGCACGCCGTCCGGATTACCGTTCTGGATGTTGTTGGTCGCCGCGCCGAAGTTGATCTTGGTGGCCCCCGGATCGACGGTCACCGCCGCCGCCGCGATCACCAGGTAGCCGCCCGACGCGAGCGTGCCCGAGAGGTTGGTGCGCGCGTACTCGGTGTTGTTGGCGCCGTTGACGAAGATGACCGCGAGGTTGGTCAGGTCGACGTCGCCGCCCGGGTTGTAGATCTCGATGAACTCGGCGGTGTCGCTGCCGACTTGATCGTAGTCGAGCTCGTTGATCACCAGGTGCTGCTTCACGCTCACCGTCGCGGTCTTGGTGACCACGCCGGCGACGGCGGTGATGGTGTCGGTGCCGGGCGCGCCCGTCTGCGTATAGGCGAACGTCGCCGAGATCGCGTCGGCGGGGATGGTCGCCGACGCGGGCACGGTGCCGGCGGTGGTGCTCGACAGCGTCACCGCCACGCCGCCGGGCGGCGCGGGCAGGTCGAGCGCGAGCGTGAACGTCACCGTGCCGCCGATGCCGACGTTGGCGGCCGCGGGCGTCAGGCTCACCAGCGTCGCCGGCTCGGCCGCGTCGATCACGCGCACCTGTCCCGTCTGCGTCAGGCCGTCGAGCGTCGCGGTGATGGTCACGTTCCCCGTCGAGCGCGACACGCCGCTCACCGGCACCGGCGCGGAGCTCATGCCCATCGGCACAGTCACCGACGCCGGCACGGTCAGCTCCGGCCCGCCCGACGACAGCATGACCACGGTGTCGGCGGTGGCGTTGCGCGAGAGCTGCACCACCATCGGCGGCGCGGGGATCGTCGGCGCGTCCGTCGAGCCGACGCGCGTGAAGCCGTTCGGCGCGACCGCCACCAGCCGCGGCGGGCCGAGCACGAGATCGCCCGCCGCGCGCGGCTCGACCTTGAAGTCGCTGTTGCGCAGATCGAGCACGCCGGTGAGGGTGGCGTAGCCGGTGCCGACGACCGGCAGCGGCGTCGTCGGTGTGAGCAGATCGTTGATCCGCAGCGCAGCGTCGACGACGAACTCGTTGGTGGGCGCGGTGTCGCCGGTGCCCGGCGGCGGCATGTTGTCGGTGACCACCACGTTCGAGAGCTGCACCAGCACGCCCTCGAGCGCGGCCGCCTTGTTGCCGCTCGCCAGGTCGGCGGCGGTGAGCGGCACGCCCGCCGACTTCTCGGTGATCGGCGCCGGCGCCGCGTTCCCCGACGAGGTGACGGCCACGGTCGCCGCGGTCAGCTCGATCTGCTTGTTGAGTATGGTGACGGTCGACGTCGAGAGATCGACGCGATCGCCCACCGCGACGGTGTTGGCGCCGAACACGAACACTCCCGAATTGTCGGCGCCCAGGTAGCCGGCGTCGGTCTCCTTCACCTGCATGAAGAAGCCGGCGGCCGCGCGCCCGGTGACGAGCGCGTTCTTGATCGCCACCTGCGCGCCCGCCGCCAGCGTGCCGTTCTTGACGGCGTAGATCGTCCCCGGGCACGCCTGCGCGCCGGGGTTGGCGTCGTTCGGGCACGCGTCGCAGGCGTCGCCCTTCTGATCCAGGTCGCTGTCTTTTTGATCGGCGTTGGCGACCGAGGGGCAATTGTCCATCGAGTTGGGCACGCCGTCGCCGTCGGTGTCGTTGGGATCGACGGTGGCGCACGTGGTCATGTTGGCGGCGAGCGGGCAGGGATCGCACGCGTCGCCCGCGCCGTCGTTGTCGAAGTCGGCCTGCTTGCCGTTGTCGACCGGGCGGATCGGGTTGAACATGCGCGGGCAGTTGTCCATCGCGTCGGGGACGCCGTCGCCGTCGAGATCGCCGGCCGACGCCACGCCGGTATACACCGTCGAGCCGGCCACCGACCTGGCGCGCGCCGGCGTGCAGCTCGGCTCGTTCATCGGCGGGCCGCAGAAGAACAGCGGGTACGCGCCCGCCGCCGCCGACTGGAGCGCGGGCAGCGACTTCATCAGGTCGCCCTGCACGCACGCCGACTTCATCGTGCCGCACACGTCGAGCGAGTCGCACGCGGCCGCGCCGAGGCCGGCCACCACGTCGGCGTCGCCGTACAGCGGCTTGCCGTCGCGCAAGACCAGCACCACGTCCTGCGGGTCGGCGTCGATCACCGCGCGGTGATCGGCGCGCGCGGCGGCGTTGAAGATGCTCAGGTCGGCGCGCAGGCCCGGCTTGATCACGCCGATCACGTCGTCGGTGGCGGTGGCGAGCGCCGCGTTCTGCGTCGACATGAGCCACAGCTGCTCGTCGGTGAAGAAGTGATCGTAATAGTTTTGGTTGAGCGAATCGGCGCAGCGCAGCTCGCGCAGCACGTTCATCGAGCCCGACTGCAACCAGTCGGTGCCGAGCGCGACCAGCACGCCCATGCGCCACGCCTCGACCACCGACGCGGTGTCGCCGTAGAGGCGCACGTTCGAGCGCGGCGACCAGATGAGCGCCACGCTCTCGCCGGCCATCAGCGCGTAGTCGGGCGCGGTCAATCCGATCGAGTGGATGAACGCGCTCTGCGGCTGCGACAGATCCTGCCCGCCGTTCGCCGACGAGCTGGCGCACAGGAACTCGTTGCGCGCGACGGTGTCGATGCCCTCCGACACGTGCGGAAAATACGCGTCGTCCATCGCGACGCCGCTCGCCGGCTGAATCGCCGGATACGCGCAGCCCGACGTGAGCTGCGTGCCCGCCGTGTCGCCGAGCGGGAAGGTGTCGAAGTGCACCGGCTTCTGCGCCAGGCCCTGCTGCGCCGGATCGGCCTTGTCGAGGTTGCGCAAGAGGCCCGCCGACGAGCCCGAGCCCACCGTCGAGGTCGCGCCGCCGAAGATGAAGCGCAGCTCGGCGAGCTGCACCTCCGCCGCGGTCGCCGTGTTTCCCGACGGCAGCTTGGTGTGGCCGCGCAGTCCCTTGCGCCAGTCGTGTCGCTGCTCGTAGCGCTCGCCCGAGTCGGGCTGCGGGCCCTGCTGGAAGGTGATGTGATCGTGCGTGTTGATCAGGCCGGGCGACAGCACGCCGCTCGGGCAGTCGACGGTGGTCGCGCCGCCGGCGCCCGCCGAGCAGTCGCACGCGGCGCAGCGGATCACGCCGGTGTCGTCGACCAGCACCTGGCCGCCGCGCAGCACTTCGCCGGGCGTGAGCACGTCGGCGGTGATCAGCAGCGACGCGCCGCCCGAGGTGACCTTGCACGTGCCGCTCGCGAGCGGCGCGCGGCCGGCGGCGGGGCACATCGTAATCTTCGGACCGGGGTTCGGCGGCGAGCCGGAGTCGGAGTTGCCGCCGCCGGCGAGATCGTCGGCGCCGCCGTCGGTGCTGACGGCGGGGGAAGCGCTGCAGCCCGCGAGCGCCGCGCAAAAAAGCATGGATCGAATGTTGGGGGACATCGTTGCTCCAGGTGCGGCGTACGCTACCCGTCGCCGACAAAAAAACAAGCGGCGTCTATTCGGTTGTATCTGCGCCGCAGATGACTAAGATGCGCGCCCTTGGAGGCGCCGTAAAAATGGGGAACCGGCTTCATCGAATCGGTCTACTTCTGCTCGCCGGCGGGGCGTTCGCCGCGTGCGCGGGCTCGAGCGGCAACGGCAACGATCTGGGCGCGGGCGGCGGGCACGACTTCGCGGCGGCGCCGGACGATCTCTCGGCGGCGTCGAGCGACCTCGCGGTGCGCGACGGCTCCGGGCGGGACGGCGGCGGCAGCGGCGGCTTCGACGGCGGCGGGTGCGTGGTGGTGAACACGTGGCCCAACCTGAACCCGTTCGCGACCTTCGATTCCAACTTCAGCGTCACCTACGAGCTGTCGACCGATCAGGCGATGGTGTCGGCGTCGAACGTGCTCTCCGTCGAGGACTGGCACGCCGGCGCGACCTATCCCAAGTCGGTGACGTTCTCGTCGACCGACACCTACGCGAGCACCAACGCGTGCGACGTCTGCGTGCGCCTGCAGGATCCGACGGCCACCGACTTCAACTTCTTCGCGCAGGCCGGCACCGCGACGGTGACCGAGGCGGATCAGGATCCGGCGAACGGCCGCATGAAGGCGACGCTCACCAACGTCAAGCTCGTCGAGTGGGACTTCACCAACGACGTTCCGGTCGCGGGCGGCCGCTGCTTCATCATCAACAGCGACAGCTTCAACGTGCCGTGGACCGCGAACACCGACGGCGGCACCGGCGCGCAGACGCTGTGGTTCTGGGGCGACTTCGTCACCAACAACGTCTCGCAGGTCGCGAGCTGGGCGCCGCCCGCCGCCACCACGTCGCCGATCACGCTCGGCTCGCAGGTGAACGCGTTCGACGTCACGCGCGACGGCTCGCTGCTGGTCGTCGGCGCCGACGTCACCACCACCGGGCAGTTCGATCTCTACTCGGTGAATCCCGACGGCTCGAGCCCGCAGCTCCTCGCGGCGATGCCGGCGGCGGGGCGCAAGGTCTCCGACGTGCGCATCAGCCCCGACGGGCAGTGGGTCGCGTTCGTCGCCGACATCGACGGCGCGGGACTGCGCGACGTGTGGATCGTGCCGATCACCGGCGGCACACCGGTCAAGCTCAGCCCGGCGCGTCCGGCGGGCGCGGCCACGCCGACGCAGCTCGTGCCGTCGCAGTTCGATTGGTCGCGCGACTCGCAGACGGTGGCGATCGCCGGCGACTACGAAGTCAACAGCAAGGAGCAGCTCTACCTCGTCGCCGCGACGGTGGCGTCGCCCGCGCCGGTCACCGCCATCACCAGCGCCGCGATCGGCGCCAACTCGGGCGTCGGCACGTCGCAGACGATCTTGTGGACCGCCGGCGGGCGCGCGATCTTCAAGGCGCGGCTCTCCGCCGACGCCGGCTTCCGCCTCTACGGCGTCGACGCGAACGGCGCGAACCTGGCTCAGTTCACCCGGTTCCCCGCGGGCGCGCAGGTCGCCGGCATGGGCCTGTCGCCCGACGGCACGCTGCTCGCGCTCGGCGCCGACTCGGTGGCGCAGCCGAACGCGTACGAGCTGTACACCATGCCCGCCGACGACTCGGCGGCGCCGACCTTGCGCAGCGCCGGCACGCTCCTGTCGCCGGCGTCGAGCCACATCGGCGTCGACTTCTTCCAGCCGGTGTACGTCAGCCCCGACGCGACCAAGATCGCGTTCGTCGGCGACTTCGTCACCACCGGCCGCGAGGAGCTGTTCGTCGTCGGCGCCACCGGATCGAACGCGCCGATCCACGTCGCCACCGTCGGCACCGCCGGCGACGCCACGCGCGACGTCAAGTGGGCGGCGTGGAAGCCCGACTCGTCGACGCTGGCGTTCATCGCCGACAGCCGCGCCGACAACGACTTCGAGCTCTACACCATCGCCGACGTGACGACCGCCGATCAGACGCCGACGCTGGTGCAGGGCGTACCGACGAGCGGCGACGTGCAGGAGTCGCAGCCGCCGCGCTGGACGCCCGCTCCGTAATCCTCACGCCTACACGTCATTAATGTTTGATCGCGAGTCCGCCTGATTGACACCTCACTCAGCGCTTGAGACGCTGATTACGTGTCGAATTCAGGGCGAGACGATAACGGCAACAAACTCGCCCGAGTCAGCCTGATCAAATCGTCGGTGTCGCCGTCGTCGTCGCAGCGCGGGCAGCGCTCGTCGCAGGGCGCCACGCGCGCCGCCACCGACTCCGCCGATCTGCTCGCGTCCGAGATCGCGCCCGGCACCATGGTCGGCGACTATCGCGTCGAGGCGAAGATCGGCGAGGGCGGCATGGGCGTGGTCTACTCCGCCACGCACCCGGTGATCGGCAAGAAGGCGGCGATCAAGGTGATGAGCGCCTCGCTGTGCGTCGACGCGGCGTCGGTCGAGCGCTTCGTGCGCGAGGCGCGCGCGGCCAACCACATCGGCCACGCCAACATCGTCGACATCTTCGCGTTCGGCCGGCTCACCGACGGGCGCAGCTTCTTCGTGATGGAGTGGCTGCAGGGCGAGACGCTGGCCGAGCGGCTGCGGCGCGGGCGGCTCGACGCGGGCGAGTCGGTCGAGATCCTGTTGCAGGTGTGCGAGGCGCTCGAGGCGGCGCACGAGCAGAACATCGTGCACCGCGATCTCAAGCCGGAGAATTTGTTCTTGGTGCGCGGCAAGCGGCTGCACGTGAAGCTGCTCGACTTCGGCATCGCCAAGCTGCTCGGCGCCGCGCCCGACGGGGGAACGCAGACGCAGACGCAGAACGGCGTGTGGATCGGCACGCCGATGTACATGTCGCCCGAGCAGGCGCGCAGCCAGGCGGTGGACGCGCGCACCGACGTCTACGCGCTCGGCGCGACGGCGTACGAGATGTTCCTCGGGCGCGTGCCGTTCGTGGCGGAGACCACCATTGACGTGATCCGCATGCACCTCGCGGATGCGCCGCCGCGGCCGCGCGATCTGTGGAGCGAGATTCCGCTCGGGCTCGACCTGCTGCTCTGCCAGATGCTGGAGAAGCTGCCGGAGAATCGGCCGACGATTCAGCAGATCATGTCGCGGCTGCAGGAGCTGCGGCCGATCTTCGGCGTGCAGACGGGGCCGATCGCGATCGGCGAGGAGGGCGGGCTGCCCGCGCCGCTGCCGCCGCCGCCCGTCGCTGCGCCGGCCGCGTCCGGTTCCGCGCCCGCGCCCGTCTCCGCGTCGAGCCTTCCGTCGTCGCAGCCGATCGCGCCGCTGCCGGGCGTGCGCTCGGCGGTGGCGGCGGCGCTGCCGTTTCCCGACGAGCCGAAGCGGCGCGGCGGATCGGCGCTGGCGATCGCGGCGGCGATCGTGCTGCTCGGCGCCGGCGGATTTTTTGCGCTGCGCAACCGGCTGCGCGCGCCGCTCGCGAGCGCGCCCGCTCAACCGACCGCGTCCACGCCGAGCGCGAACGCTCCGCCGATCGCGCCCGCCGCCGCGCCGAACGCGACCCCGGCGCGGGTGCGCGTGCAGCTCAACGTGCCCGGCCGCATCGAGCTCGACGGCCGCGTGATCGCCGGCTCCGCCACCGCGGCCACGATCTCCGTCGAGAAACCGGGCGAGCACACGCTCATCGTAACCGCGCCGCGGCGCCGCGCGTATCGCAACGTGTTCGTCACCACGCCCGGCGGCAGCGTCGAGCTGGCGGTGTCGCTCGAGCGCGAGAGGCCGGCGGCGCGCCCGGCCGCCGACGAGCCGGCCACGCGCCCGTCGCGCGACTACATGCTCAACCCGTTCGAGAAAAAATAGCGCTCACGGGCGGTGCACGATCGTGCCGCCGTCGCCGACCGCGTAGACGTCGCCCGCGCCCGAGCCCCACACCGCGTTGAGCGCCAGCGAGGTGACGGCGCTCTCGAAGCTCCAGTTGTTGCCGCCGTCGGTGGTGTGGAGGATCGTGCCGGCGTCGCCGACCGCGTAGACGTCGCTCGCGCTCGCGCCCCACACGCCGGCGAGGCGCGCGGTGGTCGGCGGCACGGTGGTGAGCACGGTGAAGTCGACGCCGCCGTTGGTCGACTTCGCGATCACGCCGCCGTCGCCGGTGACGAACACCGTCTGTCCGTCGGACGAGACCCAGCCGGCGCGCATCCCGGTGGCGTTCACCATCGACGTCGCCGGCCAGGTCACGCCGCCGTCGGAGGAGCGCAGCACCATGCCGTTGCCGGTGACCGCGAATTCCGTGTTGCCCACGCCCCACACCGCGCGCAGGTTGTTGTTGGTGGTGGGCGTCTCCAAGACCCAGTTCGTTCCACCGACGGCGGCGTGGATGGTGGTGCCCGAGGCGCCGACCGCGGTCTCGGACGTCGAGTTGGCGAAGATGCCGTCGAGCTCGGCGCCGGTCTTGCTGTTGCGCGACTTCCAGACGTCGTTTCCCGTCGAGGAGAAGACGCTTCCGCCGGCGCCGACGACGTAGACGTTGGCGCAGTCGTTTCCCGCCACGCCGTTGAAGGTGACGTTCGACGGGTTGGTCGCGCTCCAGTTGGTGTTCTCGAGGTGCAGGATGGTGCCCGCGGCGCCGGCGGCGTAGACGTCTCCGGCGGCGCAGCCCCACACCGCGCGCAGGTTGGCGGAGACGCCGCTCGTCTGCTTGGTCCACACGACCAGGCCGCGCAGATCGATGCCGAGCAGATCGGCGGGCGCGGTCGCGAGATCGGCGGCGGCGAGATCGGCGCCCGCGAGATCGGCGCCGGCGAGATCGGCGCCCGCGAGATCGGCGCTGGCCGCGCGATCGCCGAACCACGCCGTGCAGCCGGCGCCGGCGACGAGCACCGCGAGCGCGATCGCGCGCATCAGAAGCGGCTCCACTCCCGCGCCGGGTGCGCGCGCGGGCGGGTCAGGTAGAGCACGAGCGCAGTCACGCCGGCGGCGACGCCGAGGCCGATCATCACGTCGGTGGTGATGGCCAGGCCGCGGCCGGTGACGTAGAGGCCGTCGTCGCACGCGCCGCCGGCGCAGCTCGCGTCGTAGGCGCCGCGCTTCGAGACGGCGACGCCGCCGGTCGCCGCGCTGGTGAGCAGGAACGCGCCGCCGGCGACGGAGAGCGCCAGCACCGCGCGGCCGCGCGGCGTGCGCAGAAACGGCGTCGGGCGCGGCGGCGGCGCGACCACGATCATCGGCGGCGCAGCGGAGCCGACGCGCGCCACCGCCGCACCGGTTTTATTCGGCTCGACGGTCGCGCCGGTTTTATTCGGCTCGACGGCGCCGGTGTGAGTTGGCTCGACGGCGCCGGTCTTGTTCGGCTCGACAGTCGCGCCGGTTTTGTTCGGCTCGACAATCGCGCCGGTTTTGCTCGGCTCGTCGGTTGCGCCGGTTTTGTTCGGCTCGACGGTTGCGCCGGTTTTGTTCGGCTCGACGGGCGCGATGGTTTTGTTTGGTTGGACGGCGGGCGATTTCTCGGCGGCTTTCTGCTCGCGCTCGGCCTCGGCGATGAACGCCTCGACGTCGGCGCGATTGGCCGCCTGCGGTTTGCGCGACAGGTACGTGCGATAGAAGTGCAGCGCGTTGGCCCAATCTTTTTTCGCGCGGTGCGCCTGCGCCAGGTTGAACAGCAGCTCGGGCCGGTTGGTCAGCTCGTAGGCCTGCTTGAACTCGTCGATGGCGCGGTCGTACTCGGCGAGATCGTAGTGCGCGATCGCCTTCTGATACAGGTCGCGCGCCTCGGCCTCGGCGTTCTTGCGATCGGGCGCGGCGTGCGCGCGCGGCGCCGCCAGCGCGAGCGTGCCAGCGACGGCAAACGCCACCACCACGAGCTTCGATCGCGACGCGAGCATGCCGTTCGAGCGTCCCATAAAAGACTCAGAAGCGCAGCACCTGAATGAAGCTCGGCGGCTGCTTGTACCCGTGTCCGCGCGGATCGATCTCGCCCGCGGGATCGAGCGCGAACGGCGTCGCTTCCGTCGGGCGCACGTACTTGGGCCCCTGCACGCGCGCGGTGCGCGGGCCGGTCTTGCCGCGATCGCCCGCGTCCAGCCGCTCGAGCGCGGCGGTGATGGTGGCGTCGTTGAGCGCGCGCAGGAACGGCGCGAAGCCTTCGTCGCGCGCCTGCCGCGCCACTTCGTCGACGGCGCCGTCGTTACGCCGCGCCGCCGCCACCAGCACCAGCCCGGCGAACGCATGGCCGCGCACGCGCCACTCGGCGAGCGAGCGATCGCTGTCCTCGCGCGCGCGCTCGAACGCGCGCTCGGCCTTCGCCAGCTGCCCGACGCGCAAGTACGCGCGGCCGAGCCGCTCGAATGCTTTCGGCGGCGCGCCGTCGACGGCGATCGGCTCCAGCACCGCGATCGCCTCCGGATTGCGCCCGGCGTCGAGGTAGCGGCTGGCGAGCGTGATCGCGCCGCCCGCGTCGCCCGGCTGCGCCGCCGCCTTCGCCATCGCGATCGCCTGCTCGTATTTTCCCAGCCGCGCGTAGAGCGCGCTCACCCGCGACTGCGTGAGCGGACTGTCGGCGGCGAGCGCCTGCACGTCGCGCCACGCGGCCAGCGCGGCGTCGTTCTGCCGCGTGACGTACAGGTGCTCGGCGAGCATCACGCGCGCGAGCAGCGATCCGGGAAAGCGCCGCGCCGCTTCGCGCAAGACCTCGAGCCCGGCGTCGGCCGAGCGATAGCGCGTGGCGAGCCAGTAGTGCGCCAGCAGCAGCGACGGGTCGTAGCTCGCGGTCGGGACGTTGGCCAGCGCGGCCGCGGCCTCGGGCGCTTGGTCGAAGATCGCCAGCGCCAGGCCGAGCGTCGCCTTGGCGCCGTCGAGCTCGGGCGCGAGCACGATCGCCTCGCGGCACGACGCCAGCGCGCGATCCAGCTCGGCGGTGCGCACCACCTGCGGGCTGTCGAGCACGATCGGCTGGCGCGCGACCGCCGCCAGGCACGAGGCGTAGTCGGTGAGCGCGCGCGGCGGCAGCGTCGCGGGAAAGCGCAGCTCCGCGCGCGGCGGGCTGCCGAGCGCCGCCGCGGCGAGAGCGCGCGCGCCCTCATTAATGATGGAGGCGAGCGGCGGGGCGAGCGGCACGGTCGAGGCCGCGCCCGCCTTGCCGCCTTCCACGCGCTGCAGCTCGAGCGTGTAGCCTGCGGCATTTTGCCGCAGCCGCGCGGTGACCACGCTCCTGGCGCCGAGCAGCGCGGCGATCTGCTGCGGCGCCGGGCCGGCCAGCCACGACGACGGCGGCGCGTGGATCAGCTCCGCCGCCGCCAGCACGTGGCGCAGGTTGGTCACCGCCGGCGCGCCGCTCTCGATCAAGATCCGCTCGGCGCGCGCGTGCATCAGGTCGCCGAGCGCGCTCGCCTCGGGGTTGTCACCGACGGGCGGCAGGAACACCAGCGGCTCGCCGCGCGCCGCGCCGCCCAGGAGCAGCGCGAGCGCGAGCACTACGCGCGGAGTCGTCATCGCATCATTATATAGGCGAATGCGCGCGTCAGGTCGCCGCGGGCTCGGCCACGCGGCGCATCGAGTCGAGCAGCGCCAGCGACGCGCCGGGAAAGATCCCGTACTGAATCTCCGGATGGTGGCGCAAAAAATACTTCGCCAGCCAGCCGAGCGACATCACGTCGAAGCCGATGGCGGCGTACACCAGGCTGCCGTCACCGTCGGGCAGCACGTCGAAGCGCAGCCGCAATTCGCGCGGCTCGCCCGCCACGTGGCGCAACTCGAGCGAGCGGTTCTCGACGGCGATCGTCTCGGCGGTGAACTCGAAGCCGACCGAGAACAGCGAGATGCGGAACTTGAGCTGCACCGTCACGCGATCGCCCGCGCGCTTGACGCGGTTCACCATCGGCACGCGCCCCGGGTACGCGTCGACGTCGGCGAGCACCTGCCACGCGCGCGCCGGCGTCGCGTTCACCCGCATTCCCGCCACCGCGGCGACGGGAATTCCGTCCGGCCCGAGCGTCACGCGAATCAGCGGACCGCCGCCCGCCTTGATCAGCTCGGGCGCGAGCAGCGACGTGGCGTCCTCGATCATGGGGCGCACCATAGCAGAATGCGAAAATTTGCATTGCTAACTCTTGCGCAAAAGTTGCTACTCTCCGCGAAACTCATAGGCTGGTGAATGGCGATACCGGCCAAACACGGAGGAACTTGATGGCGACCAAGAAGAAGGCTGCGAAAAAAGCGGGAACCAAGCGGAAGCCGAACGCGGCGTTCATGAAGCCGATGCAGCCGGACGCGGTGCTTGCGGCGGTGATCGGGTCGCACGCGATGCCGCGCACCGAGATCACCAAGAAGCTTTGGGCGTACATCAAGAAGAAGGGTCTTCAGGACGCCAAGAATCGCCGGATGATCAACGCCGACGACAATCTCAAAGCGGTGTTCGGCGGCAAGAAGCAGGTCTCGATGTTCGAGATGACTAAGCTCGTCTCGAAGCACATCAAGTAAGCGGGGGCCGACGCGCGGGCGAGCGCTTTTGTCGGCGCTCGCCCGCGGCGTAATGGCGGAGCAGATCGTACGAACGCTGCAGTGGATGGTGGCGAGCAAGTTCAAGCACGCGCCCAACTGAGTCGCGCGCCAACCGACGAGCGCTACTCCTCGTCGGCGCGCGCGGCGAAGCGGGCGTAGTTGTCGTGCGTCGTCAGCGTGCGCGGCGTCATGCGATCGATGTAGAGCGTCCCCAGCAAATGATCGATCTCGTGCTGCAGGATGCGCGCGTGCCACCCGCGCGCCTCGATCACCACCGGCGCGCCGCGCTCGTCGAGCGCCTCCACGCGCACCCGCCGCGCGCGCGCCACCTTCGCCAGGTAACCGTCGACGCTCAAGCAGCCTTCGTAGAACTCGATGTCGCCGCCGTCGAGGATCGTCAGCCGCGGGTTGGCGATCACGTGAAACGCGATCGGCTCGCGCTCGCGCTCGGCCAGCTCGGCGGCGTCGAGGCGCGCTTGATAGTCGGGGCGATCTTCGATCACCGCGAGCTGCAGCGGCACGCCGATCTGCGGCGCCGCCAGTCCGACGCCCGGCGCCGCGCGCATGGTGTCGCGCATCACAGCGACGAGCGCTTCGAACGCGGGCTTGCCGAACTCGTCGGGCCGCACCAGGCGCGCCTGGCCGCGCAGCACCGGATCGCCGGCTTGTACGATGGGCGCCGTCACCGGGGCGTCGCTCATGAGGCGCGAATTATAGACGGGCGCCGGGGCCCCGGGCGTGCTATTTTTAGCATGATGCCGAAGAAGCGCTCCGCAGAGACCGCTGCACCCGACCCCTCGGTCACGATGTGCCGCAGCTGCGGCAAGCGGCCCGGGCTACCGACGGCGATTTTGGGACAGCTCACGCAGACGGAGCTGTGCGCGGTGTGCGCCGAATTGCGCAAGGACCGCATCCGCGCCAATCGCGCCGCCGCGCGCGGCCGTCCCCGCCGCTAGCGACGTTCCATTCGCATCGCCGCCGATCGCCGATCGCGCGCGGCGCGTTCAGTCGGCCGGCCAGCCGTCCATCGCCTTGCGCAGCTCCTCGTCCCAGTTGTGCGTGTCGGCGAGCAGCCGCTCGGCCAGCGGGCGGGCGCGCGCAAAGTCGCCCTTCTCGGCGAGCGCCAGGATCACGAAGAAGCGCGCCGCCAGCACCTTGTCCTGCGCGTCGGCCGACGGATCGCGCGCGTACTTGCCGGCGAACGCCGAGCACGCGTCGAGCATCAGCTCGTTGATCTGGTTGTTCCAGCGCGCGGCGATGCACGGCGCGTAGTCCCACTCGCGCGCGTGCTCCGCCGACGCCGGCAGCGCGGCCAGCGACGCGCGCTTCTCGTCGAGATCCGCCTGGTACTCGGCGCGCCGCGCCTCGCGCTTGCGCCGCGCGTCGGCGATCTCGTGCATCCGCCGATCGACCTCGCGGTACTGGCTCCCCGTCGGAAACGTGCGGAGATATTTCTCGCCGCTCTGCAGCGCCAGGTCGTATTGCCGCAGGTGCTGCTGCGCATCGAACAGCGCGAACAGCGCCGGCTCGGCGAAGTCGACGTCGGTCACCGCGCGCAGCCGCTCGGCGATCGTCGCCTGCGCGTGGTAGTGGCGCGCGGCCGCGAGCGAGTCGAGCAGCTCGCGTCCGAGCCGCGCGCGCTCCGCCGCCGGCACGCGCTTGTTGAGCGCGCGATCGAGCAGCAGCCGCTCGCGCTCGGCGAGCTGCGCCGTCGACGAGCGCGCGTACTCCTTCATGCGCTTCTCGAGCGCGTCGAGATCGCGCGCGGCGTAGACGAAGCTCGGATCCTCGTCGAGCGCCAGCTTCAGCAGGCTCTGCTTCTTCTGATCGTCCGGCTCCACCACCGCGTCGCCGTAGAGCTCGAACGTCTTGAAGCTCACTTTGGGACGCGGCCGTTTGGCGAACCGCTGCGTCTCGTGCTTGAGCCCGGCCGACTTGAGCAGCTCGACGGTCACGCGATCCTCGAGCTGGAGCAGCTCGCCCGCCGGCCCGTCCACCTTCGCCGTGCCGACGATCTCGCCGGTCTCGACGGAGATGAAGCGCGCCGTCAAGCGCACCGCGCCCGCCTCGCGCTGGTACGCGCCCGCCACCAGCAGCGACGCGCCCACCAGCTTGCCCAGCTTCACCGTCGAGCCGGCGTCGAGATCGGCGCGCTGCGCCGACCAGGCGTGCTCCGCCAGCATGCGATCGAGCAGCGCGCGCTCGACTACGCGCAGGCCCGGCACGTCGCGCAGATCGCAGGTGACCGTCTCGCGGATGGCCTCGCCCACCGCGCCGCGCGAGCCGGAGAGATCTTTGAAGGGCAGCACCGCCACCGTCGGGGTGGCGGCGCTCGCCAGGGACGACGCGAAGAGGATCGCGCCGGTGAGACCGAGCCTCGCCACTATTTCTTTTGCTGCGCCATCTGCTTCATCCACTCCGCCTGGCGCGTGCGCATCTCGTCGGGCGTGACGTCTTCTTTGTGCGTCATCACCGACCACGTGTGCCCGAACGGATCGACGAACGACCCGAAGCGATCGCCCCAGAACATGTCGGCCGGCGGCATGCTCGCCTTGGCGCCCGCCTGCACCGCGCGGTTGAAGACCGCGTCACAGTCGTCGACGTAGAGGTTGAGCGTCACCGGCGAGCCGCCGAGCGCCTTGGCGTCCTTGCCCATCATCGGATCGTTCACGTACACGAGCGAGTCGCCGATCCTCAGCTCGGCGTGCATCACCTTCCCGTCGGGGCTGTCCATGCGCATCTTCTGCTCCGCGCCGATCGCCTTCTGATACCACTTGATGGCTTCGCCCGCGCCCGCGCAGATCAAGCCCGCCGTCACCGTGTGATATCCCTCCGGAACACTCCGCTTCGCCTTGGTCGCCATGATCCGCCTCCTCGGTTTCGGTTGCCCCCTGGGTGCGCGCGATCCAACTCCCGCGGTGATCGGATGTCAATCGACGATCGCGCGCTCGACGCTGGCCGCGTGCTCGTCGAGGAGACGCGCCAGCGCTTGCGCGCGATGCAGATATTCCACCGTGGGGATCGGAAGCAGCGCGGGGACCAGCGTAAGCGCGGAACCGGCGCGCGCCAGTCGGATGCGCAGGCCGAGCGCGAACAGGCCGCACGCGAGCGTGCGCGAGCGCAACAGGCCGTGCGCGTGCAGCACCTGCTCGGCCAGGACGCGCTCGCCCAACGCCGGCTCGACGGAGACGAAGCCGCGGCGCAGCTCGTCGCGCAGGCGGCGGTGCGCGTCGCGCGCCCAGGCGAACGCCTGCGGCTGGAGATCGCGCGCGGAGTAGACGTGCGCGGTGTTGGCCGCCTCGAGCTCGAACAGGCGGCCGATCTCGTCGAAGAGCGGCGCGAGCGTCTGCGCGCGCTCGACGAGCGGATCGCGCGCGATCGTTTCGCCCGCGATCCGCTGCGCCTCGCTGAACGCCCACGCCGCGACGTCGGGCGCGTTCGCCAATCGCGCGCGCGCCGCCTCGCGCCAGGCGCGGTACTCGTCGCGCGGAACGCGGCGCGCGAGCGTCACCGGCACGCGCTCGGTCACTGCCTCGACCAGCCGCATGCGCCCGCGCCGCGCGCGCTGCGCCTCGGCCATCGCGTCGATCGGCGGCCCGTCGTGAAAATCGATCACGCAGCGGCACTCGACCGCCAGCCCCACCGACAGCTCGTCGCCGCACACCACGTCGCGGATCGGATAGGCGCGGCAGCCCTCCGGCTTGCGCGCGACGCCGAGCCGGCGGTGCACGCCGCAGCGGCGATCGGCTTCGAGCAGCGTGCACGCGCCGTCGACCACCGCGAGCTCGAGCGAGCCGCCCGCGTCGTCGTCGCGGTGGCGGTGCACCGCGCCCTCGACGGAGAGCCCGCCCGGCGTCAGCTCGTCGCCGTACGCCGCGCGGATGTTGGCCACGTCTTCCGGATCGAGCAGCAGCCGCTCGTACAATCCGCAGCACACGCCGCGCCCGTCGCAGTCGAAGCCGGTGCGGGGCGCGATCGCGATCGCCAGCCGCGAAAACATTTGATCGTCGAGATCGATCACCTGAAGGCCGCGCTCGACGGACTGGCGCGCCGCCTCTTCGCCCGCGTGCACCAGCGCGCCGGCGGCGGCCAGCGGCTCGAGCGCCTCGAGCACGCCGCGCGCCGAAAGCGGCCGTCCGGCGTCGAGCCCGATCGCCTCGGCCAATTCGTCGACGGTGCGGCGCCCGTCGCACAGCTCGAGCAGTCGGCGCTGCACGGCGTCGATGCGCACGCGCGTGCCGGGCGCGCGCCGCACCACGATCCACGCGCGCCCGGCGTCGCTCACGTAGGTGCGCACGAACGCGTCGGCGGCGAGCACCGGGCGCCACAGCGGCGCGCCGCCGAGTCGATCGGCCCCGTCGAGCATCGCGCGACTTTAGCACGCGCCCTCGTATATGCTGGCGCGATGCCGCGGCTCGATCCCCACTCGTACAACGACTCCGCGCAGCCGGCGATCGATCGGCTCGACTGGCAGGCGCGCGTCGACTTCGCCTCGCGCACCATCACCGCCGAGGCGCTGCTCGGCTTCCGCGCGCCCGGCGAAGGCCCGCTCGATCTCGACACGCGCGACCTCGCCATCGACGGCGTGAGCGACGAGCACGGCGCCGCGCTCGCGTTCTCGCTCGCGGCGCCCGATCCCATTTTGGGAACGCGGCTGCGCGTCGAGCTGCCGCGCCCGACGAGCGCGATCCGCGTCGCCTACCGCACGTCGCCGTCGGCGTCGGCGCTGCAGTGGCTCACGCCCGAGCAGACGGCGGGCGGCGCGCAGCCGTTCCTCTACAGCCAGTGCCAGGCGATCCACGCCCGCTCGCTGGTGCCGCTGCAGGACACGCCGCGCCTGCGGCTGCGTTATCGCGCCGCGCTCACCGTGCCCGCGCGCCTCGAGGCGCTGATGGCGGCGGCGTTCATCGGGCGCGAGCCGCGCGGCGACGAAGCCATCGCGCGCTTCGAGATGAACGAGCCGATTCCGCCCTATCTGCTGGCGCTCGCCGTCGGCGATCTGGTGTCGCGCGATCTCGGCCCGCGCTCGCGCGTGTGGGCCGAGCCGCCGGTCGTCGACCGCGCCGCGCACGAGTTCGCCGGCGTCGACGCGATGCTCACCACCGCCGAGCGCCTGTTCGGCCCGTATCCGTGGGGCCGCTTCGATCTGCTCACCATGCCGCCCGCGTTTCCCTACGGCGGCATGGAGAACCCGCGCCTCACCTTCCTCACGCCGATGCTGCTCGCCGGCGATCGCTCGCTGGTGAACGTGGTGGCGCACGAGCTGGCGCACTCGTGGACCGGCAACCTCGTCACCAACGCGTCGGCCGAGCACTTCTGGCTCAACGAAGGCTTCACCGTGTTCGCCGAGCGCCGCATCCTCGAAGAGCTGGAGGGGCGCGAGGCCGCGCTCTTGCACGCCGCGCTCGGCCGCCGGGAGCTCGATCGCGCGGTCGCCGATTTTTACGAGCACCCGGAGCTGACGCGCCTGCGCACGCGGCTCGACGGCGTCGATCCCGACGAGGCGTTCTCCGTCGTGCCGTACGAGAAGGGCTACCTGCTGCTGCGCGCGCTCGAGGACGCGGCCGGTCGCGAGCGCTTCGACGAGTTCCTGCGCGCGTATTTACAGCGCTACCGGTTTCAGTCGGTGACCACCGAGGACTTCACCGAGCTGGCCTCCGAGCGGCTGCCGGGCGCGCTCGAGGCGGCGGGCGCGGCGCGCTTTCTCGACGAGGCGGGCGTGCCGGCGAACGCGCCGCTCGCGCGCTCGGCGCGGCTGGAGGCGATCGAGCAGCTTCCGCCGGCGCTGCCGTCCGAGGAGCAGGCGCGGCAATTTGCCGCAGTCGAGTGGCAGCTCTACCTCGAGGCCGTCGGCGCCAGGGTCGGCCGCCCCGCGCCGCACGAGCTGCTCGACGCGCTCGAGGCGCGCTTCCGCCTGACCGAGAGCGGCAACTACGAGATCCTGGTGGCGTGGCTGTCGCTCGCCGCCGAGTCGGACTGGGCGCCCGCGCTGCCGCGCATCGAGCAGGTGCTCGGCGAAGTGGGGCGCATGAAGGCGCTCAAGCCGCTCTACGTCGCGCTGGCCAAGCGTCCCGCCACGCGCGAGCTCGCCGGCCGCCTGTTCCGCCGCTACCGCGCGCGCTACCACCCGATCGCGCAGCAGGTGATCGAGAACATCCTGCGCCAGCACCAGGTCGCCACCCACGAGGTCAACCCCGTCGGCCTCGGCAAACGCCCCGCCTGACGAAAATAACTGACCCGCGGTCAGTTATCCGCGAAATAACTGACCCGCGGTCAGTTATTCCGGCAGGCGGGCGGTCTCGTCGAGGAACTGGCGCAGGCGGATCTGCTCCGAGAGATCGAGCACCTCGCCGAGCCAGGCCTCGAGCGGCGCGCGATCGGAGAAGGTGCGGCTGGTCGTGCGCTTGGCCTCGCGGATCAGCCGCTCGAACTGCAGCGCGATCACCGCGCGCCCGGGCGCCAACAGGAACGCGCTGCGGTTGTGGCCGGGGCTCGGCTGGCGCAGCACCGCCAGCATGCGCTCGGAGTGCTCGGGCGGCAGCACGCGCAGGCGCGTCGAGTCGAGGCACACCACGCGATCGCCCACGCTGCGCACCACGTTGCCGCGCCGCTGCCCGAACGCGGCGATCTCCTCGTCGGTGAGCGGACTGACGAACCGCACCTCGACCAGCCGTCCGACTCTCTGCTCGACCGTGATCATCGCCCGCCGAGTATACCGAAACCGCCTTTCCGTTATGATGCGCCATGCGCGCGGCGCTCACTCTGGTCCTGTTCGCCCTCGGCTGCGGCTCGGGCGCGCCGATGACGCCCGACGATCTCGCGCCCGCCGACGCGTGCATGCCGGCGCCGAACGGCCGCGGCGACGGCGCGGCGAGCTGCGCGACCTCGGCCGACTGCGACGTCGTGAGCGCGTGCGTCGCTGGCGCGTGCGTGCTCGTCGCCGGCTGCGCCGAAGACTGCAACTGCCCCGACGGCCGCGCGTGTGTCGACGGCCACTGCGCGCAGCCCTCGGGCGCGGCGTGCGGGCCGTGCGACCAGGCGTGCACCGCCTCGGGCGGCAAGTGCCTGACCGGCGGCTGCGCGCCCGGCGGCTGCGACGACACCACCGTCTTCTGCGCGCGCGGCTTCATGTGCGACGTGCCGGCGGGCAAGAAGACCGGCACCTGCGTCCCGACGCTGCGCGCCGACTGCCTCGGCTGCGCCACCGACGGCGACTGCCCGACGGGCGAAGTCTGCAACGTCAACAACCGCCAGTGCGTGCCCGCGCCCACCGGCCCCGACGCGCGCCTGGAGATCTCCGCGCTCGATTTTCTCGCCGACAACGGCATGGGCATGATGACCAAGGCGCGCAACCTCGAGTACTCGATCGGCTTCTTCTCGCGCCGCGATCCGTCGTTCGACATCTACGCACTGGCGTCGGGCGCGTGCGCCAGCCAGCGCTCGACGTTCACCGAGAACGCGCCGTTTCCCGTCGGGCCGCTGCGCGACGCCGGCGCCACGCTCACGCTCGCGCTGCCGTCGAAGTCGATCCCGTTCGCGCGGCAGCAAGATCCCGATCCCAACTTCGGCTTCACCTACTCGGCGAACGCCATCATGGTCGCCGACTTCACCGCCGGGCCCGCGTCGTGGACCGGCACCGGCGGCGCCGACGTGGGCGCGTTCGTCGCCGCGGGCAACGTGCCCGCCGGGTTCGTCACCACGCCCGACGTGCTCGGCATGACCGCGGTCGCCGCCAGCGCGCAGAGCGACTTGCAGATCACGCTCGACTCGCCGGCGGCGCCGGGCATCCGCACCATCGTCGAGATCTCGTACAACGAAGCCTCGGGCGCCACCGTCAGCGCGCTCACCGAGCTCGCCTGCCGCGGCCTCGACGGCGCGGCGTCCGTCACCATCCCGAAGGCGCTGCTCGCGACGCTGCCGAAGAGCTCCGCGCTCGGCCTCACCGTCACGCGCGCGAGCGTCACCGACTTCACCGCCACCGGCTTGCAACAGGGGCGCGCGGTGTTCGGCATGCAGCAGTCGGGATCGGTGATCGTCTCGCCTTAGTCGCGCGCCCGCCGCGTGATAGATTTGCGCCATGCGCGCGTACCTCGATCTCGTCCGGCACGTGCTCGAGCACGGCCACGCGAAGACCGATCGCACCGGTACCGGCACGCTGAGCGTGTTCGGCTACCAGCTCCGCTGCGATCTCGCGCGCGGCTTCCCGCTGCTGACGACCAAGAAGGTGCACCTGCGATCGATCATCCACGAGCTTCTGTGGTTTCTCTCGGGCGACACCAACATCAAGTACCTGCGCGACAACAACGTGACGATCTGGGACGAGTGGGCCGACGAGCGCGGCGAGCTCGGCCCGGTCTACGGCCACCAGTGGCGCTCGTGGCCGGCGGCCGACGGGCGGCAGATCGATCAGATCACGCAGGTGATCGAGCAGCTCGTGAAGAACCCCGACTCGCGGCGCCACATCGTGAGCGCGTGGAACGTCGCCGACATCGACAAGATGAAGCTGCCGCCGTGCCACAGCCTGTTCCAGTTCTACGTCGCCGGCGGCAAGCTCTCGTGTCAGCTCTACCAGCGCTCGGCCGACGTCTTCCTCGGCGTGCCGTTCAACATCGCGTCGTACGCGCTCTTGACGATGATGGTCGCGCAGGTCACCGGCCTCGCCGCCGGCGAGTTCATCCACACGTTCGGCGACGCGCACCTGTACTCGAATCACCTCGAGCAGGCGCGCCTTCAGCTCTCGCGCGAGCCGCGCGCGCTGCCGCGGATGAAATTGAATCCCGCGATCAAGTCGATCTTCGAGTTCAAGTACGACGACTTCACGCTGGAGAATTACGATCCGCACCCGGCGATCAAGGCGCCGATCGCGGTATGACGCGCTCGATCATCGCCGCCGTCGCCAAGAACGGCGTCATCGGCGCGGGCAATCAGATCCCGTGGCGCCTGCCCGCCGACTTGAAGCGCTTCAAGGCGCTCACCATGGGTCACTCGATGATCATGGGACGCAAGACGTTCGAATCGATCGGCCGCGCGCTGCCGGGCCGCACGACCATCGTGCTCACGCAGCATGATTGGGCCGCGCCCGAGGGCGTGCTGGTGGCGCGCTCGATCGGCGAGGCGCTGGCGCTGGCGCGCGGCGACGAGGTGTTCATCGCCGGCGGCGCCGAGATCTACCGCCAGACGCTGCCGATCGCCGAGCGGGCGTACCTGACGCTCCTCGACCGCGAGTTCCCCGGCGACACGTTTTTCCCGGAGACCGACTGGAGCGCCTGGCGCGTGGTCGAGCGCGAGCGCCACGAAGCCAGCGAAACCAACGCCCTCGCGTTCGAGTTCGTCACCTACGAAAAATAGTTGTCCGGCGCGCGCGCGGCCGAACGTCATGACGGGTAAGGAGGACGACCATGGCGAATTTCATGTACCTGTTCCGGGGTGGTTTCGATTCCGACGCGAACGTGGCGGCCGCGCAGATGCAGGCGCAGATGCAGAAGTGGGTCGCCTGGATGCAGCAGCTCGGCAAGACCGGCAACTTCAAGAGCGGCGAGCCGCTGGAGAAGACCGGCAAGGTGCTGCACGCCAAGAAGAAGAACATTCACGACGGGCCGTACGCCGAGGCCAAGGACGTGATCGGCGGCTACTTGATCGTGAGCGCCGAGAACCTCGAGCACGCGACCGAGCTGGCCAAGGGCTGCCCGATCCTCGAGAACGAGGGCGGCACCGTCGAGGTTCGGCCGGTGCGCGAGATGAAGCCGTAACCGCGGCGCGAAGCCAGGCGGCTATTCCGGTCGGCGAATGAGCGCGGACATCGTCGAGCACCTGTTCCGCCGCGAGGCGGGAAAGATGATGTCCGCGCTCACGCGCATCCTCGGCACGCACAACCTGTCGCTGGCCGAGGACGTGGTGCAGGACGTCTTGTGCCACGCGCTCGAGGTGTGGAAGTTTCACGCGCCGCCCGACAATCCGTCCGCGTGGCTGATGCAGTCGGCGCGCAACCGCGCGATCGATCTGATTCGGCGCGATCGCACGCGGCGGCGGTTCGCGCCCGACCTGCAGCAACTGCTCGAGAGCGAGTGGACGCTCGCGCCGACGGTGCACTCGCTCTTGGTCGAGACCGAGCTGCGCGACGAGCAGCTGCGCATGATGTTCTCGTGCTGCCCGCCCAACCTGCCGCCCGAGGTGCAGGTGGCGCTGATCCTGAAAATCTTGTGCGGCTTCAGCGTCGGCGAGATCGCGAGCGCGTTTCTGTCGACGACCGCGGCGATCGAGAAGCAGCTCGCGCGCGGGAAGAAAGTCCTGGCGCAATCGCCGTCGCTGTTCGAGGTCTCGCGAGACGCGCAGCTGCGCAAGCGGATGGAGTCGGTGCACCAGGCGCTGTACCTCCTGTTCAACGAGGGCTATCACGCGACGCGCGAGCATGCGGCGATCCGCGAGGAGCTGTGCGAGGAGGCGATCCGCCTGGCGCTGCTGCTGGCCGAGCATCCGGAGTGCGCGGTGCCGCGGACGCACGCGCTGGTGGCGCTGATGTGCTTTCACGCGGCGCGGCTGCCGGCGCGCGTCGACGACGCGGGCGCGCTGGTGCTGCTCGAGGCGCAAGATCGCGCGCGCTGGGATCGCGCGCTGATCTGCAAGGGGCGCGAGTTCCTCGATCGCTCGGGCACCGGCGACGAGCTGACCGAGTACCACATCGAGGCGGCGATCGCGTTCAAGCACTGCGTGGCGGAGTCGTTCGCGGCTACCGATTGGGCGGGCATCGTCGCGCTGTACGATCTGCTGTGGCGCGAGCGGCCGACGCCGATCGTGGCGCTCAACCGCGCGATCGCTGTCGGGCAGGCGCGCGGGCCCGACGCGGGGCTGCGCGCGCTCGACGAGATCGAGGACCAGGAGCGGCTCGAGTCGTATCCGTTCTTCGCGGCGGCGCGCGCGGAGTTCTTGCGCGCGGCCGGGCGCGTCGACGAGGCGAAGGCGGAGTATCAGCGGGCGTTGCGGGTGGCGCGGACGCCGTCGGAGATCGAGCTGCTGGCGGCGAAGCTGGCGGCGTGCGGCGGCTGATCAGCGTTCGTTCGAGTTGCCTTCGCTGACGTTGCCGCGCTCGCTCGCGCTCTCTTTGACGTTGCCGTTCGGCTCGGCGCTCACGTTCGCGTTCGGGTTCACGTTGCCGTTCGGCTGCGCGTGCGCGTGTTCACTCGGGCGCGCATGTTCGCTCGGACGCGCATGTTCGCTCGGAGCCGCGTGTTCATTCGGGCGCGCATTCGCATTTGCATTCGCGTTTGCGTTTGCATCTGCGTTTGCGTTTGGGCCCGCGTTCGCGTTCGGCGGCGCGCCCGTGTTCGGCGCGCCGGGCCGCGGACCGGTGCCGCGCCCGCGGCCGCCGCGTCTCCGACGACGTTTGCGTTTCTCGTCACCGCCCGGCGCGCCCGGCGTTGCGCCCGCCGCGTGCCCGGTCGTCGGCCGATGCTCGACGCGCGGCCCGTCCGTCCCCGTCGGCCGCGGCCCGCCCGGTCCCGCTCCCGTCGCGCGCGGCCCGCTCGGCCGCGGTCCGCCGGGCCGCGCACCGCCCGGTCCCGTCGGTCGAGGCCCGCCCGCTCCCGTCGGCCGAGGCCCACCCGGCGGCCGCGCACCACCCGGTCCCGACGGCCGCGCGCCTCTCGCGCCCGGTGGCCCGCCGCCGCCCGGCTTGCGTCCACGCGGCGGCTTGCCGCGCCCGCGATCGCGATCGCCGCGCCGCTCGCCCGGCGGCACCGGCGCGCGCGTCAGCATCCAACCTTCGCCCGCGCTCGCCGACGGCCCGCCCTTCTCCTCGCGCGGCAATCCGTCGCGCCCGAGCGCCGGGCCCGGCCCGCGCCCGCCGCCGAGACCGCCGCGACCGCCTCCGCCTCCACCGCCGCCTCCGCCGAATCCGCCGCCGCGCCGCTTGTCGCGCCCCTCGCGCTGCGGCCGCGCGTCGGGCTGCAAATCGACGAGGTACTGAAACTCGCCGATCTTCTTCGCGCCCTTCGGCTCGTCGGTGGCGGCGAACACGCGCACGAGCCGCACGCGCTCGACGCGATCGCCCACGGCCTCCAGCGCCTCGACCAGCCGCGCCAGCCGATCGCCGCTCACGCCGACGTCGGCGCCGAGCCGTTCGCTCATCGCCTCGGCGGCCACGCCCTCGGCGGTGAGCTTCTTGTGCGCCTCGACGGCGCTGCGAATGATGGAGCTCGAAAATTCGGTGATCGTCTTCATCGCGACTTCCTCTTCCTATCCTCGGATCTCGTGATCGGGGCCGCATGCTAGCATGCGCGCGCCATGAAAAACCTCGCGCTCCTGACCCTCCTATTAATGATGCCGGCCGCGCGCGCCAGCGCCGATGCGCGCTTCGCCCCGGTCGACCTCGGCGCCGACGTGAAAGCGCTGCCGCCCGACGAGCAGAAGGCGCTCGGCAAGCTGGTCGAGGCCGCGCGCCTGATGGACACGCTGTTCCTGCGCCAGGTCTGGTCGGGGAACGAAGCGATGCTGTTACGCTTGGCGCAGACCCATTCGCCGCACCTCCAGGCGTTCATCTTCAACAAGGGTCCGTGGTCGGGGCTCGACAAGAACGCGCCGTTCGTGCCGGGCGCGCCGGCGAAACCGGACGCGGCGAACTTCTATCCGCCGGGCGCGACCAAGGCCGAGCTCGACGCGTGGATGAAGAAGCTGCCCGACGCCGAACGCGCGCGCGCCGCCGGCTTCTTCACCACCATCCGCCGCGGCACCGACGGCAAGCTCGTGATCGTCCCGTACAGCGTCGAGTATCAGCCCGAATTGGCCGAGGCCGCCGCGCGCCTGCGCGAAGCCGCCGCGCTCACCAAACAGCCGACGCTCAAGGCGTACCTCGAGAAGCGCGCCGCCGCGTTCCTCTCCAACGACTACTACAACAGCGACCTGGCGTGGATGGAGCTCGACGCGTCGATCGAGCCGACCATCGGCCCGTACGAGGTCTACGAAGACGAGTGGTTCAACGCCAAGGCCGCCTTCGAGGCGTTCATCGCGCTGCGCGACGACGCCGAGACCAAGAAGCTCGAGCGCTTCTCCGCCGAGCTGCAGAACATCGAGGACCACCTGCCCATCGACGCGAAGCTGCGCAATCCCAAGCTCGGCGCGCTGGCGCCGATCCGCGTCGTCAACGAGATCTTCTGCTCGGGCGACGCCAACCACGGCGTGCAGACCGCCGCGTTCAACCTGCCCAACGACGAGCGCATCGAGAAGGAGAAGGGCACCAAGCGCGTGATGCTCAAGAACGTGCAGGAGGCCAAGTTCAACAAGGTGCTATTGCCGATTGCCAGGATCGCTCTGCAAACCGCCAATCAAAAAGACGTCTCGTTTGACGCGTTCTTTACCCATATTTTGATGCACGAATTGATGCACGGCCTCGGCCCGCACGTGCTCACCGTCGACGGTAAACCGACCACCGTGCGCCAGGCTTTGGAGAATTCTTATAGCGCCATAGAGGAGGCGAAAGCCGATATATCGGGTTTATTCGCCATGCAGCTTTTAATCGATAAAGGGGTCTTGCCGAAAGACCTGGAGCGCACGATGTACGTGACGTTCCTGGCGTCGGCGTTCCGCTCGATCCGCTTCGGCATCGGCGAGGCGCACGGCAAGGGGCAGGCGCTGCAGCTCAACTTCCTGGTCGACGCGGGCGCGTTCAAGGTCGATGCGCGCGGCACGTTCTCCGTCGACGCGGCCAAGGTCAAAGACGGCGTCGCCGCGCTCACCCGCGAGCTGATGACGCTGCAAGCGCACGGCGATCGCGCGCGCGCCAAGGAGCTGCTCGACAAGCTCGGCGTAGTGCGCCCCGAAGTTCAAAAGGTCCTCGATCGCCTGAAGAACGTCCCCGTCGACATCGAGCCGCGCTTCGTCACCGCCGAAAAGCTCGCCCACTGATCGGGGGCGGAAGCGCAAACCGGCGGCTGCGATGCACACGATAGTCCGCACGGGTGCGTCGTAAAAGCCGCGGGAAATCGCGGCCGCCTCGTCGGCGCGCGGCGTGCACTGAGCGGCGCGCATGTCGACTATCCGCCTCGTCGCCGTGCTCGCCCTGGCCGCGCTGCCGCGCCTCGCCGCCGCCACCGTCGTCTGCCCCGGCGCGAACACCGTCGAGGGCATCGACGTCTCCGAATATCAGGGCAACATCAACTGGAGCCAGGTCAAGGCCTCGGGCCGCGAGTTCGCCATCATCCGCACGGGCGACGGCATGTACCAGGATCCGTACTTCTCGCAGAACTGGTCGGGCGCCAAAGCCGCCGGCCTGATCCGCGGCGTCTACCAATTCTTCGAGCCGGGCGAGGATCCGGTCGCGCAGGCGAACCTGATGCTCTCGATGATGGGCTCGATCGGCCCCGGCGATCTGCCGCCGATGATCGACGTCGAGGTGACCGGCGGCCAGTCGGGCGCGACCATCACCAGCAAGATCCACCAGTGGGTGAACACCGTTCAGGCGGCGACCGGACGCAAGCCGCTCGTCTACACCGGCACGTGGTTCTGGGATCCGAACGTCGGCAGCGCCGACTTCGCGTCGTATCCGCTGGTCGAGTCCTGGTACTGCTCGTCGTGCTGCCCGAACCTGCCGAACCCGTGGAGCGACTTCGCCATGTGGCAGTACTCGTCGACGGGAGCGGTGCCGGGCATCAGCGGCAACGTCGACCTCGACAAGTTCAAGGGCACGATGGCCGATCTGCAGCTCCTCGCCGGCGGCTCGCTCGATTGGTCGGCGGCGTTCGTCAGCCAGTCGTTCCCGTACGCGTCGAGTGCGATGACCATGACGGTCAACCAGGACATTTCGGCGTTCATCGAAATGAAAAACACCGGCGCCAAGACGTGGGACTCGAGCACCAAGCTCGGCACCACGCAGCCGCGCGATCGCGCGAGCGCCTTCGTCGCCGGCGACTGGCAGGCGGCGAACCGCCCGTCGGTGGTGAGCGGCACGGTGGCGCCGGGGCAGTCGTACAAGTTCAACTTCACGTGGCACGCGCCGTCTCAGCCGGGCGACTACCACGAGTTCTTCAGCCTGGTGCAGGAGGGCGTGGCGTGGTTCTCCGATCCGGGACAGGGCGGCCCGCCCGACAATCAGCTCGAGGCGTGGATCACCGTGGTCGAGGCGGACTATCACGGCGAGTTCGTGGCGCAGTCGTATATCGGCGCCGACAAGGGCACGGTGGCGGTCGCGCTCGGCGAGACGGTCGACGGCTGGATCGATCTGAAGAACGTCGGGCTGCAGCCGTGGAAGGCGGGCGAGACCAAGCTGGCGCCGTCGCCGCGCGACCAGCCGTCGGCGCTCGCCGCCGCGGCGTGGCTCTCGCCGACGCGCGTGTCGACGCTCGCCGCCGACGTGGCGCCGGGCGCGGTCGGGCGCTTTCCGCTGCAGGTGAGCGGCAACCAGCTCGGCGATTTCGATCAGACGTTCGCGCTGGTCGAGGAGGGCGTGACATGGTTCGCCGACGCGCCGAAGGGCGGCGGGCCGAGCGACGACTTCCTGCGCGTGCACGTGATCGTCGGGCCGGCGGCGTCGACGGGCGGTGACGGCGGGATCACCGGCGTCGGCAATCCCGGCGGCGGAAACGGCGGCGGCGGTGGCAATCCCGAAGGCGGCAATCCGGGCGGCGGCAACAACCCGGTCGGCGTGAGCCCGCACAGCGGCTGCTCGGTCTCCGGCGCGCCCGGCTCGCCGCCGTCGCTGCTACTGCTCGCCTTCGCGCTCGCCGCGCTGGCGCTGCGCCGCCGTGCGCGCGCGCATTGACCCGCGCGCATTGACCCGCGCGCCATCGATCGGCGAATCGACTAACCTGTAGCGATGAAGCTGCTCGCCGCCGCGCTCGCGCTCTGGCTTGCGCACGCCGGCAACGCGCCCACCCTCCACGGCATCGGCCGCGCCGTCATCCGCGTGAAGAACGAATTCGCGCGCGCGCCCGAGCGGTCGCGCTTCTCCATCGACGAGGCGCTGATCTACGACCGCCCGGTGAGCGAGCCGATCGAGATCTTCAACGCCTCGATCCCCGACGGGGACCACCTGCTCGAGGTGGTCGTGCGCTTCCGCGGGCGCGCCGAGGTGCGCGCGAGCCGCAGCTTCGCCGTCGAGCCGCTGCAGTGGACGATGATCGACGTGGTGATCGCGCGCGACGGTCAGGTGCGCTTCACCGCCAGCACCAGGTCCTGATCGTCGTTGAGCGCGCGCGGGCGGTAGTCGAGCACGTCGAAGAAGCGCGACCAGCCGCCGAGCACGTGCTCGCGCGTGTGATAGCTGGCGGCGTGCGAGTGCGGCAGCGCGGCGCGCAGCTCCTCGTGCGCGAAGTGCGCGAAGCCTGCGCTGTCGCGCAGCGCGCGCTCGGCGTCGGTGAGCGGGCTCCAGTCGCCCATCACGCTGGCGATCAGCACGCCGCCGGCGCGCGTGACGCGGGCCAG
>DASREC010000205.1:0-3145 GCA_035652295.1 Polyangia bacterium
TCGAGGACCTCGCCGTACATCGCCTGGATCGCCTCGAGGCAGCGCGGCGTGGTGCCGCCCACCACCTTGGGCGTGTTCTTGGTGTGCCACTTCTCGTTGCCCGGATCGACGCGCTCGGGCGAGAAGCAGAGGAAGAAGTCCTCGCCGACCTTGAGCCCCGACTCGTTCAGCTTGGGCAGCAGCACTTCGCGGGTGAAGCCGGGGAAGGTCGTCGACTCGAGGACGATCAGCATGTCCTTGTGGAGCCGCGGCGCCAGCTCCTCGGCCGCCATCATGATGAAGCCGTTGTCCGGCTCCTTGGTCTTGTTGAGCGGCGTCGGCACGCAGATGATCACGACGTCGGCTTCTCCGAGCACTTTAGGATCCGACGACGCGGTCAGCTTGCCCGACGAGACCAGCGGCGCGAGCAGCTCGTCGGAGATGTCCTTGATGTAGGACTTTCCGGCGAGGATGCTCTTCACCTTGGCTTCGTGCTTGTCGTAGCCGGTGGTGTGGAAGCCGGCCGACGCCATCTCGGTGCACAGCGGCAGGCCGACGTAGCCGGTGCCGATGACGACCACTTTTGCTTCGTGCTTTTTGATCTTCTCGAGGAGGGTTGGCATGCGTCTCCTTACTATATCTCAGTCGGGAATTTCACCGTTCAAGATGCGGCGGGGATTTTCATCGAGCAGCCGCTCGACGGCGGACGCGCCGCACCGCTTCTTCAGCCAGGTGATGCCGGCGCCGGCGGCGCGCGCGTCGGCCACCGAGTGCACGTCGCTGGCGGCGGCGTGGGCCAGGCCCTCCTCGACGAGCTTGCGCGCGGCCAGGCACTGCGGGCGGCCGTGCGCGCCGTCGAGCGCGCCCAGGTCGACCACCAACGCGCAGTTGCGCGCGAGCTGCTCGTAGCGAGGGAAATTTTTCTCCCAGAACGGCGCGTAGCGCTCCGGATGCGCCAGCACCGCCAGGCGCTGGGTCAGCCGGATCTGGAACAGCGTGTCCTCCAGCCGCGGCGGCGCCATCGAGACGTTCAGCTCGACGAGGAACGCCTTGTCACCGGTGTAACAGGGCTGGGCGCGCTTGGGCCAGCGCTCGAGGAACAGCTCGTCCCAGAAATTCTCGGCGCCGAGCCGCAGATCCAGCGACGGGACCGCCGCGCGCACCTCGGCGTAGGCGCCGTCGATCGCCTCGCGCGTGGGGACGAACATGCCGACGCGCTGGTGCGGAGTCGCGCAGACGGTGTCGAAGCCCATTTGCGACAGCACCTCGGTCAGCTCGACCGAGTCGCGCAGACTCTTGGCGCCATCGTCCAGCCCCGGCAGGACGTGGGAATGCAGATCGCAGTAGCCCATGGGCGGCCGGCCGATTCTATCAGACTGGCGCTGGCTTGGCTGGTCCTTGAAGGAGCGGTTGCGCTGTGCTAAACCATTAGAATGGCTGAGCGTCGTGAAAACTCCGTGCTCTTCTCGCTGCGCGAGCTGCGCGGGATCGAAGAGGATCGCGTCAAGGGCGAAGAAGAAGCGGAACGGGCCCGCATCGCGGCCGAGCAGCGCGCTCGTGAAGAGGCGGAGCGCCGCCGCCGCGAAGAGGAAGAGGCGAAGATTCGCGCCGAGCAGGATCGGCTCCATCAGGCCGAGCTGGAGAAGCAGCGGATCGCGCAGGATGCCCAGGTTCGTCTTCAGGAGGCCGAGCGTCGGGCGCAGATCGAAGCCGCCGCCAAGCTGGAGCAGGCGCGCATCGAGGCGGAAGCGCGCGCCCGCATGGACGCGAAGAAATTCCCTGTCGGCCTGGTCGTCGGCGGCGTCGGAGCGCTGGTGGTGGTCGCCGGCATCGTGATGGCCGTCCTGGTGCACAACCACAACGAAGAGCTCGCCAAGCAGCAGGCCGAGCTGCAGCGGCAGCAGGCGATCGCGGCGCAGCAGAAGGCCGACGCGGAGAGGCAGGCCGCCGCGCTCAAGAAGGAGCTCGACGATCTGCAGGGCCAGCTCGACAAGACGCAGGACGAAGCCGAGCGCCAGCGGATCCGCGCGCAGATGCAGGCCGCGGCTTCGCGCAAGTCGTCGGGCGGCAGCACCCGCACCGCCAAGAGCGACGAGCCGGCCAAGCCGACCGCGCCCGCCAAGCCCAAGATCAACACCAAGACCGACGATCCGCTCGGCGGCCTCGGTCTCTAAGCTCTCCCGCTCCGCGTCTACTTCATCCGCTCACCAAACAGCGCTTCGAGCCGCTCGCTCCCTCCGGCGGGCGGCGCCGCGCGATCAGATCGGTGCGCCGGCGCGTGCGAGATCGCCGCGCGTGATCAGGCCGACCAGCCACGGGCCGCACACCACCGGTAGCGCGCCGACGCCGAGCGCGCTCATCGCCGCCGCGGCCTCGCCGAGCGACGCGCCCGAGCCGATGGCGAACACCTCGGCGGCCATCACCTCGGCGACCGTCGCGCCGGCGGTGGCGCCCGAGCGCAGATCGCAGCCGCAGGCCATGCCGACCAGCGCGCCCTTTTTCAGCACCAGCAGGCGATGCACGCCGGCGCGCGCGGCGGTCTCGAGCGCGTCGACGCAGAACGCGTCGGCCTCGATCGTGATCAGCGCGCCGGCGCAAGTCATCCGCGCGCGCACCGGATCGTGGTGCGTCCACTGGCAGCGCACCGCCAGCTCGCCGGGCCGCGTCGGCTGCCAGTCGACCAGGCGCGGGCAGTCGAGGCAGCTGCGGCCGCTCTTCTCGCCGCCGCGCTGGCAGTCGACGTGCGCCGCGGCGAAGTGCGTCTCGTCGGCGGGGCCGGCGCCGAACAGCGCCGCGCGCATCTCGGAGACGCCGCGAAACGGAACCTCGGCGGAGAGACGGATCTCGGCGGGGCGCGAGAGCCCGACGACGTGCACGCTCATGCGCGCAGCGCTTTCACGTCGCGTGCCGCGATCGGCGGCCGATTTCGCGCAGCGCTTGCGGATCGCGCGTGAAGCCACGAACCGATTGCGCGCTGCGCCGCGATTTCTCGTCGTCGCGAAACGTCCCCATCTGGAAGGAGCGCCGTTGCATCTCGCCCCAAACGTAGTCGGGACCGTGGGAGTAACCGCCGCAAACGGGCGATTGCAGATCGTCCGACAACGCGTTTCTCGACGGGAAACGGCCTCGCGCGCACAGCTGCCGAGAGTGGATGCGCATGAGCGAT
>DASREC010000206.1:0-8488 GCA_035652295.1 Polyangia bacterium
TTGCGCGCCTAAACTCGTCGGGCGTGAAATCACCACCTCGCTCAAGAGTCTCTAGAACTTGCTGCACAGAGTTATCAACGGCAAATGCCTTCTCCCATTCAGGATGAACACGCGAGCCTTTCTTAAAGGCGGCATGTACTAAGACAATGACGCTGACCAAAAAACAAAGACCGGCGAACACCAACATCGAAACGACATACGGCTTGAGAGTCTTCGACTCGCTAGCAGCGATTGAAAGCGCGCCTGTCGCCAAGGACACAAAGATTCCTGCTATGCCAATCGCACGCTCCATCCGCGCGAAGGTATCCTGATTCGGGAGCGGAGAAGATCAAAGTGTTCGGCGATCCCAACATGCACGACGTGAGCACGTCGCTGATCGAGCGGAGCAACTTGACCACGCGAACGTGGCAGCGTCGATTCACTCGCCGCGCGATCACGTTCTCCAAGTCGCTGCGTCACCATGTCGCGGCAATCGGGCTGCACTACGCTTGGTACAACCTCGGGCACGTCCACAGCACCTTGCGCGTGACGCCCGCGATGGCGCTCGGCATAGAGTCGGTGAATTGCTCGAGACTGCGTTGAGCGCGCCCGAGCCGCCGCGGCTCGACGACGGGAGCATGAACAGCCGCGCGCGTCAGTTGGGATTCAAGTTCGACGCTGCACAAAGCGGGCAGCGACAAGCACCCACCTGCCGAGCGTCCGAAGTTGCGCCTTATCCAAGGCGGGCGCTCCGTCGGTGGGACAGTTTGAAATCGCGAGTGGGATATTTATCCCATGACCAGTGCTTGACCGCGAGCGATCGAAAGCGCGAAAATGGCGACGATGGGACCTCTGCGCGCCAGCGCCGCCGTGCTCCTCCTGTGCGCCGCCGCGGCGACGGCGCGCGGCGAGGGCGACGAGGACGCGGCGCGGCTGCACTTCCAGGTCGGGCAGAGCTACTACGACGAGGCCAACTACGGCGACGCGCTCAAGGAGTTCCGCGAGGCGTATCGGCTGTCGAAGCGGCCGGCGCTGCTCTACAACGTCGCGCTCTGCCACGAGCGGCTCGATCAGTTCGACCAGGCGATCGCGGCGCTCGAGCGCTACCTCGCCGACGAGCCGCAGGCGCAGGATCGCAAGTTGATCGAGGCGCGCATCGGCAACTTGCGGCAGCGGCAGCAGGCCCGCACCGCGCCCGCGCCGCCGCCCGCGACGGTGACGCCGATGCAGCCGGCGCCGACGATGCAGCTCACGCCGCCCGAGGTCGCGCCGCGGCGCAAGCGGCTCTACACCTGGATCGTCGGCGGCGTCGGCCTCGGGCTGCTCGGCGGCGCGCTCGGCACCGGCATCGCGTCGCAGCTCACCTTCAACACGCTGTCGGCGAACTGCCCGGGCGCGCGCTGCGACGCCGCGACCTATCCGCAGGCGCAGAGCGACATCAACAAGGGGCGCACGCTGTCGGTGGTGACCGACGTGCTGTGGCCGCTCGGGCTGGTGGCCGAGGGCGTGGCGACCGCGCTCTACTTCCTCGAGGGCCGCTCGAAGAAGCCGTCGCAGCACGCCGACGTCGTGCCGATCTTCCTGCCGTCGGGCGCCGGCCTCGCGCTCAGCGCCAGGTGGCGCTAGCTCCCGTCGACGGCGCTTGACGCACGGGGTCTCGCCGGCTAGCGTCGGAGCCCCATGTTGGTGGTGCAGAAGTACGGCGGCACGTCGGTGGGCACGGTCGAGCGCATCCGCGAGGTCGCGCGCCGCTGCCTCGAGACGCAGGCGCAGGGACACGACGTGGTGGTGATCGTCTCGGCGATGTCGGGCGAGACCAACCGCCTGCTCGCGCTCGCCAAGCAGGTCAACGACGATCCGCCGCCCGAGGCGGAGCGCGAGCTCGACGTGATCGCGGCGACGGGCGAGCAGGTCTCGGTCGGGCTGGTCTCGCTGGCGATCCAGAAAGCGGGCGGGCGCGCGCAGTCGTTCCTCGGCGCGCAGGTGCGCATCGTCACCGACTCGGCGTTCACGCGCGCGCGCATTCAGTCGATCGACGCGCAGCGCATCCACGACGCGCTGGCGCAGAAGAAGATCGCGGTGGTCGCCGGCTTCCAGGGCACCGACGCCGACGGCAACATCACCACGCTCGGGCGCGGCGGCTCGGACACCTCGGCGGTGGCGATCGCGGCGGCGCTCAAGGCCGACGTCTGCGAGATCTACACCGACGTCGACGGCGTCTACACCACCGATCCGAACATCTGCCCGAGCGCGCGCAAGATCGGGCGCATCAGCTACGAGGAGATGCTCGAGCTGGCGTCGCTCGGCGCGAAGGTCTTGCAGATCCGTTCGGTCGAGTTCGGCATGAAGTACGGCGTCAAGATCCACGTGCGCTCGAGCTTCAACGCGAACGAGGGCACGTGGGTGGTCCCCGAGGAGGACGAGATGGAAGCGGTGCTGGTCTCCGGCGTCACGGCCGACAAGAACGAGGCGAAGGTGACGCTGCTCGGCGTGCCCGACAAGCCGGGCATCGCGGCCAAGATCTTCCGGCCGCTGTCGGAAGCGAACATCGTCGTCGACATGATCATCCAGAACATCTCGGACGCCGGGCGCACCGACCTCACGTTCACCGTGCCGCGCGGCGATCTCAAGCGCGCCGTCGAGCTGGTCAAGCGCACGCTGCCGGAGCTGGCGGAGGCGGGCATCAAGACCGACGACAGCATCGCGAAGGTGAGCGTGGTCGGCGTCGGCATGCGCTCGCACGCGGGCGTGGCGCTGCGCATGTTCGAGATCCTGGCGGAGGAGGGCATCAACATCCTCATGATCGCCACGTCGGAGATCAAGATCTCGTGCGTGGTCGAGGCCAAGTACGCCGAGCTGGCGGTGCGCGTGCTGCACGACGGGTTCGAGCTCGGCAACAAGAACGCCGCCGAAACCAACAGCGCGAAATAACTCGAACCAGCGCGCAACTTCTCCGCGCGCGCCGCCGATAGTCTCGGCATGAACGGCGCGCGCGACCTCTTGCTCTCATTAATGATGCTGGCGATTCCGCTGGTGGCGGTGCGCGGGCTGCGCGGGCCGCCGCCGCTCGGGCCGCCGCGCGCGCTCGCGGACGAGGACGCGTGCGAAGTGCCGGTCGAGCTCGCCGGCGAGGGCGTGGTGTGCCTCGACGAGCGCGAGGCGCGGGCGGCGCGGGTGCGCGCGGGCGATCGGCTGCGGCCGGAAGGCGGGCGGCTCGAGCGCGGGCGGATGGCGCCGGAGCGGCTGGCGGAGTGGCAGGCGCCGGTGGACGTGAACCGGGCGTCGCTCGGCGAGCTGGCGTCGCTCGACGGGATCGGCGTGCGTCTGGCCGAGCGGATCGCCCAGGCGCGGCCGTTCTCGACGGTGGACGAGGTCGGGCGGGTCAAAGGCGTCGGTCGTCGCCGCCTCGAGCGGTTACGACCGCGACTGCAAATCCTCAAGGAGGTTCTCGACGAGTAAGAGGAAAGTGTCGTAAACTTGCCGGGCTCCCATGTCTGCTGATATCGAGCGGTTGCTCAAGGCCGCGTCTACGGATCCGGCGCAGCTGGTAAAGCTGGCCGACACGCTGGTGGCGAACGGACGCGCTGACGAGGCGGTGCAGGCGTGCCGCCGAGGGTTGGGCGCGCGTCCCGACGACGTGCCGCTCCGGCTGGCGCTCGGCCGCGCGCTCTCGGCGGCCGGGCACCTCGAGGAGGCGCAGGCGGCGCTGCTCGACGCGGTCTCGCGGCAGTCGCGCGCGGCGCAGCGGCCGGCCGACGCGCGTCCCGCCGCGCCGACGACGGCGGTGCGCGCGCGGCGCGAGGATCCCACCGAGCTGAGCACGCGGCCGCCCAAGTTCAGCGACTCGGGCGAGGTCGAGATCGAGGGCGAGCCCACCAACCAGGAGTGGCAGCCCGACCTGATGCCGCAGACCGAGCCGGCGCACCCGTCGGCGCGGCGCGATCCGACGCGCCAGGTGACCGCGGACGACATCGAGCGCGACGAGCCGGCGCACGGCTCCGACGAGGCGTACGTACAGGACGCCGATCCGTACGGACGGGATTCGTACGTACCGCGCGGCCAGCCGTACGTACCGCCGTCGTACCAGCCGGCGGGGCCGATCGATCTCGAGCAGGTGGCCGAGCGGCTGATGGGCGACGCCGACGGCGAGGCGCCGGCGTCGTGGACGCGGCAGCCGGCCGATCCGGTGCCGGACGAGATGCGCCGCGGGTGGGAAGCACGCCGCGCGCGGGCGTTCGTGTGGCTGTGGGCGGCGCTGATCGTGACCACCGGCGGGATCGTCGGCGGCTGGATCTATCGCGCGCACCAGCGGACGATCCAGATCGCGGCAGCCGTCGAGCAGGCGGACGGGCGCGTGCGCGAGGCGACCTTCGAGGGCGACGCGGCGGCGCGCGACGCCTACGCCACCGTGCTGCGCCTCGAGCCGCGCTCGCGAAAATACGCCGCCATGGTGGCGCTGGCCTCGGCGCGGCTCGCCGCCGATCAGGGCGCGGACACCGACGCGGCGGCGTGGACCATGCTGCGCCGCTCGGAGGTCGAGGCCGCGCGCCACAAGCCCGAGCCCGACGAGCGCGCCGAGCGCGAGCTGCGCCAGGCGCGCGCGCTCCTGGCGCTGGCGCGCGGCGAGACCTGCTCGCCGACCGACAACGCCGTCGACGGCGACATCGCCGCGCGCTGCGCGCTGCAGCACGGCGATCTCACCACCGCGCGCGCGATCCTGAACGCCGCCACCAGCAAGACCGACCTGCGCGGCCTCCTCGTCATGGGCTCGCTCGAGCTGGGCGCCGGCGATCTCGACGCGGCCGACGCCGCGTACAACAAAGTGCTGGCGATCGCGCCCGCCCATCCGCGCGCGCTCGTCGGGCGCGCCATCGTCGCGCTCGAGCGCGGCGAGACGCCCAAGGTGACGCCGCCGCAGGTCAAGCTCGGCCCGACGACCGAGGCGTGGTTCCACCTGGCCGCCGGCGAGCTGGACGCCGCGCGCAAAGGCATCGTTCACGACGGACGCCTGGCGCTGCTCTACGGCCGCGCGCGCCTCAACGAAGGCCGCGTCGCCGACGCCGAGCAGGCGATGCGCGTCGCCGAGCGGCTCGATCCCAACGACGGCGACGTGGCGGTGCTCGACGCCGAGGTGGCGCTCGCCAAGGGCTTCGAGGACAAGGTCGCGAGCGCGCTCTCGGTCGGCACGCCGACGCCGCGCCGGCTGGCGGTGCTCGGGCGCGCGCTCTGCTTGATCGGGCGCTACCGCGAGGCGGCCGCCGCGCTCGACGGCGCGCTGGCCCGCCGGCCGGGCGACGCCACCGCGGTGACCTATCGCGCGATCGCGCGCGCGCACCTCGGCGACCAGGCCGGCGCGCTGCGCGAATTGGAGAAGGCGGCCGCCACGCTCTCGTCGACCACGCCGCACTACGGGCTCGGCCTCCTCTATTACGAGCGCCACGATCTGCTGCGCGCGCGCACCGAGCTGGGGAAATCGCTCGAGCGCAACTCGGAGTCGTTCCGCGCGCGCGCGCTGCTCGGACGCGTGCTGCGCGATCTCGGCAAGACCAAGGAGGCGCTGGCCGAGCTGGAGCTGGTGGCGCGCGACGTCCCGCAGCTGGCGTCGGTGCACGCGGCGCTCGGGCGGCTCTATCTCGATCTCGGGCGCGACCGCGAGGCGCGCGGCGAATTGCGCAAGGTGCTCGACGCCGGCAAGGCGACGGCCGACGACAAATTGGGTTACGCCGAGGCGGTGGTGCACCTCGGGCTCGCCGACGAGGGCGATCGCGCGCTGGCCGACGCCGCGCAGGCGGGCGCGCTCGCGCCGCGCATGGCGCGCATCAAGGTCGAGCTGCAGTCGTGGAAGGGACCGAAGGAGGCGCTGGTCGCGGCCAAGTCGCTGGAGAAGGATCGCAAGGGACCGGCGCTGCACGACGCGAAGCTGGCGCTGGCGGCGGGGAACGCGTGGCGTCGCGCCGGCGATCTGAAGAAGGCCGGCGACGACCTGCGCGCGGCGCTGCTCGGCGATCCGCTGCACGCCAATCTTTCGCTCGGGCGCCTGCAGCTTTTGCAGAACGACGCGCCGGGCGCGGAGGCGTCGTACCGCGCCGCGCTCTCGGCGTGGGAGGCGGCGGCGGGCGGCGTCGACGATCAGACCGAGGCGCGCGTCGGGCTCGGGCGGGCGCTCTATGCGCGCAAGGCGCTCGGCGACGCGGCGGCGGCGCTCACGCCCTGCTTGAACGACGATCCGATGGCGCCCGAGCCGCACTATTGGCTGGCGCGCGTCGAGCAGGACCAGGGCAAGGCGGAGGAGGCGCGCGCGCAGGCGGAGAAGGCCAGCGAGCTCGACGACCACTACGCCGACGCGTTCATCCTCTACGCCGAGCTGAGCAAGAGCGCGCACAAAGACAAGGCGCGCGCCGCCTACAAGCGCTACCTCGAGCTGCAGCCGAACGGCGACCAGTCCAAGGCCGCCAAGGCGGCGCTGAAAAACCTCAAGTAGTCCTTTAACAGCGACTTTGAAGTCGCGATTGAGCGCCGAAACGCGCCGAATGGTCGCGATTCTCCGACGGCGCCGCCCTTGCACTGCGATCCGCCATGCGCCTGTTTATCGCGATGCTTGGCTTGCTGTCGATCACACTCGCCGCCGCCTGCTCCGGATCGCCCGTCGGCTCCGGCGGCTGCGCCGGCGACCTCGGCGGCACGCCGCTCCAGATCTGCGGCATGCCCGACGCCAGCTTCTCACCGTCGCAGTGCGCCTGCGTCGGCGATCCCTAGCGCACCGGCGGCGCGTGAGCCGCTAACGGCGGCCGAGCGCGACCACGTACTGCTCGATCGACTCCTTGCGCGAGCCGGCGGGCTTGACGGTGCGCACCTCGGCGAAGCCCTCGCGCGCGCGCTTGACCAGCCGCTGCCAGTCGGGGCCCATGAACAGCTTGCCGACGAAGTTGCCCTTGCGGTCGAGCGTGAGCTCGGCGATCTCGAGCGCGCGCTCGAACAGCGCCTCGGAGCGCGCCTGATCCGCCGAGCGCACGCCGCTCGTGTCCGGCGCCATGTCGGAGAGCACCACGTCGAACGCCTCCAGCTCGCCGCGCAATTCCTCGACCGCGACGTCGAACACGTCCCCGACGACGATTCGCGCGCGCGGGATCGCCACGTCGAGCGGCGCGCGATCGATCCCGACCAGCGCGCCGCGCTCGCCGACGATCTTGGCCGCGTACTGCAGCCACGATCCCGGCCGGCACCCGAGGTCGAGCACCCGCGCGCCCGCGCGCAGCACGTGGTGCTTGCGATCGATCTCCTCGAGCTTGAAGACGGAGCGCGCGGCGAAGCCCTGCTGCTTCGCGCGGCGGTGAAACGAATCGTGTCGGTGGGAGCGGTCGCGGAGCTTGGACAAACGCGGAGCTTACTTCTTGCCGCCTGCGGGAGCGGCCTTCGGCTTGGCGGAGCCGGCGCCGGCCTTCGACGCCTTCATCGGGTTCTTCGACTTCTCCTGCTGCTCGCCGTAGGTGCGGACCTTGACGTTGACGCCCGCCTTCTTCTTGGCGTTGCGGATCACCACGTAGCCGTTGCGCGCGCCCGGGATCGAGCCCTGCACCAAGAGCAGGTTCTGCTCGGTGTCGATCTCGAGCAGCACCAGGTTCTGCACCGTCTTCTTGACGTCGCCCATGTGGCCGCCCATGCGCTTGCCCTTGTGCACCTTGCCCGGGGTCAAGCGGCAGCCGATCGATCCGCCGTGGCGGAAGAACTCGTGCGTGCCGTGCGTCGCGCGGAAGCCCGGCATGTGGTGCCGCTTCATCACGCCCTGGAAGCCCTTGCCCTTCGAGCGGCCCTGGACGTCGACGTAGGTCATCGCCTTGAACACGTCGGTGAGCGCCACCGGCTTGCCCACTTCGTACTTGGCGAGATCGGCGGCCTCGACGCGAACCTCGCGCACGAAGCGCTGCGGCTGCGCCTGGATCTTGGTGAACTCGCCGAGCGCCGGCTTCGACATGCGGTGCAGGAGCGACTTGCCCTTCTTCGACTTCTCGGGGAGCTGGTCGTAGCCGAGCTTGACCGCCGCGTAGCCGTGCTTCTCCGGGGTCAGCTTGTCGACGACCACGCACGGGCCGGCGTGGATGGCGGTCACCGCGGTGCGGTCCCCCGTCGCGGTGAAGACCTGCGTCATCCCGATCTTTTTGCCAAGAACTCCGGTGCGGAACGCCATGACGAGCTACTCCCTTGGTCGCGATAAAGAGTGCGTATCTCTATCGCCGGATATGCGGCTTGTCAACTAGGAAAGCCGGAACAAGCGCCGGGCGTTGGCGGTGGTGGCGGCGGCCACGGTTTCGAGCGGCACTCCGCGGGCGGCGGCGATCACGCGCGCGGTGTGCACCACCCAGGCGGGCTCGTTGCGCCGGCCGCGCATCGGCACCGGCGCGAGGAACGGGCAGTCGGTCTCGACCAGGATGCGCTCGAGGGGCGCGCGGGCGGCTGCCTGGCGGATGACCTCGGCCGATTTGAACGTCACCACGCCCGAGAAGCTCAGGTG
>DASREC010000207.1:0-17347 GCA_035652295.1 Polyangia bacterium
TGCGCGATCTACCCGGTGCGCCCGATCGCGTGCCGTGCCACCAACGTCGTCGAGACGTCCGAGTTCTGCTCGCCCGGCCGCGGCCGCGGCCCGACGGTGGTGCGCCACCCCGAGCTGCAGTCCGCGATCGCCGCCGCCCGCCAGTCGTTCGCCGATCACGCCCGCCGCGCCGGCACCCGCGCCGCCGAGCGCGCCCTCCCCGAAGCCGTCGCCGCCGCGCTCGCCGAGCCCGCCTGATCGCGCGACGAACCCGCCGCCGCGTCAGTCGCGCGTCGCCATATACGCGCCGATCACCTCGGTCCCGAGCAGCGCATCCGCCGTCGCGCGATCGAGCCGCCCCGTCGGCGCCAGGTGGTACTCCCGCTGAAACCCGACGAGCGCCCGCCGCGTGCGCGCCGTGAGCCGCCCGTCGATCGTCCCGCGCAGATAGCCGCCGTCGATCAAGTTCGACTGCAGCTTGCGCATCAGCGTCGGCGAAAGCTCGAGCTCGTCCTTGGCCAGGTACGTCGCGTCGTGCGCGCGCGCCGGCGCCACCGTCGGCCGCGCGCGCGTCCGTGCGCGATGCGCGCGCGTCTTGTGATGCGCGTGCTTGTGACGAGCGGCGCTGGCCGCGAACGGCGACGACAACAACCCGGCGACGGCGACGATCAGCACCAGCTTCATGACGAGCTCCTGCGCACGATCGATTGCAGCGCTCACGCCACTCGGCGAGCGAGCGATCGCCCGCGCCCCGCGCCGCGCCGCGCGCCGCGCCCCGGAACCCGCGTTCCCCGTCCGGGAGAAACGCTTGCGCCCGACGGAGAATGTCGATAAGCAAGCGGCATGTCTTCGTTCGTCGAAGAGCTCACCTGGCGCGGCCTGACCCATCACGAGAGCGATCCCTCGCTCGCCGAAAAGATGCGCGCCGAGCCGTTCGTCCTCTACGCCGGCTTCGATCCCTCGGCCGACAGCCTGCACATCGGCCACCTCCTGCCGGTGCTCGCCCTCAAGCGCGCGCAGCAATTCGGCCACCGTCCGATCGCCGTCGTCGGCGGCGCCACCGGCATGATCGGCGATCCGTCGGGCAAGACCGAAGAGCGCAAGCTGCTCTCCCCCGAAGACGTCGAGCGCAACGCCGCCGGACTGCGCGCCCAGCTCGGCCGCTTCCTCGATTTCGGAGGCGGCGGCGCGCGCCTGGTCAACAACTACGACTGGTTCAAGGAGTTCAGCTTCCTCGACTTCCTGCGCCGCGTCGGCAAGCACTTCAGCGTCAACATGATGCTCGGCAAGGAGTCGGTGCGCGCGCGCCTGGAAGATCGCGAGCACGGCATCTCGTACACCGAGTTCTCGTACATGCTGATCCAGTCGTACGACTTCCTCTGGCTCAACGAGCACCACGGCTGCCGCCTGCAGATCGGCGGCAGCGATCAGTGGGGCAACATCACCACCGGGATCGATCTGATCCGCCGCGTGCGCCAGAGCGAAGCGTTCGGCATCGCGCTGCCGCTGGTCACCGACTCGTCGGGAAAAAAATTCGGCAAGACCGAGAAGGGCGCCGTGTGGCTCGACGCCGCGCGCACCAGCGCCTACGAGCTGTATCAATACTTCATCCAGTGCGACGACCGCGACGTCGGCAAGCTGCTGCGCTTCTACACGTTCCTCGACGAGAAGACCATCGTCGAGCTCGACGAGACGGTGCGCGCCGCGCCCGAGAAGCGCGAAGCGCAGCGCGTGCTCGCGCGCGAGGTGACCACGCTGGTGCACGGCGCGCACGAAGCCGCCGCCGCCGAGAAGGGCGCCGGCGCGCTGTTCAGCGGCGATCTGGACGCGGTGCTCGCCAACCCCGACATCCCCAGCTCGCATTGGCCGCGCGCGCAAATCGATTCCGGTTTGCCGCTAATAAAAGTTTTGAGCCACAAAGAGGGCGGCCTGCTCCCGTCGGTGAGCGCGGCGCGCCGTGAAATCGAAAACGGCGGCATTTATATCAACGGTGAACGAGTTTCCGATATCGCGCGCAACCTGACCGCGAGCGATCTGCAGCGCGACAAGTTCATCGTCTTGCGCCGCGGCAAAAAAAATTACCACGTCGTCCGCGTCGACTGACGCGAGCGCGGCGTCACTGCGGCGGGCGGATGCGGTAGCCGACCGAGCGCACGGTCTCGATCAAGTCGCCGGCGGCGCCCAGCTTGGCGCGCAGCCGCTTGACGTGCGTGTCGACGGTGCGGCTGGCCGAGTCGCGCGGATAGCGCCACACGTGGCTGAGCAGCTCCTCGCGCGTGCGCACCCGCCCGTTCGCCTCGAGCAGAAACGTCAGCAGCCGAAACTCCAGCAGCGCCAGCGTCACCTCCTGCCCGCCCGCGCGCACGATGAACGCGTCGAGATCCACCTCGATCGGCCCCGCGCTCAGCACGCGCTCGGTCCCCGGCGTCGAGCGATCGAGCAGCCGCCGCCTCAGCACGTCGAGCCGCAGCACCAGCTCGCGCACGCTGAACGGCTTGGCCACGTAATCGTCCGCGCCCAGCTCGAACCCGGCGATGCGATCGCTCTCCGAGCCGCGCGCCGTCAACATGATCACCGGAATCGCGCCCGTCTCCGGATCGGCCTTGAGCTGCGCGCACACCTCGGTGCCCGGCACGTCCGGCAGATTCAGATCGAGCAGGATGATGTCGGGCGGCTCGCGCTCCACGCGCTCGAGCGCCTCGCGCCCGCCCGCCGCCTGCTGCGTGCGATAGCCCGCCTGCTTGAGGTTGAAATCGAGCAATTGGCGCAGATCTTTTTCATCGTCGACGATCAGCACCAGCGGCCCATGCGTAGCCATGCACCGACGAGCCTAGAGCGCGCACGGAATTGACGCTGTGAAACCTCGGTGAACTCTCGGTGGACGATTTTGCAGTTCTGTCACATGCTGGTCACCCTTTTCACCGGCGGCGTCGACTAACATGGAACCGAAAATGAGCACCACGACCGACGGCAGCGCGCTCTCGCGTCCGACCGACCGGCTCGGCCTGGTCAAGGGGCACGCGCAGCCCGAGCCGCCCGAGCCGCGCCTGTTCCTGAACCGCGAGCTGTCGTGGCTGGCGTTCAACGAGCGCGTGCTCGAGGAGGCGCGCGACGCGCAGGCGCCGCTGTTCGAGCGGCTCAAGTTCCTGTCGATCGTCGGCTCGAACTTCGACGAGTTCTTCATGGTGCGCGTGGCCGGCCTCAAGCAGCAGATCGTCGGGCAGGTGGTGGACGCGCCGGCCGACGGCATGTTGCCGCAGGAGCAGCTGGCGGCGATCAGCGAGCGGGTGCATGCGCTCGTGGCCGAGCAGGATCGCGTGTGGCACGAGGAGCTGCTCCCGGCGCTGGCGGCGAGCGGGCTGCACCTGGTGGCGCCGCCCAGCTTCAACGACGAGCAGGCGGCGGCGGGCAAAAAATATTTCGAGAAGCAGGTGGCGCCCGCGCTCACGCCGCTGGCGGTCGATCCTGGCCATCCGTTTCCGCACCTGCGCAACAAGTCGCTCAACATCGCCGTCATCCTCACGCAGCGCGTGCGCCGGCGGACGCGCCAGCCGCGCGAGAAGCTGCTCGCGGTGGTGCAGGTGCCGGCCGTGCTTGGCCGATTCGTACGCCTACCGTCACCAACCGGCCAGGCGTTCGCGTTCCTCGACGAGCTGATCGAGGCGCACGTCGGCGAGCTGTTCCCCGGCTACGAGGTCAAGCAGACGGCGCGCTTCCGCGTCACCCGCAACTCCGACCTGCTCGTCGACGAGGAGGAGTCGGAGGACCTGCTGTCGACGATCCAGGAGGAGCTGCGCCGCCGCGATCTCGGCGACGCCGTGCGCCTGCAGGTGAACGCCGGCGCGTCGGCCGAGGTCGAGGAGCTGCTCTCGCAGGCGGTGGAGCTGGGCTCGCCCGACATCTACCGCGTGCGCAGCCCGCTGCAGCTCGCCGACCTGATGGGCCTGCTCGAGCACGATCTGCGCCCCGAGCTGCGCGTCGAGCCGCTCGCGCCCGCGCTGCCGCCGCTCTTGCGCGACGCCGAGTCGGTGGCGCACGTGATCGCCAAGCGCGACATCCTCCTGCACCACCCGTACGAGTCGTTCGATCCGGTGGTGCGCTTCATCGAGGAGGCAGCCGAGGATCCCGACGTGCTCGCCATCAAGCAGACGCTCTACCGCACCAGCGGCGACTCGCCGTTCGTGCGCGCGCTCAGCCGCGCGGCGGCGAGCTACGGCAAGCAGGTGACCGCGTTCGTCGAGATCAAGGCGCGCTTCGACGAGGCCAACAACATCGCCTGGGCGCGGCGCCTGGAAGAGAACGGCGTGCACGTGGTCTACGGCCTCATCGGGCTCAAGACCCACTGCAAGGTGGCGCTGGTGGTGCGGCGCGAGGCGGGCGGCATCCGCCGCTACGTGCACCTCGGCACCGGCAACTACAATCCGCAGACCGCGCGGCAGTACACCGACCTCTCGCTGTTCACCGCGCGCGAGGAGATCTCCGACGACGTCTCGGCGCTGTTCAACATGCTCACCGGCTACTCCGAGCCGCCGCAGTGGAAGCGGCTGGCGGTGGCGCCGTTCGGCTTGCAGGCGCGCATCGTCGACTTGATCGATCGCGAGGCCGAGCGGGCGCGGCTGGGGCAGCCGGCGCGCATCGTCGCCAAGATGAACGCGCTGGTCGACCCGGTGGTGATCCGCGCGCTCTACGGCGCCAGCCAGGCGGGCGTCGACATCGAGCTGCTGGTGCGCGGCATCTGCTGCCTGCGGCCGGGTATGCCCGGCGTCTCCGAGCGCATCCACGTCAGCAGCGTGGTCGATCGCTTCCTCGAGCACACGCGCGTGTTCGCGTTCGGCGCCGCCGACCGCGCCGAGGTCTACCTGTCGTCGTCGGATTGGATGCCGCGCAACTTCCACCGCCGCATCGAGGTGATGTGGCCCGTCGAGGATCCGCTCCTGCGCGCGCGCCTGCTCAACGAGGTGCTCGGCACCGCGCTGCGTGACAACGTCAAGGCGCGCCGCCTGCACGTCGACGGCACCTACGCCACGCCGGAGAAGACCCCCCCGCGCGTGCGCAGCCAGGCGACGCTGCTCGAGGTGGCGCGCGCCGCCGCCGACCCGACGCTGCACGAGCCGCTCCTGCGTCCCGTCACCACGCCATAAACCGCGTCACGGCGCCATAACAGCGTTATGCTGCCATAACGGCGTTATGCTGCCATAACAGCGTTATATCCGCATGACAGTGTCATGCCGATCTGACGTCGTTGTGCGTGTATAACGGGATCGTGCGCCGCACGCGGGAGCAGGTGGTCGCCGACTTCGAGGAGCGGGGCTTCGCCTTCCGCACGTTCGCCATCGAGCACGACTCGCCGCACGCGCTGGCCGACTGGGACTGGAACCAGCGCGACCTGGCCCACGTGCCGCGCATCCACGGCGGCTTTCGCTTCATCGCCGCCACCGTCGGAGAAGAGGGCGCGGTCGGCTTCTACCTGCAGCGGCTGCTCGGGCTGCGCGTGCCGCTCCTGGTGGCGTTCGATCACGACGGGCCGCGCTCGCGCACCTACCGCACCACGCTCGGCCCGTTCGTGCTGCTGATCGAGGCCGGCCTCGAGCCGCTCGCCGCCGGCACGCGCGTGCGCACCACCTACAGCGTCGGCGGACCGCGGCGGCTCCGCTTCGTGCTGCCCTGGGCCGAGCGCTTCCTGCGCCGCAACTACGCCCGCCTCACCGACGAGGACGAGCCGCTGCGCCGCCGGCGCACCGAGCTGCGCGGCTGGGGCTACCGCTTCGCCGCCGACGAGTCCGGCCCCGGCTACCGCCGCTCGCTCGATCTCTCCGCCTGCAACGTGCGCCCGCCCGACGGCGAGCGCCGCGCCCTCGAGCACCAGTTGACGCTCGACCGCGGCGGCAGCAGCGGCGAATGGCGCCTGGGCCGTGACGATCACCTCGGCCTGCGCGTGGTGCGCGACGGCCGCCGCGTGCGGGTGTTCGAGCGCATGTGCCGCCACGAGGGCGCCAGCCTCGACGCCTGCCCCGTCGACGGCGGCGCCCTCGAGTGCCCGTGGCACGGCCGCCGCGTCGCGCCCATCGCCACCTTCGAGCTCGGCGGCGCCGCGCAGACGATCCGCACCGAGCGCTACCGCCTCACCCTCGACGGCTCCGTCCTGCGGATCGCGCCTGCCACGCCATGACAGCGTTATATCCGCATAACAGCGTTATATCCGCATTACGCGGTCAAAGCGTAGCGGCGAGGCGCTCGCCGACGGCGCGAAACACCGTCGGTGAGAACAGCATGCCGACGTGGCCGAGGTGCGGCACGTGCACCACGTCCTCGTCGGAGGCGAACACGCGCGGCACGATGATGTTGTCCGAGCCCGCCACGATCGAGGTGAAGCGCACGCGCGCCGCCGCCTCGCGCGACTGCTCGATCCGCTTGAGCAGCGCCGAGTCGGGCCTGAGCTCGCGCCCGACGCGCGACGCCACCCAGTACGCGCTGTACGTCCCCTTGTGCGGCGTCGCCAGCGTGATGCAGCGATCTACCCGCCGCGCGCCGCCCAGCTCCTGCAAGTAGACGCGTGCCACCAGCCCGCCGAGGCTGTGGCACACCAGATCGATGCGCCCGCCGCGCACCGTGCGCTTGAGGTGCTCGCGCAGCGCGATGGCCGCGCGCTCCACGCCCTCGGTCGAGCGGTAATCGAACGCGTGCACCGGCCGGATGCCGCGCAGCCGCAGATAGGTGGCGAGCGGCAGCAGCGTCGAGCGGTTCGCCAGGTAGCCGTGCACCAGCACCACCGTGCGCTGCTCCGCCTGCCGCGCGGTGCGCGCCGCCTTGGGGCGCGCCAGCCCGAACGGGTAGAGCAGGCTCGACGCGGCGAACGCCAGCAGCTCGCGTCCGACGATGCGCGCGGCCGGCTGATCGGAGACGGGAAAATCGTCGATCATGCTGAACCTCGTCGAGAACGATACCACGCGCGGCGCGCGCGCGGCGATTCGGCGTATAGTCGCGGCATGGCGACGAAGCGTTCGCTGACGCGCCGGCTGCCGCGCACGCTGCGCCGGCCAGTCGAGGCGCTGCAGACGCTGTGGTCGGTGGGCGCGTTCTCACGGCCGCGCGAGCTCTACGAGCAGTGGCGCCACCGCGACGACTTTCGCCGCTTGCAGAAGGCGCTGTTCTTTCATCGCTACGCCAGCGCGCTCCTGCTGGCGCACGAGGTCGGCCTCTACGACGCGCTCGCGTCGGGCGCGCGCACGCCGGCGGAGCTGGCGGCCGAGCGCGGGCTCGCCCCGAGCGCCGTCGAGAACCTGCTGCGCGTGCTCGAGAGCGAGCGCCTCGTCGAGCGCGAGCGCGGCGGCGAGCGCGCGGCGGAGCACCAGCGTCCGGCGGAACGCGAGCGCGCGGCGGAGAATGAGCGCGCGGCGGGCCAGGAGCACGCAGCGGAGCATGAGCGCCCGGCGGAGCGCGAGCGTGCGGCGGAGCGCGAGCGTGCGGCGGAGCGCGAGCGCGCGGCGGAGCGCCAGCGCGCGGCGGAGCATGAGCGCGGTGGCGCGCGAGTGGGCGGACGCGAGCGCGCCGGGTCCGGCGGCGCCCGCTTTCGCCTGAGCGAGTTCGCCGCGCGGTTCCTGGCGCGCGCCGGCCGCTACTCGATGGCCGGCATGCTCGACCTGATGGCCGCGCAAGCCGCCGCGTACGCCGAGCTGCCGTCGGCGATGGCCACCGGCCGCGTGCCGCGCGCCCTCGACATCTACGCCGACGGCAGCCGCTACCGCGCCTTCCTCGACGCGGTCAACGAGTACCTCTCCTTCGCCGGCCGCGACCTCCTGCCGCGCCTCGCGCTCCCCGACGTGCGCTCGTTCATCGTCGGCTCGATGGGCGTCAGCCTGAGCGCGCTGCTCCTCGAGCGGTTGCCGCGCGCGCGCGTCACCTACGGCTGCCTGCCGCACCTCGTGCGCGAGATCCCGCGGCTGCGCGAAAAATATCGCGTGCCCGCCGACCGCGTCGACGGCATGCACGAGCACGGCGGCGATCCCTCGGCCGATCGTTGGGGCACCGAGTCGTTCGATCTGATCGTGCTGACCAAGAAGATGATCCTTCAGCCGTCGGAGCGCGTCGGCGAGAAGTTCGCGCGCAAGGCGTTCGAGGTGCTGCGCCCGGGCGGCCTGGCGATCTTCTGGGAGACGGTGCACCCCGACGATCACCCGACGCCGCTCGGACGCGCGCTCGAGGCGGTGCTCGATCTCGGCGCCAGCCCGGTGGGCCCGGTCAACACCGAGTCGTCGCTGCGGCGCCTGCTCGCCGACATCGGCTTTCGCGAAGTCGAGGTCGTTCCTTGCCTGTCCGAGCAGACCACATTCCTCACCGCCCGCCGCTGACGATTCGAACGTGCTTGAAGGTGCTCGGGCGTGCGCGCTGCACTCCGCTACGTGCAAGGCTCGTGTGACGTAAAACGGCGAGAATTGCCAAACGGACCGGCTTTACGGGTTCTCGCTCGCGCGTAGTGCGGCGTTGATCGAGCGCCGCCTCATGTGAGCGAATCACGCGTACGAACGTTTATGGCGAGTGGCCGCGGGAGAGCTCGATCTCGAGGTCGTCGCCGTCGAGGTCGGGCTCGGTGCTGGGGGCGGCGTAGGCGTAGATCAGGCGCCAGTAGAGGATCGGTGGCGGGGCGGGGAGCGGGACGTCGACCGTGCGCTCGGCGGTCGCGCCGGCGGCGGCGACCGGGATGGTGCGGTCGGCGTCGAGCGTCCAGCTGTCGCCGTCGGGGCGGAACACGCGCGCGAAGATCGGGCGCGCCAGCGGCTCGTCGCAGCGCGGCTCGGCGCACAGCTCGACGCGCAGCCGGCGAAACGGATCGCCCGTCGGCACGCGGTGCGCGGCGCCGTCGGCGCGCGCGGTCAAAAGCACGTGAGCGCCGCGCCGCTCGACGGCGAGCGACACCGCGCGCCCGACCAGCGCGCGATCGTGCCCGCCGGGAAAGCGGTGCCCGTCGAGGTGGCACGCCTGGCAGGTGCGCCCCTCGCGCGCCGCCCGCGACCCGCGCCACTCGGCCAGCGTGTCCTGCATCGGCTCGTCGCGATAGTGAAACGGCGGCGCCGCCGACGGGAAGTTGAACTGGTGGCACCCGCCGCAAAACTCCGCGCGCGCGAGCGCCGGCTCGACGCGCACCGGGTGTGCGCGCAACGCCCGGGCGCTCGCCGGCCGCGCGCCCAGCACCCGGCCGCCGCGCACGTGGCACGCGGCGCAGCTCACGCCTTCGTCGGCGAGCGCGCTGCCGAGCGGCGCGTGGCAGCTCACGCACCAGCGCATCGGCTCGCGCTTGAACGACACCGCGAACAGCCGGTTGCTCCACGCCTGCGCGTGCCGCGAGCCGCGCCAGGCGTCGAAGATCGCCGCGTGGCACTCGCCGCACGCGCTCGCCCGCAGCGACGGCACCGACGGCGGCGGCACGACGTGCTCGAGCGGCCCGCGCCCGCCCGAGAACAGCGCCGCCAGCTCGAGCGCGATCAGCCACGGGCTCATGGCGCTACTTGATCGCGCTCTGCCCGATCCCGACGATGACGTCGAACGGCGCCTTCCAATCGAGCGCCGCCACCGTCGCGCCGCCGGGCACCGCCGCCGCCACCTGCTTCGCCGCGTCCTCGAAGCCCGCCGCCGCGTACACCACCGTCGCCGCGCGCGCGACCTTCTCGTTCGACGCCTTGGCGCTGGTCGGCGTGAACCCCGCCGCGTCGAGCGCCGCGCCCACGGCCGCTGCCGCCTGCTCCAGCACCGACTTGTCCGCGACCAGTTGAATGCGCGGCCCGCCCGTCGAGCCGATGATCAACACGTGATCGCCGGTGTCGCGCATCATGCCGGGCTTGCGGATCGCCGACCACATGATGCGCCGTCCGTTCGGCGCCCAGCACACCTCGATCGATCCGTTCAGCCCGGCGCCCTGCGCCGCCATCGGCGACGAGGCCGACCAACTCGCCGACGGGATCGTCTTGCCGTCGCGCACCACCGCGAGCGTGAACGCGGCGCGCTTCTCCTCGGCCAGGTCGTCGCCCTCGAAGCCGAACACGAACTCGTTCTTCTTCCACTTGCCTTTGACGTCCTTGCCTTTGAGCAACACGTCGGCCCGGGCCTTGCCGTCGGGCGACGTCAGCGCCGTCGAGCACGAGAGCGGATGCTCCTTCTGCCACGCCTCGAACGCCGCCTTGTTCGGCATCGCCTTGAAACGCTTGCGCTCGTCGGGCTTCGCTTCGCCGTCGAGCTCGAGGAAGAAGCGCTGCGCCACCAGGCCCGTGCGCCCGTCGACGACGACGCCGTAGGTCACCGAGCCGGAGCTGCCGAAGTCGTTCGGCTCGCCGCAGTCGTCGGGGATGGCGACGTACGCGAACTGCGTCCCGTCGGTGGTCCAGCCGAGCAGGTGGTGCGTGGCCATCTGTCCCGCGAGCGCGGGTTTCGCGAGGAGCAGCAGCGCGAGCAGCAGCGATTTACGCATCCGCGCAGTTTAAACGATGCTCCACGCGAACAACACTTGCGCCCCGTAATAGAGCGGCAATCCCCACGCGCGGTTCCGGAACGATCGCTTGACGAAGGTGTCGCGCGCGACCGACAGGTCCGAGACGTAGAACATCAGCGCGGCGATCAGCGGCAAAAAATCCGGCAAAGTTTCGTGCAAAGATCTTTGCAAAGAGTTTTGCCCGATGTTTTGCCGGCCGATCGAGCCGATCGCCAGCGCCACCATCGACGTGATGACGACGACGTACGCGATCACCGGCGGGCGCATCTTGGGCTCGACGTGCGGCAGCAGCCATCTTCCGACGAGAAACGCCACCATCGCCAGCACCGCCGCGCTGCCGCCGGCGATCGGCCACGAGACGCCGCGCACCCAGAACGCCGCGCAGAAGCCGAGGTGCCCCAATAAAAAGGCGAATAAACCGGCGCGAAACCAGGCCTTGTTTTTCGGTATCAAGAACACGTCACCGATCCACGACAAGACCAGCGCCGCGAAGATCGCCTGGCCGTAACGGCTGGCGCACGCGCCGCGCTCGACCGCCAGCGCGACGAATCCGGCCGACGCGAGCGGCTTGGCGACCCACTTGCCGGCGGCCGACGCGCGCCACTCCGCGAGCAACAGCGCGCAGACCAGCGCGCCCACCGCCGCCGCCAGCGCCACGTCGCTCACAGCTCGAAGCTCACCGGACAGTGATCGGACACCGTCGAGAACTCGGCCGGCGGCGGCTCGGACGACGGGCGGCAGCCGAGCTCGACGCAGTAGCCGTGCAGCGCGATCGAGCCGGCGCGCGCCAGCCCCGGCGACGCGGCGACGTGATCGAGCAGGCTCGGCTCGAGCCGATCTTCGCCGGCGTGAAAGTACTCCGAGCAGGCGAGCGGGCGCGTCACCAGCTCGAGCCCCGACTCGGCGACGCGCCGATCGATGAAGCGGCGCTCGCCCTCGGCGTCGTCGAGCCAGCCGACCGAGTTGGTGTCGCCGAGGAGCGCCTTGGCGCCCGAGACCCGCGCCAGGATCGCGAGCGCGCGGTCCCACTGCATGCGCCGCCGCGCCGCGTGATCGCGCGACGCGCCCGCCGCCAGGTGCACCGCCAGCAGCGTGATCGCGCGCCCGCCCGACGAGAACTCGGCCAAGAGGCCGGCGCGCTCGCCTTCGCCGCAGCGGCCGCCGCCGCCTTCGTCGAGCTCGGGGAACTCGCGCGTGGCGCCGAGCTCGACGCGCGCGGCGTCGTAGAGGAAGCCGACGTGCATCTCGCTGCGGCCGCCGCACGCCGACAGCGTCGAGCGCCAGCGCCGGCCGCCGCGCGACAGCCGCGCCAGCAATTCGTCGACGAGCGGCGGGCTCTGGATCTCCTGCACCGCGATCACGTCGGCGTCGAGCGCGCGCAGGATGCGCTCGAGACGATCGAGATCGGTCGGCTCGCGGCCGAAGCGCCGGATGTTGTACGTCGCCACGCGCAGCGGCGCGGGCGACGCAGTCGGCGCGGCCTCGCGCGCGAGCACGCCGAGGCACGCGAGCACGCCGAGGCACGCGAGCAGCAGTGCGGCGGCGGCGAGCGCGCGGGCGGCCGATCGCGCGGCGGGCGGTGAAGCGGCGAGCGGGGGAGAAACGATCGGCACCGATCCGATCATACGCGAAATCCGCGCGCGCCTTGCCCGGCCGTCGCGCAGCGCTACCTTGGCGAGCATGAGCGTGGACCTGCGAATCTCCGTCGACGACGTGGCGCGGCGCCTCGAGCGCGGCGAGCCGGTGCTGTTCGTCGACGTGCGCAACCCGACGGCGTGGGGCGAGGCGCGCGAGCAGCTGCCGGGCGCGCTGCGCGTGTCGGGCGATCAGGTCGAGCGCGCCGCCGCGTCGCTGCCGCGCGGCCGGCCGATCGTCACCTACTGCACCTGACCGCACGAGGCGTCCAGCGCCCGTGCGGCGCAAATGTTCCGCGAGCGCGGCCTCGACGCGTACGCGCTCGAAGGCGGCTTCGACGCCTGGCGCCGCGCCGGCCGCCCGCTCGAACCCAAGCCCGGCCCCGGCGAGAGCTACCTCGCGCGCTGATCCAGGCACTCCTCGACGGCGGGCTGCATCACCGCGACGAAGCGCGCGAGCCACTTCGGGATCGGCGGCGCGCGCGGCGAGTCGTCGGCGCGGCTGGCGCCGATCCCGGCCTCGAGGCGATCGTTCCAGCGAAACAGGTTGAGCTTGGTGAGCGAGTACGACTTGTCGATGATCGGCAGGTGCGTCCACTGATCGCGCGGCGGGTTCCAGCTGTTGCGCGCCGGCGACGACGGGCTGGTCGGCGCGATGCGCACGTAGAAGCCGGCGTCGCCGTCGGTGGCGGACCAGACGACCGCGCCGTCTTCGACGCCGAGTCGATCGCGCTGGAACGACTTGCGCCCGCGCGCGAAGTCTTTTTCGGCGCGCTCCAGGCGCTCGACGCAGCGGCGGGTCCACGGCGCCATCTTGGCCTCCTCGGGGACCGCGTTGTCGGCGTGCGCGGCGGCGGCCGACGCCACGGCGATCGCCCATGCGGCAAAATGCCGCAGCCTCATCGTCAGCGCGCCGCCGGCGGGCGCGGCTGGTCGAACAGGAACAGCCCCGCGGTGGTCACCGCCAGCGCGCCGGTGATGCCGAGCGCCACGAACGTCCCCGCGCGCCACGAGTCGCGCCGCGCGCGATCGCCGTTGTACTCGGCGAGTTGGCTCGGCGAGATCTGCGCGCGCTGCTGCTGATCGTACAGATCCGCCGCCGCCGACTCCGCCTGGCCCCACACCGCGCCCGCCGCGACGGTGACCAGCGCCGCGAGGCCGGTCACGATGGTCATCGCGCGCGCCGCCTTGCGCTGCGTGGTCGGCTCGAGCGTCGCGCGCAGCGAGACCGCGCCGCCGCGCTCGAGCGTGAGATCCTGCTGCCAGTAGTTGCGGCCGCGCGCGGTCACCGACAAGAGGTGGCGTCCGGCCGGCAGCTCGAGCGGCGAGAGCGGCAGGCGCCCGACGCTCTGCCCGTCGACGAACACGGTGGCGCCGCGCGCGCCGTCGACCTCGACCCGGCCCGGCTTGGCGATCAAGCGCGCCTCGCCGACGACCAATCGGCCGTCGACCGCGGTGAGCGCCAGCTCGCCGGTGAAATAGCCGGGCGCCTCGATTGTCGCGCGGTGCTCGCCGGCTTTGACCGCGGCGAGCAGCGGCGCGGGCGCGGGCGGCGCGCCGTCGAGCGCGATCTGCGCGCCGTGCGCCTCGGTGACGATCATCAGCTCGGTCTTCTGCGTCGGCGGCGGCGGCGCGCTCACCGTCGTGGCGCCGAGCGCCTCTGGCGCCACGCGCGCCAGGATCGGCGTCAGCTCGGTGAGCAGCCGCGTCGCCTCGTCGCGGTTCGGCCCGGTCGGCGCGTCCTGCAGATATTGGCGGTAATGATTGACCGCGCGTTTGAGCGTTTGCGGGTTTTGATCGATCACATATTGCCGTTGATACGTTTGCCCGAGATTCCATAACAGCGCGGGCAATCGCGATAAACGATACGCGGCTTCGAACGACGACGCGGCCACGTCGAGCCGCCCGCCTTCGAACGCCTGGCGCCCGGCGAGGAACAGCCGGCGCGCGTCCTCTTTGTTCCCGCTCTCGTCGGCGTTTACCGTCGAGAACAGGGCCACCGACAACACTATCGCGGCGAGGGCGCGCATCAGCGGATCTTCACGTCGGCGGTGATCACCGCCGCGCCGTTGGGAGTGTCGACCAATAGATCGGGGATTCCATCGCCGTTCAAATCGCGCGCGTCGATATAGGACCAATTGGCGTCGAATCCCTGTTTCTTGCCGTTTACGTTGAATAACCCGCTATCGCCGATCGGGCTTTGCGTATCGAACGTGCCGTCCGCCTTGCCGCGATAGATCGACAGGTGCTCGAGCGAATGGCCGTCGGGCACCGCGATCCAGAGATCGAGCCGCCCATCGAACGGCGGCGAATCGGCGAGGAAGAAGAAGTCGGCGGTGCAGTTGGGAATCGCCGTCGGCGCCGGGAAGTCGGGATAGTCGGCGCCCGGTTTGAAGCTGCCCGCCATCGCATTGCACGCGTTGCTGTCGTTATAGAAGACGAACACCTCGTTGTTGCCGTCGCCGTCGAGGTCGCGCACCTCGGTGACCGCGGTGAACGGATTGGCCAATTGAAATGATTTCGATTGAAACGTGCCGCCTTTCAAATGCGCGATCACCAGGCCGTTGAATAGATCGACGCCGACGACCGCGGGCAAAGGATCGCCGGGCAGCGTGGCGAAGCGCAGCGGCGTCGCGCCGGTGGCGCTCGGATCGGGGAAGATCCAATTTCCGCCGGAGTCGACGCCGCTGAAGACCTTCAATCCGCCGGCGAAGCCCGCCGACGCGCCGCCGTGCAGCACCGTAACGCGATCGCTCTGGAGCAGCGCGAGATCGGCGATGCCGTCGCCGTCCTCGTCGGTGAAGCGCAGGTCGCGCGCGTCGGCGAAGGGGAACGCGAACGCCGGCTGCCCGCTCTGCGAATCGGCGAGGCCGATCGAGACGCCCTGCTTGTTGGTGTTGGTGGTGATCGCCGCCAGGATGTCGTCGGCGATGTGCGCCTCCGACGGCAAACGGCCGACGCCGTCGAGCGAGCCGCGGTACACCGGCAGCGCGGTGCCGACCGGATCGGGCAGGTTGAACGGCTTGCCGAGGAACAGATCGATCCCGTCGTTGGCGATCGCCGAGGCGCCGTTCGGCACCGACATGGCGAGGATGTCGGTGGTCTGATCGCCGTTCACGTCGGAGAGCACCACGTTCTGGATGCCGTTGATCAGCGTGACCTCGATCTGGCAGGTGAAGCGCGCGCCGGTGCCGTCGCCGAGACAGACCAGCAGCCCCGGGCCCGACGACGACGAGAGGATCATGTCGCCGCCGTGATCGTGGTTGACGTCGGCGGCCCAGTTCGAGTCGTTGGTGAACAGCAGCTCCTCGGGCGGCGGCGGCTGCCACTCGAGCCCGGCGTCGACGTTGAACCCGCCGTCGGGCACGCCCTCGCCGGTGCGGTTGAGGTAGACGTTGCCGGCGTAGAGGATGTCGTCGCGCCCGTCGCCGTTCATATCGAACGCGGCGAGGTTGTAGGGCGAGACCAGCTGGTTCATGTCGAGCGCTTGCGGCGCGCGGTAGCCGGCGCCCGATTTGCGGAAGACCAGCATGCGGCCGAACGTCGTCGAGTCGTCGTGCAGCAGCACGTCGAGCTGGCCGTCGCCGTCGACGTCGGCGAACAGCGGCGGCTGCTCGATGAACAGGCCGGCGCCGAACGGCGAGGGATCGATCGGCGCGACGTCGAAGCCGCCGGCCGCGTTGACGGTGGCGACGCAGAACACCGTGTCGTCCATCTTGAGCCCGATGCTGCTGGTGCGGCCCGTCGGCGTGGCGACGGTGGTGACGATCTTGTTCGGGCGGTGGCCGCACGGCGCCTTCGACGGATCGAGCGTGGCCTTGAGGATCAGCCCCGCGCCGTTCGAGTAGTCGGCGGGCGCGACGTAGGAGAGCAGGGTGTGGCTGCTCGGATCGTAGTAGAGCGCCTCCGCCGACGCGGTGAGATCGCGGCGGATGGTGCCTTGAAATTGTTTGAGGCCGATCGCCGACGGCAGGAGCGCGGTGACCGCGACCAGCGGCTGCAGGTGCTTGCCCGGCACGACCGCGAGCAGCTCGATGCCGTATTGCGTCTCGGCGGCGAACAGCGGCTGATTGGCGAGCGGCGCTTGCGGCGTGACGATGCCGGGGATCGCGCCGAGGCCGGGCAGCAGGTGAACCGGCCCGTCGCCGAATGGGCCGAACGCGCCGTGCTGATCGTTGGTGCGGATGTTCAAGTCGCTCAGGCCGCGCTCGATCAGATCGGGGAAGCCGTCGGCGTTCACGTCGAGCAGGCCGTAGAGGCTGTTCGATTGGCCGACCGGCGCGCCGAGCGTGTACGTGCCGGCGGGCGCGCGGCAGATCTGATCGCGGCCGCAGAAGTAGCCGCTCGGGCACGCGGCGGCGCCGCACAAGAAGCGGCACGCGTGATCGCTGCCGGGCGCGCCGCAATTGGCGTCGGCGGGCGCGTCGCAGTCTTCGCCGGCTTCGACGACTTGATTGCCGCAGACGTTGTCGGTCGGGCGGCAGAAGCCCGACGTGGCGCAGATCTCGCCGGAGGCGCAGCCGCTCGCGCCGGCGCCGGCGTCATCGGGCGGCGTGCACTTCGAGTGGCACGCGTCGGGCGAGCCGGGCGGCGCGCAGTTGGGATCGTCACCCGAGTCGCAGTCTTCGCCGCTCTCGAGGATGTGATTGCCGCAGAGCCCGACGGGGATGTCGGGGAGCTGCTTGCACGCGGCGGTGAGGCCGACCAGCACGACGAACGCGATTCGCATTCCCCCTCCGCGTGGCTACTTGGCGAATGGATCCTCGAGGTGATAGCCGGAGCCGGTCTTCTCGGTCTTGGCTTTCGGATGCTTCGGGTGCGCCGTCTTCGGCTCGACGGGCTTTGCCTCGACGACGGGCTTCGCTTCGACGACGGGCTTCGCTTCGACGACGGGCTTCGCCTCGACGACGGGCTTCGCCTCAACGACGGGCTTCGCTTCGACGATCGGTTTTGCTTCGACGATCGGCTTGGCTTCGACGGGCGGCGGCGGATTATTGTTGCGATGCAGCAAAACGTACGCGCCGGCGGCGAGCGCGAGGCCGGCGATCGCGCCGAGCACGAGGTGCGTGACGCCGCGCTTGGGCGTCTTCGGCACCACGTCGGTGATCGATCGCATCGCGCTCACGTTCGCCAGCTGCGGCGACGTCGCGCCGACGGGCGACACCAGCGACGCGGGCGGCGCCGGCGTGGTCGACGCCAGCGGCGACACCGGATGCGGCGTCGCATGCGGCTGCGGCGTCGTGCGCGCCACCGT
>DASREC010000208.1:0-14338 GCA_035652295.1 Polyangia bacterium
CCGCGAGTCGCGCGTCGGCATCTGCGCCGATCGATCGATCGAGATGGTGGTCGGCGTGCTCGCGATCCTGAAAGCCGGCGCGGCGTACGTCCCGCTCGATCCCGATTATCCCGCCGAGCGCCTCCTCTATATGATCGAGCACGCCAAGGCGCCGGTCGTGCTCGCGCACGAGCGTCACGCCGCGCTGCTCGCCGGCTATCGCGGAACGATCGAGTGGCTCGGCGGCGCGCCCGTCGAGGATTCGCGCGATCGCGCGCCGCTGCCGCGCACCGGCGGCGAGAACGCGGCGTACGTCATCTACACGTCCGGCTCGACGGGGCGGCCGAAGGGCGTGGTGGTTCCGCACCGCGTGCTCGCCACGCTGTGCGCGTGGCACAACCGCGCGCACGCCGCCGGCGCGCGCACGCTGCAGCTCGCGTCGCTGAGCTTCGACGCCTCGAGCCACGAGCTGTTCGCCGCGCTGTGCTCGGGCGGCACCGTGGTGCTGGTGACCGAGGAGGAGCGGCGCGAGGTGCCGCGCCTGCTGGCGCTCGTCGCCGAGCGGCGCATCGAGAAGATGATCGTCTCGGCGAGCCTGTTGCGCCAGCTCGCCGAGCAGTTCGCCGCCGACGCGCCCGACCTGTCGTCGCTGCGCGAGGTCCTCGCCACCGCCGAGGCGCTCCAGATTACCGCTCGTATACGAGAGATGTTCGCCGCGCTGCCGCACTGCCGCCTGGCCAATCACTACGGCCCGACCGAGACGCACGTGGCCACCGCGGTCACCCTGCCGGCGGAGATCGGCCGCTGGCCCGATCTGCCGTCGATCGGCGCGCCGATCGACGGCGCGCGCGCGTACATCCTCGATCGCCGCGGCCGGCCGGTTCCCGTCGGGCTGCCGGGCGAGCTGTACCTCGGCGGCGCGTGCGTGGCGCGCGGCTACCTCGATCAGCCCGCGCTCACCGCCGAGCGCTTCGTCCCCGATCCGTTCGCCGGCGAGCCGGGCGCGCGCATGTACCGCACCGGCGACCTGGCGCGCGTGCTCCCGGACGGCGCGATCGCGTTCCTCGGGCGCAACGACGATCAGCTCAAGGTGCGCGGCTTCCGCGTCGAGCCGGGCGAGATCGAGGTGGCGCTCACCAGCCTCGGCGGCGTGCGCGAAGCGGCGGTGGCCGCGCTCACCGACGAGCACGGCGATCGCAGCCTGGTCGCGTACGTGGTCGCCGGCGCGGGCGTCGCCACCGACGAGCTGCGCCGCGCGCTCAGGGCGCGCCTGCCCGACTACCTGGTGCCGTCGCGCATCGTGCGCCTCGACGCGCTGCCGGCGACGCCGTCGGGCAAGCTCGATCGGCGCGCGCTGCCCGCGCCGGGCTCGGCGCACGACTCGCCGCCCGACGGCGCGCCGTTCGTCGCGCCGCGTACGCCCGTCGAGGATCTGGTCGCCGGGATGTTCGCGCGGCTGCTCGGCCTCGCGCGCGTCGGCCGCGACGATCACTTCTTCCACCTCGGCGGCCACTCGCTGCTCGCCACGCGGCTGGTCTCGCGCATCCGCGCGGTGTTCGCCGTCGAGCTGCGCGTGCGCACCGTCTTCGAGTCGCCGACGGTGGCGGAGCTGGCGCGGCGAATCGTCGACGCGCGCCGCCGCGATCCCGCGCCGCCGCCGATTCCGCGGACGCGCGGCGATGGAGCGAGCCCGCTGTCGTTCGCGCAGGAGCGCATCTGGTTCTTCGAGCAGCTCGAGCCGGGCACGTCGGTCTATCACCTCGCGCAGGTCGAGCGCTATCGCGGGCCGCTCGACCTCGGCGCGCTGGAGCAGTCGTTCCACGAGCTGATCCGCCGCCACGAGATTCTGCGGACGTCGTTCCCGTCGGTGGACGGCAAGCCGGCGCAGGTGATCGCGGAGACGCTCGCGCCGCCGATCCGCGTCGACGATCTGTCGGCGCTCGCGCCCGACGCCCAAGCCGCGCGCGCCGCCGCGCTCGTCGAGGACGCGAGCAACCAGCCGTTCGAGCTCGCGCGCCGCCCGCTGCTGCGCCTGAGCGTCGTCACGCTCGCGCCCGACGATCACGTCGTGGCGCTGACGGTGCACCACCTGCTCACCGACGGCTGGTCGCAGGAGCTGCTCACGCGCGAGCTGGCGCATGGCTACCGCGCGTTCGCGCGCGGCGCGCCGCCGTCGCTGCCGGAGCCGCCGCTTCAGTATCGCGACTTCGCGCGCTGGCAGCGCGAGTGGTTGACCGGCGACGTGCTCGAACGGCAGCTCGCGTATTGGAAGCGGCGCCTCGCGGGCGAGCGGCAGCCGTCGCCGCTCGCGCCCGATCGCGGCGGCGCGGGCCACGACGGCGCGTCGGAGGCGCGCACGCTCGCGCCGGCGCTGGCCGCCTCGCTCGAGCGGCTGTGCGCCGAGGAGAGCGCGACCCGCTTCATGCTGCTGCTGGCCGCGTTTCAGCTCCTGCTCCACCGCGTCAGCGGCCAGGACGATTTTCTCGTCGGCGTGCCGATCGCCAACCGCAACCGCGCGGAGACCGAGGGCGCGATCGGCTGCTTCGTCAACACGCTGCCGCTGCGCGCCGAGCTCGCGGGGCGGCCGACGTTCCGCGAGCTCGTGGCGCGCGTGCGCGCGTCGGCGCTCGACGCCTACGAGCACCAGGATCTGCCGTTCGAAAAGATCGTCGATGCGCTCCAGCCCGAGCGCCGCCCGTCGCAGAACCCGCTCTACGATCTGCTGTTCAACTACGTGCACGCCGGCGCGGACGCGATCGAGATCCCGGGGCTCGACCGCCGCAGCTTCCCGTCGCCGCCGCCGCAGTCGAAGCTGGCGGCGACGCTGTACGTGTTCGATCGCGACGACGGCATCACGCTGTCGCTGGTCTACAGGCGCGCGCAATTCTCCGCCGAGCGGATGCGCGTGCTGCTCGATCAGCTCGTCCACCTGCTCGATCAAGTCGCGCGCGCGCCCGATTCGCCGATCGACGCGCTGTCGCTGATCGACCCGGCGTCCGCGCCGCGGCTCCCCGATCCGGCGGCGCCGATCGTCGAGCGCGACTATCCGCTCGTCGGCGATCGCTTCCTCGCGGTCGCGGCCGAGGCGCCCGAGCGGCCCGCGATCCGCCGCGGCGAGCGGACGATCAGCTATGGCGAATTGGCGGCGCGCGCGTCGGCGCTCGGGCGGACGCTAGTCGCGCGCGGGCTCGCGAGAGGCGACGTGGTGGCGGTGACCGGCCCGCGCAGCGCCGGCGTCATCACCGCGATGATCGGCGCGCTCGTCGGCGGCGGCGTGCTGCTCACGATCGATCCCGAGCTGCCCGCCGCGCGCAAGCGCCTGATGCTGCAAAAGACGCGCGCGCGTTTTCTCGTCGCCGTCGGGCCCGCCGAGCTCGACGGCGCGCCCGATACGATCCAGCTCGACGCCGACGGAAACGCCGCGCCATCGAGCGACGCCGCGCCATCGAGCGACGCCGCGCTGCCGAGCGACGCCGCGCTGCCGCGACTCGACGGCGACGACGCCGCCTACGTCTTCTTCACCTCCGGCTCGACCGGCACGCCCAAAGGCGTCCTCGGCTCGCACAAAGGCCTCGCGCACTTCACCGCGTGGCAGCGCGAGCGCTTCGCCATCGGCCCCGCCGATCGCTCGGCGCAGCTCACCGCGCTCTCGTTCGATGTGCTTTTGCGCGACGTGTTCACGCCGCTCACCGCCGGCGCCACGCTCTGCCTGCCCGAGCGCGAGCCGCGCGGCGCCGAGGTGCTCGCGTGGCTCGAGCGCGAAGGCATCACGCTGCTGCACACCGTCCCATCGCTCTTGCGCGCGTGGATGGCCGATGCGCCGCTCGGCCTCACGCTCGCGTCGCTGCGCTGGATCTTCTCCGCCGGCGAGCCGCTCACCGACGTGCTGGTCGAGCGCCTGCGCCGCCAGTTCCCGCGCGCCGGCCGGATCGCGGTGCTCTACGGACCGACGGAGACCACGCTCGCCAAGTGCTGCTACGTGGTGCCCGACGAGCTCGCGCCCGGCGCGCAGCCGGTGGGCGCGCCGCAGCCGGAGACGCAGGTGCTGGTGGTCTCCGAGTCGGGGCGGCCGTGCGGCTTCGGCGAGCCGGGCGAGGTGGTGATTCGCACGCCGTACGCCGCGATCGGTTATCTCGACGCGCCGTTTGCGCGCGACGGCGGCTCGGTCACGTATCGCACCGGCGATCGCGGGCGCTTTCGCGCCGACGGCGCGCTGGAGATCCTCGGGCGGCTCGACGACCAGATCAAGATCCGCGGCATCCTGGTGCAGCCGGGCGAAGTGGAGGCGGCGCTCGAGGCGCACCCACAGGTGGTCGCGGCGGCGGTGAGCGCGTGGGACGATCGCTCGGGCGATCGGCGGCTGGCGGCGTACGTGGTGTCGCGCGAGTCGGCGCTGCCGCCCGCCGAGCTGCGCCGCTTTCTCGCCGCCACGCTGCCCGAGCCGCTGGTGCCGTCGTTCTTCACCACGCTCGACGCGCTGCCGCTCTTGCCGAACGGCAAGGTCGATCGGCGCCGTCTGCCGCCGCCGGCGCCGATCGCCGCGTCGACCTACGTCGCGCCGCGCACCGCGACCGAGACCGCGCTGGCGGAGCTGTGGGCGGCGATCATCGACGTCGAGCGCGTCGGCGTCGAGGACGACTTCTTCGCGCTCGGCGGCCACTCGCTGCTGGCGCCGCGCCTCTTGGCGAAGGTCGCGCGCCGCTTCGAGGTCGAGCTGCCGCTGCGCGAGCTGTTCGACGCGCCGACGGTGGCGCAGCAGGCGGCGAAGATCGACGCCGCGCGCGCGTCGCGCCGGCAGCAGCGCGCGCCGGCGCCCTCGCCGTCGATCATCGCGCAGCCGCGCCGCGCGCCGCTGTCGTTCGGGCAGCGCCGCTTGTGGCTGCTCTCCGAGATCGATCGCGCGAGCCCGCTCTACAACATCCCGCTGGTGGTGCGCCTGCGCGGCCCGCTCGATGCCGCCGCGCTCGCCGATCGCCTGCGCCACATCGTCGAGCGGCACGAGACGCTGCGCACCACGTTCGCCGGCGGCGCCGACGAGCCGGTGCAGGTGATCGCGCCGCGCGCGCACGTCGAGCTGCCGCTCCTCGATCTCTCCGCGCTCGACGCCCCGCGAGAAGCCCGCGAGGCCGCGATGCGCGCGCACGTCACCGCCGCGGTGCGCCGCCCGTTCGATCTCGCGCGCGGCCCGCTCCTGCGCACCGAGCTCTTGCGCCTCGGCGAAACGGAGCACGTCTTCGTCTGCGTCATGCACCACATCGTCACCGACGGCTGGTCGAGCGCGCTGTTCATGCGCGAGCTGTTCGAACCGGCGACGACGCCGCTGGCGATCCAGTACCGCGACTTCGCCGAGTGGGAGCGCGGCTGGTTGTCGAGCGACGAGGTGACGCGCCAGCTCGACTACTGGGAGCGGCAGCTCGCCGGCTGCCCCGAGCTGCTGCCGCTGCCGACCGATCGCCCGCGCCCGCCGTGCCTCGACAGCGACGGCGCGCGCCTGGCGATCGATCTTCCGCGCGGCCTGCGCGATTCACTGGAGTCGCTGGCCCGCGCCGAGCGCACGACGCTGTTCACGGTGCTGCTCGCCGCGTTTCAAACGCTGCTCGCGCGCCTCGGCGCCGGCGACGACGTTCCCGTCGGCGCGCCGGTCGCCAATCGCCGCGCCGAGACCGAGGAGCTGATCGGCTTCTTCCTGAACACGCTGGTGCTGCGCGGCGATCTCTCGGGCGACCCGAGCTTCCGCGCGCTGGTGCGGCGCGCGCGCGACGTGGTGCAGGCGGCGTTCGCGCACCAGGACGTTCCGTTCGACGCCGTCGTCGAGCGGCTGCGCCCGCCGCGCGACCGCGGCCGCACGCCGCTGTTCCAGGTTATGCTGGTCCTGCACAACCTCGGCAGCGTGGTCGCGGACGCGAGCGGGCTCGAGCTCGAGGTGATCGACGCCGACGGCGGCACGGCCAAGTTCGATCTCACGCTGGCGTTCACCGAGCACGACGGCGAGCTGGGCGCGTTCTTCGAGTACCGCACGTCGCTGTTCGACGCCGCGACCATCGAGCGCTTCGGCCGCCACCTGCGCACGCTGCTCGAGAGCATCGCCGCCGATCCCGATCGCGCGCTCTCGCGCCTGCGTTTGCACTCGGAGGCGGAGCGCCGAGCGCTGCTCGAACAACCGTGTCCCGAGTTTGCGACCGGCACGCTGCACGGCTGGTTCGCGGCGCAGGTGGCGCGCACGCCGCACGCGGTCGCGGTGCGCGCGGGCGGCGAGGAGCTTTCGTACCGCGCGCTCGACGGCCGCGCGAACCAGCTCGCGCATCACCTGCGCGCGCTCGGCGTGCGGCCCGAGACGCTGGTGGGGATCTGCGTCGAGCGGCCGCTCGAGCTGCTCATCGGGCTGCTCGCGATCCTGAAAGCGGGCGGCGCCTATCTCGCGCTCGATCCGCGCGATCCGAAAGAGCGCCTGCGCTTCATGCTCGACGACTCGCGCGCGCCGGTCTTGATCACCGAGGAGGCGATCGTCGCGCGCCTCCCCGAGCACGCCGCGCGGCTGGTGGTGCTCGAACGCGACCGCGCGCAGATCGCCGCGCGCGACCACGCCGCGCCCGACGACGGCGCGACCGCGCGCAACCTCTGCTACGTCATCTACACCTCCGGCTCGACGGGGCGGCCCAAGGGCGTGCTGGTCGCGCACGAGAACGTCACGCGCCTGTTCTCCGGCACGCACGCGTGGTTCGGCTTCGGCCCCGCGGACGTCTGCACGCTGTTCCACTCGTGCACGTTCGATTTCTCCGTCTGGGAGATCTGGAGCGCGCTGCTCTACGGCGGGCGCCTGGTGATCGTGCCGTTCGCCGCGCGCCGCTCGCCGGAGCTGCTGCTCGAGCTGCTCGCCGCCGAGCGCGTGACGGTGCTGGCGCTGACGCCGACGGTGTTTCGCGAGCTGGTGCGGCTCGATCGCAGCGCGCCCGGCGAGCTGGCGCTGCGCCTGGTCGTGCTCGGCGGCGAGTCGCTCGATCCGTCCGCGCTGGCGCCGTGGTTCGAGCGTCACGGCGACGAACAGCCGCGCATCATTAATATGTACGGCATCACCGAGACCACGGTGCACGTGACGTATCGGCCGGTGCGCGCCGCCGACGCGAAGCTTCAGCGGCGCAGCCCGATCGGCGTGCGGCTGCCCGACCTGCGCGTGCACGTGCTCGATCGACACCTGGAGCCGCTGCCGATCGGCGTCGCGGGCGAGCTCTACGTCGGCGGCGCGGGCGTGGCGCGCGGCTACCTGGCGCGGCCGGAGCTGACGGCCGAGCGCTTCGTCGCCGATCCGCACGGGCCGCCGGGCGCGCGCCTCTATCGCACCGGCGATCTCGGGCGCCGCCTCGCCGGCGGCGAGCTCGAGCACCTCGGGCGCGCCGATCACCAGGTCAAGCTGCGCGGCTTCCGCATCGAGCTGGGCGAGATCGAGGCCGCGCTCGAGGCGCACGAGAGCGTCGCCGCCGCCGCCGCCGCGCTCAGCGGCGACACGCACGACGAGCGCCGCATCGCCGCGTGGGTCACCGCGGCGCCGGGGCGCGTGCCCGACGCGCGGGAGCTTCGCGCGCAGCTCGCGCGCACCCTGCCCGACTACATGCTGCCGTCGGTGATCGAGGTGCTGCCCGAATTGCCGCGCCTGCCGAACGGCAAGATCAATCGCCGCGCGCTGCCCGCCGCGGGAAAGCCGCGCAGCCGCGATCCGGTGGCGCCGCGCACCGCCGTCGAGGAGCTGCTCGTGCCGGTGTGGCAGGAGACGCTCGGCGTCGAGCGCGTCGGCGCGCACGACGACTTCTTCGAGCTGGGCGGCAACTCGCTGCAGGCGATGCGCCTGATGTCGCGCGCGCGCGAGGCGCTCGGGCTGGCCATCCCGCTGCGCCAGCTCTTCGACACGCCGACCATCGCCGGGCTCGCCGACGCGGTGGCGCGCGCGCGCTTCGCCGCCGACGACGACGCCGGCGGCCGCCTGCACGCGATCACGCCGCGCGAAGATCCGCGCTCGTGGCCGCTCTCCGAGACGCAGCGCTACACGCTCGACCGCGCCAACCCGGTGAGCGCGACGGTGCTGTACGCCGGCGCCCTCGACGCCGACGCGCTTCAGCACGGCTTCGCCGAGGTCGCGCGCCGCCACGAAGTCCTGCGCGCGGTGTTCACCCGGCGTGACGGCGAGCGCGTGCAGTCGATCCTGCCCGAGCTGCCGTCGCTGCTGGTGGCCGAAGATCTGCGCGGGCTGCCCTCGCGCTACGACGACGCCGAGCGCCTGGTGCGCGAAGAGGGCCGCCCGTTCGATCTCGAGCGCGGCCCGCTGGTGCGCGTGCGCCTCCTGCGCCTCGAGGACGATCGCCACCTGCTCGCGGTGGTCGCGCACCACCTCGTCGCCGACAACGAGTCGCTGGCGGTGCTGTGGAAGGATCTCGGCGCGTTCTACGCCGCTCGCCGCGACGGCGAGACCGCGCGCCTGCCGCCGCTGCCGTTCCAGTACGCCGACTTCGCGGCGTGGCAGCGCCGCTTCCTCGAGAGCCCGGCGGGCGCGGCGCAGTACGCCTTCTGGGATCGGCTGCTCGACGGCGCGCCCGACCTGCGGCTGCCGACCGATCGCCCGCGCGAATCGGCCGAGCCGGCGCCCGGCGGGCGCGTGGTGTTCTCGGTGCCGGGCGTGCTGCGCGATTCGCTGCACGCGCTCGGCCGGCGCGAGCGCTCGACGATGTCGATGATCGCGTTCGCCGGCTTCGCGCTGCTGATGCACGCGTCGAGCCGGCAGGACGACTTCTCCATCACCGCGGGAAACGCCAACCGCGATCGGCGCGGCACCGAGGATCTCGTCGGCTACTTCGCGCAGAACTGGACGCTGCGCGCCGATCTGTCCGGCAACCCGAGCGTGAGCGAGCTGCTGGCGCGCGTGCGGTCGCAGGTGCTCGAGGCGTTCGCCAACTCCGACGTCGAGCCGCCGCTGCCGAAGATCGCGGTGCGCTTCAACTACCAGTTCAGCCAGCCGATGGCGCTGCCCGGGCTGACGCCGGTCGCATGGCCGGGCGCGCGCCCGAATCCGCCGTTCGTTCCCAAGCGCGAGCGCTTCGATCTCTTCTTCACCGTCGGCGAGGCCGCCGACGAGCTGCGCGGGCAGCTCCGCTACAACAGCGCGCTCTTCGACGAGTCGACCGCCGCCGCGCTGGTCGAGCGCTACGTCGCCATCCTCGCCGCGATGGCCGGCCGCCCCGATCGCCGCATCGACGAATTGCTCTACGGATCGCGCAATAGATAAACGGGAGGACCGTCGGCCAGCCAATAATCGGGCTGCACGCTGTCGATTACTGAGTCATTCGGGTGGCGCGTCATCGACAAACGATATCGTCCGGGCGCGACCACGCCGCGCGGACGCGAAGGCTCGAGCGCGTCCCAATATGGAAAGGAGTCCTCGACGCTGTGTGCGGGGACGCCGTGGGAAGCTGATCGTTTCAGCAAAGTAACGATCGCGTCGTTCCATCGATAGTCGTCATGCGCGGCGGTCCACGAGAACAGCGCAATCGGCAAGACGACGATCAACCCCATCATGAATCGCCCGCGGCTGATTGCGCCGGGAGCCATTACGCCGACTACACAGAGCGCTCCAATCAAGCCCGGCAGATGATAGCGATCATAGATGGCGAACTTGTAAGCCTGGAGCGTGAAGACAAAGGACAGTCCACTCAGAAGAAGACCAAAGCAGAGGACCTCGAATGCCAGCGTGGACTTCGAGCGGCAAAATGCCGCAGGCAGCTTGATTAACAAAGGCGTCCATAGCACGAGCAATATACTGAGAAGCCCACTGACGATTTCCCAATAGACCGGGCGCCAATGGGGTTGACCGGCATTCAGCGTATTCAGGTTCTCCGGCAGAAGGATCGCGCCGAGGCCGGTGTCGTAGAGAATGTTGCCGAGATACGGGAACCGCTGGTGCAATTCATTGTTGTCGGGATACGCGCGCAGCAGAACGGGAAGGCCCAGACCGACGACGAGCAGCGCCAGGCCGACCAGCAAGTGGCGGAGCCGGCGCCGATCGCGCCAGTCGATCAACGCCAATAGCGGCAATGCGAAGCAGGTCATATAGACGATATAGACCGCGGTCTCGATGACCAGCGCGCGGCCGTCGACACTGAGCAGTCTTGCGAATGGCACTTTGAACGTGGCGCTCTCGTTTCCGGTCGCAGCGGCCCACGGAAAGTACAGAAGCACGACGAGCACGAACACGGACGTCGCCAGGAACAGCGTGAGCCACGATCGCTCGAGCCGCCGCCAATCGCGCAAGGACGCGAGGCGAAGCAGCGCGCCGCCCACGACGGCGGGATAGACCAGTACGCAGAACTGGCGAATCCAGAAGCTCGAACCGGCGATCACCGCAAACGCCAAAGCGACCGGGCGCGAGACGATGGGCGTGCGCGCGCCGTCGGGCCGATCGAGACGATCCTGGCGCTCGCGGTCCCAAAGCCACAAACACGTCCCGAGCAGCGGCGGCACCCAACCATAGATCTCGGTCATGAACGTGCCGGACATACAAAAGTAGATGGGATTGAACGCGAGCGCGCACTGCGCGACGAAACGCGTGCGCGCATCGACGGCGGCTCGACGCAAGATGCGGCCGAGCGCCCAGATGCCGAACGCGCCGAGCAGGATCGTCAGCACGCGCAGCAGCGTATGGGAGAAGCCAAACAGCTTGATGAAGGGCGCGGCCAACACGATTTGCCCGACGAGCGCCGGCGTGATGACCGGCGCCAGCTTGATATGGCCGGTCTCTACGAAGTTACGCGCGGCATGCGCATATAGATCGTCGTCGTTCAGCGGGTAGTTTCCCCACGGCGCGATGCTGACGAACGCGGCGAGGAAAAGAATGATCGGCGCGTAATCGAACAGCCGCCGGCCGAATCGCCGCCACACGCTCAACGCACCGGCGGCGGATTGCGTTCGCGCATGGTCAGGCGCTGGTGCCAATAAGGATAGATCGGCGAGCGCGCGCTTGCGTCGTCGAGGCGCTTCAGGTGGTGTTCGTCGAGACGCAACTCGGCGGCGGCGAGCGTTTCGCGCAGCTGCGGCTCGGTGCGCGCGCCGAGCACGATGGTCGCCACCGTCGGGCGCGCCAGCGTCCAGGCGAGCGCCACCTGCGCGACGGTGCGGCCGAGCTCGCGCGCGATCGCCGCCAGCTCGTCGACGATCGCGTGCAGCTGCTCGCGCGGATACTCCGGGCCGAGCGGCGCGAGCGCGGCCAGGCGGCTGCCGTCGGGCGGCGGGCGATCGCGCACCAGCTTGCCGGTGAGCTGCCCGCCGGCGAGCGCACTGTAGACGATCGTCGCGACCTCTTGATCGATCGCGAGCGGCATCAGCTCCCACTCGTATTCGCGCGCGAGCAGGTTGTAATAGGCCTGGTGCGCGACGTAGCGCGGGCCGGCGCCGCGCTCGCTCGCGCCGAGCGACTTCATCAGGTGCCAGCCGGAAAAGTTGGAGCAGCCGGCGAAGCGGATCTTGCCGGCGCGCGTGAGCTCGTCGAGCGCGCCGAGCGTCTCCTCGACGGGAACCAGCGCGTCGAAGCCGTGCAGCTGGTACAGATCGATCCAGTCGGTGCCGAGGCGGCGCAGGCTCGACTCACACGCGGCGATCAAGTGGCGGCGGCCGGCGCCCACGTCGTCGGCGCCCGCGCCCGCGCGAAAGCCGGCCTTGGTCGCCACCAGCGCGCGCGCGCGGCGGCCGGCGAGCGCGCGGCCGAGCAGCTCCTCGGCGTGGCCGTTCGCGTACACGTCGGCGCTGTCGAAGAACGTCGCGCCGGCGTCGAGCGCGGCGTCGACGAGCCGCGCCGCCTCGTCCGGCGTCGTCGCGCCCCACGCGCTCGCGAACGCGCCCTCGCCGCCGAAGGTCGCGGTGCCGAACCCGAGCACCGGCACTCGCAGCTCCGAGCGCCCCAGCCGTCGCTGCTCCATGCGTTTGTAGTAACATGCCGCGCGGGACCACGAAATGATCGAGCTCGGCGGACGAACGGCGGTGGTGACGGGCGCGGCCGCCGGCATCGGGCGCGCGCTCGTCGAGCGGCTGGCGGCCGAGGGCATGAACGTGGTGGCCGCCGATCACGATGAGCCGGCGCTCGCCGCCGTCGAGCGCGAGCTGCGCAAGCGCGGTGCGCGCGTGCTCGCGGTGCCGACCGACGTCTCGAGCGGCGCCGCCGTCGAGGAGTTGGCCGCGCGCGCGACGCGCGAGTTCGGCGCGCTGCACCTCGCGGTCAACAACGCCGGCGTCGCCGGCCGCGGCGGTCCGGTGTGGACGCTGAGCGAGAACGACTGGGCGTGGGTGCTGTCGGTGAATTTGTGGGGCGTGATCCATGGCGTGCGCGCGTTCGTGCCGCGCCTGCTCGAGCACGGCGACGAGGCGCACGTGGTCAACGTGGCGTCGATCGCCGGGCTGCACGCGCCGGCGTGGATGGCGCCGTACGCGACCAGCAAGCACGCGGTAGTCGCGCTGTCGGAGGTGCTGGCGCGCGATCTCGCCGCGGTCGAGTCACGCGTGCGCGTGTCGGTGGCGTGCCCGGGCGCGGTGCGCACGCGCTTCGTCGAGGACGCCGAGCGGCACCGGCCGGAGCGCTTTCGCGATTTGACGCGCCCAAAGCGCCCGCCGCTGCCGCCGTCGCTCGCCGGCGCCGACGAAGATCGCTACATCGAGCCGGCCGAGGTCGCCGAGCAGATCATCCAGGCGGTGCGCGAGGAGCGGTTCTGGGTGCTGACCCATCCCGAGCTCGCGCCGCTCGCGCGCGAGCGCGCCGACGACGTGGCGCACGGCCGCCGTCCGCGCGTCGGCCGGTGAGGCGCGCGCTCGCCGCCGTCGCGGTCGCCGCCGCGCTCGCGGGCGGCGCGGCCGCGTTCTTCCTCTGGCGCCGCGCGCACACGCCGGCGCGCCCGCGCAGCTTCTGGGGACCGAACGGCGAGTACGCGCTCTCGCTCGTCGACGATCGCGGCCGCTACCTGTCGAAGCTGCGCGGCCCGCTCAAGCTGGTGCTCGATCCGTTCACCGGCTACCGCAACTTTCCCAATCAGCAGACGAGCGCGTTCACCATCGACGCCGACGGCTTTCGCGGCGCGCCCGTCGGCGACGACGCGCGTCCCAAGCTGGCGCTGCTCGGCGGCTCGGTGGCGTTCGGCTTCGGCCCGCCGAAACAGGACGACACGGTGGCCGCGCGGCTGCAGGCGCTCGAGCCCGGTTATCGCGTGATCAACGGCGGCGTGATCAGCTTCGGCTCGGGGCAGGAGCTGGCGCTGATGGTGCACGTGCTCGATCGTTTTCATCCGCAGGTGTACGTGGTGCTCGACGGCTGGAACGATCTGGCGCTGCCGCTGGTGCAGTGGGATCAGCGCGAGGGCCGGCTCGGCGTCGATCGCCAGTTCCTCGATCAGCTCGCCGACGAGCTGGCGCGCGCGCAGTCGCAGCCGGCCGGCGCCGAGCGCCCCGTCGAGGAGTTGGAGGAGGACGCGTTCCTCGCGCGCGCGCAGCAGGGCTACCTCGACAACCTCGATCGCATGAGCCGCTTCGCGCGCGCGTCGGGCGCGCGGCTGGTGGTGGTGCTGCAGCCCGACGTCGGCACGCGGCGCGCGCACCCGCCCGAGGAGGCGCCGCTCCTCGACGTGCGCCAAGGCGTCTACCGGCGCCGCGCGGTGAACGAGAAGTACCGCCGCTTCGCCGAGGCCGTTGCGGCATTTTGCCGCAGCCGCGCGATCGACTTCTATGACCTCGACGGGGATCCGGCGTTCGCGGCCGAGCCGGCGGTGCTGTTCTACGACATGGTGCACCCGAACGAGCGCGGCCACGCGCTGATGGCGGAGCTGATTCACCGCCACCTCTCCAAGCATTAATCCGCGTCTCAATCTTTAATCTCAAACTTAATCAAAGACGGCCGTGTCAGTCGACGGGGGTTTGCCTGTGGGCAGGTGCCCGGGATGTGTCTCGCCGAGATCGGCGCAGCTGTCCACAGGCAAAGGCGGAGCCGTCCCCGTCGACGTTCGGAGTGAAGAGCGCGGATCACCACCTCTGACTCTTTACAGAGTGTGGTGAGTTGAAGGTTTGTATTTCAAACGGCGGCGGGGACGGCTCCGCCTTTGCCTGTGGACAGCCGCTTCAAACATATCTCTCCACAACTCACTGAGCGCCTGCCCACAGGCAAACCCCCGCCGCCTGAGTGCGCCGTATTCGATATAAAAAAGATTAAGAAAATAATCAAAGAACATTCCAAAGAGGCATTGAGATATTACGTTTGAACAGTGCCTAATCAAGACAGACAACTCGATTTGGCGTTGCGCACGTGGGGCGGAAAACGTCGAGGAGCGGGCCGCAAACTGCAGGG
>DASREC010000209.1:0-6165 GCA_035652295.1 Polyangia bacterium
CCAGGTGATGGTGCCGTCGTAGTGCGAGACGTCGACGCCCTTGATGGTGGTGCCCTTGGCGCAGACCTTGAGGCCGTCCTCGACCTCGCCGATATCGGCGCCGCGCGGCGCGCAGGCGGCGGCGCCAGCGGCGCAGGCGGCGAGCAGAATCGGCGTCCAGCGAAACATCACGCGGGCGGCACTTCGCAAGGTCCGCGCCGAAATGCAACCACCGACGGAGATTGCGGGAAAAAAGGTTGCACACTCGACTCCGCGGCGCGTTCCGTCCCGCGCTGGGGCAGATTGCAACGGCGCCCGGCGAGCCGAGGCCGCTGTTGCACGCGAGCAACGACGCGTGACGGCGATCGTTGGACGTCGGTCGCGCGCGGTTCGATTTTCAACGGCGCCGCGCGGGAAACGCCGCGATTTGTGCGGAGCGTCAGGTTGGCTTCGCGCTTGCTGAAGCGACCGGCACTTCAGGAGGCTACCGTGAACGCCAAGACTTGCTTATTCGCCCTCGCTTCGTTGTTCGCCGCCAATGCGCTCCACGCTCAAGAGCCGAATCAACCGCCGCCGGCCGCATTCGGCGCCGCGCCGGTCGCCGACGCCACGTACCGCGCGCTGCGCGATCGCGTCGTGGCGCTGCGGCTGCGCGACGGCAGCGAGGTCATCGGCCAGGTGATCGCCGACGACTCGGCGGTGGTGACGCTGGCGCTCGCGCCGTCGCGCCGCGTTTGCACCGTCGCCAAGTACGACGTCGTCGACGTGCGGCTCGCCGACGCCGCGCCCGCGTCGTCGTCCGCGCCGATCGCCTCGCAGCCGGGCGCGCCCGTCGAGGCCGGCGAGTCGCCCAACCTCACGCTCACCGCGCCCGCGCCCGAGCGCGAGCGCCACTTCGGCCTCAACTTCGGCTTCTCGCCGTCGGTCGACCTCGACGTCGACGCCGGCATGTTCCACGGCTTCCTCAACGCCAACCTGGTGCTGCCGATGGCCTCCGACGGCCAGCTGCTCGCGTTCGGAATCGGCGGCGGCGTCAGCTTCCACGTGCGGCCGCGCTCGCACTGGCGCCTCGACGTGTTCGCCGCGGTCACGCCGGTGCGCTGGTCGAACGGCAGCGATTGGGCCGTCGGCATGGGCGTCGGCCTCGGCGCGCACTACACGATGAACAACGGCTTCACCATCGGCTTCAAGACGCCGGTGCTCGGCTACTCCGTCGGCAGCCAGGGGCTCACCGGCTCGTCGGGATCGGCCACCGCGATGTATTACCTCACCGGCGTGATGGGCCTGCCCGTGGTCTCGATCGGCTACCGCTTCTAGTGTACGTTACGCGCATGCTCATCGACGCTGCGCGTGGCGCGCTCACCTACTTCGTCTCGCACCCCACCGTGCTGCTCCAGGCCGCGCGCAACGCGGCGCGCTTCGAGCTCTCCGTCCCGATCGATCTCCTGCGCTGGGCGATCGATCGCCGCCCGCGCGGCAAGGGCCCGGAGAAGATCGAGCTGTTCGACGCCGATCCGGCGATCGGCGTGGCGCTCACCGTCGATCTCTACGGCACCAAGCTCACGGTCTCGGCGCGCATCGAGATCGAGAGCATCGAGAACCTCGACGGCGAGCTGAAGGTATCGCTGCGCGTGAGCGAGCTGCACGTCGCGGCGCCGCCCGATTCGCCGGCGGCGATGATGATCAACTCGATGGATCTTTCGCGGCCGGGAAACCTGATGAAGATGATGCCGCAGAAGCACGCGGCGCTGGTGAGCGCCGAGGACGATCGCTTCGTGCTCGACCTGATGAAGATTCCGGCGCTGGCGAAGAACGCGCGCTTTCGCCGCGTGCTCGGCGCGCTGTCGTTCATCCGCGTCGGGCACGTGCGCGCGGGCGGCGATCTCTTGGCCATCGGCCTCGACGTGAGCCCGACGCAGATCCCCGCCGCGCTCGGCCGCGCCGCCGCCGCCGCGAGCGCCGAGTAGCGCGCTCGACGGAAGCGCGCTCGACGGAAGCGCGCGCGTCAGTGCGGCGGCTGCGCGACGCGACTCGGCTCCCCGCCCTGCCGCCACCCGCCGTTCGGCCGCCGCTCGCGCGCCTCGCGCGCCATCTCCGCGCTGCGCTGAAACACCTCGAACCCGCGCGCCAGGAACCCCACCGTGTACAGCGCCGACGCCGCGAAGCGCAGCGCGATCGCCGCCGGCAGCGCGAACATCCCCTCGACCGCCCGCTGCATCTGCCGATCGGCCTCGCGCGACAGCCGATACGCCAGCTGCTCCTTCTCTTCGCGCTCCGCTTCGATCCGCTCGCGCGTCTGCTCGTACTCGCTCATCTCCTGCTGCCGCTGCTCTTCGGCCATGATCGCTCCTTCGTCACGCGTTGAAATGCAGCGTCACGTTTAGGCCGCGCGCGAAGAGCGTCAATCAGGCGGCGACGGGATCAGTTGAGCCAGCAGTCGGTCTCGGAGATGAAGCGGCCCACCGACGGATAGTAGTAGGCCCAGATGAAGCACATCTCGTCGTTGGCCGATTCGCCGAAGCAGACCTTGTTGGTGTCGGCGCTGGTGTCGTAGCTGCACTGCCAGGCGAGGCCTTCGCCCGAGGCGAACGTGAGCAGGTTCGAGTCGTTGTACGACTGCAGCGGCGGGTTGTCCCACGAAGGGTTGTCGTAGAGCTGCTGGCTCGGCGTCGGGTTCTTGCCCGTCGACTTCCAGACTTTGACGTCGATGCCGCGGTGGTGCTCGTGCGACGTGAAGGCGAACACCTTGAGCTTGGTGAAGTCGACGCCGCCTCCGCCGCCGTAGAAGCCGACCGGCAGCGTGGTGCTCGACTGTCCCGGCGGCAGGCACGACGTCATCAGCGACAGCACGCTGCCGCACATCATGATGTCAGCCGGCTGGTAGTTGCCCGCCGCGCCGGCGGTGAAGGTGATCGTGCCCATGCCCTGCAGCGTGCCCTGCGTGGTGTTGATGTAGTGCGCCTCGAGGCGGATGAACTGCCCGGCGTTCAGGTGATACGCCGCCTGGCTCGGCAGCACCATCGAGCTCTGCTTCGACTCGGCGATGAACAGCGGCGCCTCGCCGTGCGTGACGCCGTCGAACGAGCTGCACGCCGACGGCGCTTGCGGCGCGGTGGCGCTCGAGCGGTACGCGATCAAGTGGTGGCTGCCGAGCGCCAGCGACGTGTCCATGCGCACGACGTCGATCGGCGTGGTGTTGGCCAGCTGCACGATCGAGCACATCACGATCTCTTCGCTCGGGTTCAAGTTGAACGGGCCGATCGAGGCGGTGAACACGCCCGACTGCTGCCCGCCCTCGGTGAGCGGGTGCGAGAGATCGAACGGCAGGCTGCCGGCCAGGTCTTCGTTGGCCATCCCGCCGTCGGGAATCGGGCCGCTACCGTTCGAGCTGCAGCCCCCCGCCACCACCCCCGACGCGACGAGGATCAGGACGAACCGATTCATGCGACGACCTCCGGCCCCCTCGCTGAGCATAGCGCGGGTTGGAGTATCTGTGTCGCGAAGCCGACAAGCGGGCCATTTCAGCGCGCCGGGGCGTAGCTGCGGCCGAGCGCGCCGAGGGCGAGGCCGAGCCGCTGCATCATCTCCTGGATCTCGCGCACCGGCCCGCGCCCGTCGCCGGCGCGGCGCAAACGTTCGGCGGCGGCGCGCGTCTCGTCCTCGGCGCGGGCGATTCCGCGGGCGTCGCGCTCGTCGAGCGCCGCGTGCACCGCCGCCAGCGCGCGCGAGATCGTGACTCGCATCATCTCCAGCTCGTCCTTTTCCATGCGCGCAAACCTAGCAATGCCCATACCGCGGCAAAACCCGCGGCCGCCCGCGACGGCGCCGTCTCGTCGTCGTCACGTCGTCGTCCTCGCCGTCAGCTTTTCGCCGAAACGTCAACCGCCGAGCGCGGCGAAGAACCGCGTGTGCCCGGCGAGAATCCGCTCCTCCGCGTCGAGGTTCGGCTCCATCGTCCACACGTTCCGCTCGAACGTGCCGCCGAGCACGATGCCGTCCTTGCGCGGGAACATGTAGAGGTCCGGCGGCAGCGTGATGTAGTCGACCTCCGGCTGCGGCCGCAAGATCGTGAGCTGCCCCTTGATCGGGAACAATTCGCCGTCACCGAACAGTGGCCCTGCGCCCATGCCGGTGCAGTTGACGATCACGCGCTCCTCGAGCGTCGCCAGCTCGGCCGCGCTCTTGAATTCGCGCGCGACCACGTGGCCGCCCGCGCGCTCGTAGTCGCGCAGCACCGCCGGCAGATAGATCGCCGGCTCGATCATCAGCGTCTGAAAGCTGCGCACGAGCGGATAGGGAAACGGATTCTCCGCCGCCGCGAGATCGCGCAGCCCCGGCAGGAGGTCGTGCACCGGGCTGTCGAAGTTGAGCAGCGACTCTTTCGGAAACGGCGTATTGCGGCACGCGTAGCTCGCGCGATAGCGGATCCCGTACTCGTCGCCGATCAGCTTCTTGAACGCGTCGTAGGCGACGCGGCTCACGCGCCACAGCGTGGCGAGAAACTCCGGCGTGGCGACGCTCTTGTCGAAGACGTCGAACGGATACCAGCGCGCGCCGGCGACCATCGACACCGTGGCCGCGGGCAGGTCGCGCGCGTAGATGATCGCCTCGAGCCCGCGCTGCTGCAGGACGCGCGCGGTGGCCAGCCCGACTGCGCCGCAGCCGAGCACCGCGATCCGCTTCGCGCCGGTGCGCATCACCTCGTCGGCGGCGAGCTGCGCGGTGCCCCACGAGAGCGTCACGCCGCAGCCGCCGTGTCCATAGTGGTGCACCACGACCTGCTCGCCGATTTTCTCCGCGCGCACCACGAACCCGCTCTTGCGAAACGGCCGCAGCCCGACGATGGTGCGCAGGATCCGCTCGCGCGCCACCTTCACCGGCGCGAGCTTGGGCCTCGCGAGCGCCGCCTGACCGCGCGCGCTCGACGGCAACAGCGCCGCGCCCGCGCCCGCGCCGAGCGCCTTGAGTAGCTCGCGCCGCGAAATCGAAAAGCTCATGCGCCGAGTATCGCGCGTCCGCGCAAAGATCGCCCGTCCGCGCTAACGCCGCGAGCTCGACGCCGCCGCCCCGAACCGCTCCGCGTTGGCCAGCCACGCCGCTGCGTTCTTCACGTAGCGCGCCGTGCCCGCGGTGTCCCATTTCAGGTACAGCCGGGTGAATCCCCCGTCGAGGATCGCCCGCTTGCCGCCGCGATCGTAGCTGGCCGCGATCAAGTTCCCCGCCGATCCATAGATCAGCGACTCGAGCGTCTGGTTCGGCAGGATGGTCGCCACCGTGTGCCCTTCGTACAAATGCTCGAGCCCGGTCGTGAGCAGATGATTGCGCCGCACGCCCGGCTTGCCCGGCGCCTCCTGCACGCCGACGACCTGCTCGCCCTGCACGTAGCTGTCGGGCGTCATGGTCGCGCCGAGCAGCGCCTGCCCGACGAAGTTCGCGTCCCCCGTATAGGGCGGATTGTCCCCCCAGATATAAACGCCGTGCCCCGCGTCGAAGAACCGCTTGATGACCGCCAGATGCTTGTCATTCAAATGCCGCGTCTCGCCCGAGATGATCCAGAGCTGGCTCGATTTCGCCAGCGCGCGCTCCAGCTCCTCGGGCGGCGGCGCTTCATTGATCCAGCGAAACACCGAAAAGCCCTTCTCGCGAATCGCCGCCTTCGGCAGCGCGAAGTCGAACCCGCCGCCGGTATAGAAGTGCAGCACCGCCACCGTCTCGCCTTCGAACGCGCCGTCGACCGCGAGGTCGTATTGATGTCCCTGCGCGTTTCCGTGCGCGTCGCGCGGCGGCGACTCCACGACCGTCTGCTCCTGCACTCTCCCGTCGCTGCCGCGGACGCTCTTCTTGGCGCGCACCATCGGCGCGCTCTGCCCGGCGGCGGGCGTGTACTGCGCGGCGGCATTCGAAACCGCGGCGGCGACCAGGACCAACGGCGCAATTCTGGCGAGCGTCATGTCTCGTGCAGACGCACGACCCGCCGGCGCGATCTACAGATCGAGGTCGTAGCCGGCGTCGCGCAGCTTGCGGCGCGTGGCGGCGAGCCGGCGAAACGGCCCGACGGCGATGGCGGTGAGCACCAGCGCGGTCACCGACGCCGCGACCGCCAACACGCTCAGCGATCCGAACACGCCCGAGATCACCGACAGCCCAAAGAACCCCGCGCTCGACGCCGCCAGCAGCGCCGACACC
>DASREC010000210.1:0-15732 GCA_035652295.1 Polyangia bacterium
CGTGCTTCGCTCGATTCGTCGCTGGCATCCTCGCGCAGACGCGAGGAGCGCTCCTCAACGCCGGCGAAAAACAGTCTTCGCGCCCACCCGCTCCATTCCGCTGAGTAGCGGTTCGGGAGCGGAAAGGGAGCGAAGAATTAGTTGGCGGGTTTGGTTGGGACGAGTTGGACGCGGGCGGAGCCGTCGTGGGAGCCGTCGAGGGGCGCCTTGGCGTCGTCGAAGCCGGCCTTTTTCAGCGTGAACTCGATCGGGGCGATCTGCGACGGGGCGACGAGGATGTACGGGGTCACGCCGAGGCGGGTGCCGTCGCGGAAGACTTCGGCGCCGGGCGGATCGGAGTCGAGGGTGAGCGTGACGGTGACGATGGGCGGCTTGGGCGGCGGAACCACCACGTCGCCCGTCGAGCCGCGGCCCGCGAACAGGAAGTAGCCGCCGAGCGCCAGCGTGACGGTGAGGCCGAACGCGACGGCCATGGTCACCATCGAGTTGCCGCGCCGCGCCTCGGGCTGCGGGATCGCCGACTCGGATTCACCGACGGCGGCGCCGAGCGTGGTGATCTCCTTCTTCGGCTTCTCGACCTCCGGCGGGATGGTCACGATCAGCGGCGACTTGCCCGACTTCGGCGGCGCGGCGGAGAAGTCGGGCAGCGCCGAGAAGTCGGGCGGCCCGTGGTCGCGCGCCGTCACGTCGGGGATCGGCGTCTTGGCGCCGCGCGCGCTGCCGATGATGGTCGCCGCCTCGGGCGCCGATCGCTCGGGCTCGACGGGCGCCGGCGTGCCCGGCTCCTTCGCCGCCTCGGCCTCCGCCACCGCCGCCTGCGCGATCGGCGCCTCGTCGAGCGCCGCCACCAGGTCCGCCGTGTTCGCGTAACGATCGTCCGGCTTCTTTTGCAGCAGCTTGATCACGATCGCGTCGATCGACGGCGGCACCGCCGGCGTGATGGTGCTCGGCACCGGCGCCGGCGTGTACACGTGCGCGCCGAGCAGCTCGCCGATGCCCGACACGTCGAACGGCGGCCGCCCGCACAGCAAGTGAAAGAACACGCAGCCGAGCGAATACAGATCGGCGCGGTGATCGATCTTCGGCGCCGCGATGCACTGCTCGGGCGACATGTAGATCGGCGTGCCGAGGATCGACCCGGTCTTGGTGTGCGGCGCGCTCACCGCCGGGTCGAGCATCTTGGCGATGCCGAAGTCGAGGATCTTCACCCGCTGCCCGTGCGGCGCCGACGCGTCGGGCACCAGGAACACGTTCTCCGGTTTGAGATCGCGGTGCACCACGTTCTGCTTGTGCGCCGCGCCGAGCGCGTCGGCCATCTGCCGCGCGATCGCCACCGCCTCCTTGACCGGCAGCTTGCCGCGCTTGCGCGCGTACGCGAGCAGCGTGTCGCCCTCGAGCAGCTCCATGATCATGTAGACCATGCTGCCGTCGGCGGTCTTGCCGAAGTCGAAGATCTGCACGATGCCCGGGTGCACGATCTGCGACGTGGCGCGCGCCTCATTGATGAAGCGCTTCACCACCGACTCTTCCTTGTTGAACTCTTTCAGCAGCAGCTTGACGGCGACGCGCCGGCGCAGCATCAGGTGCTCGCCGATGTACACCTCGCCCATGCCGCCTTCGCCGATCTTCGAAACGAGCTTGTAGCTGCCGATCTCCTGGCCGACCATACGGTACCCTCGCCCCCTATCATGAACTGCGATCCGCGCCTTCGACAAGGTACAATGCGCCGGATGAGGATCCGGTGAGCCAGGCACGTCGGGGAGCCTTTCTAGCCGAGCTGCACCGCGGCGTGCTCGACAAGCGCCATCCGCTCGATCGCGCCGAGACCATCATCGGCCGCGACCTGGCGGCGCACATCCGCGTCGACGACGGCTCGGTGTCGCGGCAGCACGCCGCCATCCAGCGGCGCGGCGACAAGTGGGTGATCTGCGACCTCGGCTCGCGCAACGGCACCAACGTGAACGAGATGCAGCTGCGCGCCGGCGCCGAGAAGGAGCTCAAGGTCAACGACTGCATCTTCCTCGGCAAGGCGGTGCTGTGCTTCCTCATCGCCGAGGATCGCCCGGCCTCGCCGACGACCAAGAACATCGACGCGCTGACCGCGCTGCCCGATCAGTACGGCTTCTTGCGCGCGCTCGGCAAGGAGATGGCGGCCGCGCGCGCCGAGCACCGCCCGCTCGGGCTCCTGCTGGTCGGCGTCGACGATCTGGCCGGCATCAACCAGCGCTTCGGCAAGGCGGCGGGCGACGGCGTGTTGCGCCACGTGGCCAAGGTGCTCTCCGGATCGCTCGAGTCGCGCGAGAGCTGCGGCCGCTATCGCGGCGCGGTGTTCGGCGTGATCGCGCCCGACCTGCTCGACGGCCTGGTGCTCGACCGCGCGCAGACGGTGCGCGCGCGCATCGAGGATCAGCCGTTCCAGTTCGGCGAGGACCTGATCCTCGTCGGCGTCTCGGTCGGCGCCACGCCGATGATGGCGCTCGATCAGGAGGCGATCCTCGAGGCGGCCGACGGCGCGCTCAGCCGCGCCAAGCAGCGCGGCTCGTCGGTGGAGCGCGCCTCGCGTTCGCCCGACGCGCAGACCGAGCGCTACAAGCGCCGCCTGGTGCCCGAGACGCTGTTCACCAGCTGGATGCAGGGCCCCGCCACCGCGTTCGTGGTGCGCTGGGTCGGCAACAAGCAGCCCGAGCGGCAGACGCCGTACGACTTCGAGCTGCAGTCGGCGGTGCAGCAGAACCTCTCGGGCGACGAGCTGGCGACGTACCCCGATCGCGGCGGCTGGGTGATCGTCACCGTGCCGCGCGCCGACGAAGCGCGCATCCCGCGCCTGAGCGACGCCATCCGCTCGAGCTTCGACCTCGCCCTCGCCGCCCGCCGCTCCGCCCCCGTCGAGCTCTCCTTTGGCCCGCCCATCCCCGTCGCCGACGCCACGCAAGCCCTGGCGCTCGCCCCGCGCTAACGGGAGCAACGCAACGTCCGCCCGCCGAGTCGATAGACGAAATGACGACCGCGCTGAAATGGCTGGTGCTGCTCGCCGGGCTCGCCGGCTGCGATCCATGTCCGCTGGGGCAGCAGTACGTGTGCAACGCGCACGGCTGTGCCTGCATCCCCGCCAGGCAGTGAGCGCCCGCGAGCTTCACCAACGCGCTTGATCGCCGCGCGAGCTCGCTACTTCGCGCGCATGCGGTTGTTCTTCGGCTTGTCTTCCACCTCGGCGAGGCCGAGCTGCGCCAGCACCGGCGGCACGTAGTTGGCGAAGCGGCCGCGCAACCCTTTCTTCAGGCCGTACCAGCCGCCGACGGGATTCTTCGGCGAGCGCGCCCACGCCTCGACGGTGCCGGGCGCCGCCGGCTTCTGCTCGTCGGCGCTGCCGAGCGGCAGCCAGTCGCCGTGCGCCTTCAGCATCGCGTGCAGATCGTCGAGGCAGCGCAGGTGATAGCGCAGCTCGGTCTTGCCCACCTGCACCACCAGCGCCGGCGGATCCAGCGCCTCGTCGCGAAACGCCACGAACTCGGACGCGCCGCTCGGCGTCTTCAAGGTCCACGGCTTCTTGCGCGTTCCCTGCTCGCTCTTCATGCGCAGCCTCCCTCTCGACGACGTTTCAGCCGGCCAAAAAGATTCGCCGCAGAGTACCATCGCGGAAAATGTCGATCGAGCTGCGGTTCGTCGAAGCCAATGGGCTGCGCTTCGCCTATCTGGAGGAGGGCGCGGGTCCGCTCGCGCTGCTGCTGCACGGATTCCCCGACACCGCGCGCACCTGGGACGACGTGCGCCCGCGGCTGGCGGCGCGCGGCTGGCGCGCGGTGAGCCCGTTCATGCGCGGCTATCACCCGACTCAGGTGCCGGCGCGCGACGCCGATCTCGAGACCATCGCGCGCGACGCGCTGGCGCTGATCGAGGCGCTGGGCGAATCGAGCGCGGTGGTGATCGGCCACGACTGGGGCGCGACCGCGGCGTACGGCGCGGCGGCGATCGCGCCCGCGCGCGTGCGCAAGCTGTTCACCATCGCCATCCCGCACCCGGCGACGCTGCGGCCCACGCCGTCGAAGCTGTGGGGCGTGCGGCATTTTGCCGCATACCGGATGCGCGGCGCGCCGGCGCGGTTCGCGCGCGACGACTTCGCCGCGCTGGCCGCCATCTACCGCCGCTGGTCGCCCGAGTGGAATCCGCCGCCCGAGGAGCTGGCCGCCGTGCGCGAGTGCTTTTCGCGCGCCGACAGCCTCGACGCCGCGTTCGGCTACTACCGCACGCTCGGCCTGCGCGTGCCGGCGCACCTCCAGAAAAAGATCGAGGTGCCGACGGTGGTGTTCGCCGGCGCGAGCGATCCGGTGGCGCGCCCCGACGACTACCGGCGCGCCGCGCGCATGTTCACCGCCGGCTACACCGTCGAGGAGCTCGGCGGCGGCCACTTCCTGCACCGCGAGCACCCGCGCGAGTTCGCCGAGCGGCTGCTGGCGCATTTGTAGTCACGATCTTGGTCACAGCGTCTTCAAGTACTCGATCACCGCGCGCGCGTCGTCGCCCAGCTCGGCGAGGAACGGGTGGCCGCCCGCGGAGAAGCCCGGCGCCGACGCGTCCTGCAGGTAGTCGCCGTCGGCGAGCGGTTGCGATGCGTCGCCGAGCGCCACGCCCACGCGCTCGAGATCGAGCGGCGCCGCCGCGTGCACCACGAAGCGCGTCGGCCGCGCCTCCGGCCTGGTCGCGATCACCTGAAGGCTCGGCCACTGCCCCGCGTGCCCGTACGGCGCGCGCGCCCAGATGCTGGTCAGCACCGGCGGCACGTACCCGTCGGTGCGCCGCGTGCGCACGAGGTGCATGCCGCGATCGAGCTTGGGATCGTTGGCCGCCGTCACGAACGCGTCGGTCACCGCCTCGGCGCGCGCCGCGTCGGTCTCGAGCCGCATGAGCGGCACGATGCGCTCGACGTAGCTGCGCGCGCGCCCGTCCTCGTGATACGTGCCGTGGCACTTCGCGCAGTTTTTTTCGAACGTGATCTTTCCGCGCTTCGCCAGCGCCTCGTCGATCGGCCCGGGGAAGCGCAGGTCGCGCGGCAGGTGGCGCAAGAACGCCGACACGCTCGGCCCCTGCCACGGGTGATCGAACAGCCACTCGATGCGCGCGCCCGCCGCGATGTCGGCGTCGACCACCAGCACGTCGGGCGAGCCCTCCGCGCCGCCGTCCCAGCTCAGCGTGCGCTTGCTGGCGAAGCCGATCACGTCGGGGATGCGCGTCCAGCCGACGCGCGGCGCGAAGCCGACGTCGCGCCCGAGCAGCTGGCCGAGCACGAGCGCGAACGACTCGATCGCCGCCACGCGCCCCGGCAAGCCGCCGCGCACGCGGTCGAGCAGCTTCGCGCGCGTCGTCACCCGCTCGCGCAGCGCGCGCAGCGTGGCGTCGACGATGGTGTCGCGGTACTCGCCCGGCCACTCGATGCGCCGCTCGCGCGCCAGCTTGCTCGCCAGCGGCGCCAGGTGCGCCTTGTCGAAGTCGGGCCGCGCGGCGATCTTCGCCAGCGCGTCGTCGTACGCGTGGATGCGGATGCGCTTGTTGCCGATGCCGTAGACCAGCTGCTCGCCGCCGGGCCAGCGCACGACCTCGGCGTGGCACAGCGCGCAGCTCGAGACGACGAACGGCACGCGCGTGTTGGGATCGGTCGTGAGGTGCAGGCCGATCGGCAGCCCTTCGCGCGCGTCGCGCTCGTCGCCGCCCGCGTTCGCCGGCCGCGGCGTGAAGCCGAAGCGCGCCGTCAGCGCCGCCGTCGAGCCGCCCAGCTCATCGGGATACGCGGCCACCAGCGCGAGAAACACCGGGTACGGAATCCCGGTGCGGTACGGATCGCCGACGCCGGTGCGCATGAAGATCGCCTCGCCCGCCTCCTCCGACGGGTGATCGATCGCGTACTCGGCGGGATCGGACATGAACGCGCGCGGCGTCGCCGGCGGCCGCGCGGCGTCGCCCGACCGCGGCGGCGATGACGGCGTTTCGCGCGCGACCGGCGCGCAGGCGGCGAGGAGCGACGGCACGAGCACCAGGGCGCAGCGCTTCATCTCACCAGCATAGCGCGCCGGCCCGCGAATCACGTATCCTCCCGACCGTGCGACCCGACCGCCTCCGCCCGCGCCACGGCGCCTTCACCGCCACGATCAAGGGCGTGCTCGATCGCCTGCGCCCGTCCGATCGCCTGCCGCTCGACGAGGATCGCCTCGACGGGCGGGCCGCGCTGGTGACCGGCGCCAACCGCGGGCTCGGGCTCGCCGTGGCCGCGGCGCTGGCGCATCGCGGGGCGCGCGTGATCGCGGCGTGCCGCTCGGGCGTCGAGGACGTGGCCGCGCGCATCGGCGGCGCCAACGTGGAGGCGCGCGCGCTCGATCTCGCCAGCTTCGCCTCCGTCGAGAAACTGGCCGGCGCGCTGGCCGAGGACGGCGTGACGCTCGACGTGGCCATCCTCAACGCCGGCGTGGTGGCCCGCGAGGCGCGCGCGACCGGCGACGGGCTCGACGAGACGTTTCAGGTGAACTTCCTGGCCAACGTGCTGCTGGTGCGCCGGCTGCTGGAGCGCGGCGTCTTGCGGCAAAATGCCGCAGCCCCGCCGCGCGTGGTGGTCGTCTCGTCGGAGCTGCACCGCAGCGCGCCGCCGATCGACTTCACGCTTTTCGGCGCGCGCCGCTCGTGGGGCATGCGGCGCGCGGTGGCCGAGTACGGCGCGTCCAAGCTGCTGCTCGAGACGTGGGCGCAGGAGCTGGCGCGCCGCGCGTCGCCCGGCGTGGCGGTGCACTCGATGTGCCCGGGCGCGGTGAACACCGACGTGGCGCGCGAGGCGCCGTCGTGGGCGCTGCCGGCGCTCGGCGTGGTGATGCGCGCGTTCTTCCAGGATCCGGCGGTGGCGGCGCGGCCGGTGGTGTACCTGGCGTCGTCACGGGCGATCGCGCGCGAGACCGGCGTGTACCTGCACGCGCAGCGGCGCAAGGAGCGCGGCGCGCTGGCGCAGGATCCGGCGGCGGGCGCGCGGCTGTGGCGCGAGAGCGAGCGGCTGCTGGCGGAGGCCGGCCACGCGCTCCAGCCGTTCGGCGCGCCGGCGGCGGACGGCCGCGCATGAGCGAGCCCGATCGCGCCACGCAGCGGATCGTCGACGGCACCGCGTGGGCCGAATTCTGCGACGCGCTCAAGGACGCGGGCCAGGTCGTGCTCGCCGACGATCAGCCGAGCGATCCGCTGACGCGCGCCGAAGGCTTCCGCTACCTGTCGCGCCTCGCGCGCGCCGCGCTGCAGACGTTCGTCGAGCACAACGATCCGCGCGCGCCGGTCTTGCAGCGCGTGATCCACGAGACCGCCAAGATGGGCGCGGACAACCCTGACAATGTCTACTTGAACGCCTCGCTGAGCGGCGACTACGAGTACCGCGTGAGCGGGCGGCGCGGCACCGTGCACTTCCTTTCGTTCTCCACGCAGATCGGCCACTACGGCCGCGGCAACGGCATGCCACCGACGGGCCAGCTCGACTCGAGCGAGCTGCGGCCGCGCGCCGGCGGCGCCTTCGAGCTGATCCTGTCGCGCGAAAAACCGGCGCGCCTCGAGGCCGGCCAGAGCTGGTTGCCAATGTCTAGCGAGACCGGGACGCTGATCGTGCGCCAGACGCGCCTCGATCCGGCCGAGCAGCTCGCCGAGCTGCGCATCGAGCGGGTGGGGGCCGAACGCGATCGCGCGCCCGAACCGCTCACCGCCGCGCGCCTCGACGCCGGCCTGCAGAGCTCGGCGATGCTGGTCGGCGGCGCGGCCATGCTGTTCTCGTCGTGGGCGAAGATGTTCCAGGCGCACACCAACCGGCTGCCGCGCTTCGATCAGGAGCTGTCGAACCGCTTCGGCGGACTGGCCGACATCGCCTACTACCATTCGTATTGGCGGCTCGCCCCCGGCGAGGCGCTGCTCGTCGAGGCCACGCCGCCCAAGTGCGACCACTGGAACTTCCAGGTCGACAATCACTGGATGGAGTCGCTCGACTATCGCTATCACCGCATCCACGTGAACAGCCGCACCGCGGTGCTGCGCGCCGACGGCAGCTTTCGGCTCGTCGTGGCGCACCGCGATCCGGGCGTGCCCAACTGGCTGGAGACCGCGGGCCACGAGTTCGGCACCATGTGCTTTCGCTGGGTGCGGCCCGAGCCGGCGGGCGCCGCGCCCGAGCCGCGCACGCGCGTGGTGCCGGTCGAGCGGGTGAAGGAGCTGCCGTGAGCGAGCGCGAGACGTCGACCGACTATCGGCGGCCGTATCGCCCGCGGCCGCTGCGCCTGGCCAACCGCGCGCTGGCGGCGCTCCTGCGCGGGCCGCTGCGCACGTCGCTCGACGAGAGATCGCTGTTTCGCGCGGCCGAGCGCAAGTGCGGGCTCACGGACTTCGGCGAGCCGTCGTTCCGCGAGCCGCTCGCGCGCCTGCTCGCCGCCGTCGAGGACGAGGCGTCGCTGCACCCGATCGGCCGGCTGATCACGCGCACGCGGCTGGTGGCGGCGCTGTGCACGCGCGCGCGCCTCGAGGCGCTGTTCGCGCGCCATCCCGAGATCGCGCGCGAGCCGGTCGCGCGCCCGATCGTCATCCTCGGCCTGCCGCGCACCGGCACCACGCTCCTGCACCGCCTGCTCGCGAGCGATCCGCGCATCCGCGCGCTGGCGTCGTGGGAGGCGCTCGCCCCCGCGCCGCTCGACGGGCCGAACGAGCGCCAGCGGCGAATTGCCGCAGCCGTGCGCGCCGAGAAGGCGCTCGCGTACATGGCGCCCGACTTCTTCGCCGTGCACCCGATCGCCGCGCTCGCGCCCGAGGAGGACGTGCTGCTGCTCGATCTGGCGTTCCGCTCGACGGTGGCCGAGTCGACGCTGCGCGTGCCGAGCTTCGCCGCGTGGCTCGAGGAGCAGGATCAATCGCCGGCGTACCGCTACCTCGCGCGCGCGCTCCAGGCGCTCCAGTGGCAGCGCCGCCCCGACGGCGCGCACGGCGGCTGGGTGCTCAAGACGCCGCACCACATGGAGTGGATCGACGAGCTCGACGCGGTGTTCCCCGACGCGCTGTTCGTGTGGACGCACCGCGATCCGGCGGAGGTGGTGCCGTCGTTCTGCAGCATGATCGCGCACGGGCGCGGCGTGTTCTCCGACGTGGTCGACCCGCACGAGATCGGCGCGAGCTGGCTGCGCAAGGGCGCGCGCATGATGGACCGCGCGATGGACGCGCGCGCGCGGCTGGGCGAGCGCCGCTTCGTCGACGTGCGCTACCGCGAGCTGATGAAGGATCCGATCGGCGTGACGCGCGCCATCGAGGAGCGCGCCGGCATGCCGTGGAGCGCTGCCGTCGAGGCGCGGCTCGCGGCCACGCTCGCCGTCGAGAAGCAGCACCGCCACGGCGTGCACCGCTACCGCCTGGAAGATTTTGCGCTCGCCGACGCCGACGTGGATCGCGCGTTCGCGCGCTACCGCGACCGCTTTCCGCCCGACGCTGACAAACGCGCCGCGGCGCCTAGAACGACGACAGACCAACCAACGAGGTGACGCGTGGCCACGATCCCAGCCGATTACGACGATCTCTTGCAGCAGAAGAAGCCGCTCGCCAATCTCGCGACGCTGATGCCCGACGGCTCGCCGCAGGTGACGCCGGTCTGGTTCGACGTCGCCGACGGCAAGGTGCGCGTCAACACCGCGCGCGGGCGCGTCAAGGATCGCAACATGACGCGCGACCCGCGGGTGGCGCTGGTGATCGTCGATCCGGATAATCCCTACCGTCACGTTCAGATCCGCGGGCGCGTGGCGCGCATCACCGAGGACGGCGCGGACGCGCACATCGACAAGCTGGCCAAGAAGTACCTGAACCAGGACAAGTACCCGTTCCGCAAGCCGGGCGAGGTGCGGGTCATCTACGAGATCGAGCCGCTCTCCGTCGCCAAGATGTAGCCGCCGCGCCGCCGCGCGCAGCGACGGGAAACCGTCGCAGGCGATTTTGCTTGACCGGAATTAATCAATCGATTAATTAATTCCGCATGGCCCGCCCGATCGACGCCGACGCCGAAGAGACGCGGCGCAAGCTGGTGGACGCCGCGTTGGAGCAGTTCGCCGAGCGCGGCTTCCACGGCGTCTCCAACCGCGACCTGGCCGCCGCCGCGCGCGTCAACGCCGCGGTCATCAGCTTCTACTTCGGCGGCAAGCAGGGGCTGTACGACGCCGCCGTCGACGAGGTGTACCGCCGGCTGCGCGACCGCATCATGCAGGCGGCGCTGGCAGTAGAGCCTGCGGCAAAACGCCGCAGTAAGAGCGCGCTGCTCCTGCCCGGGCCGCGCGGCCCCGTCGAGCTGGACGCGCTGGTCGAGAGTCTCTACCACGCCGCGCGCGCCGAGCGCAGCGGCGTGCGCCTGCTGGTGCGGCAGGTGCTCGACCACGGCCGCCTCACGCTGCGCACCGAGCAGCGCCACTTCCTCCCCGGCACCGAGTCGTTCACCGAGCTGCTGGCGTCGGCGCTCGGCGTCCCCGCCGGCCGCGCGCGCCTGGCGGTGATCGCGCTCAGCTACTTGTTGAGCCGCTACGTCGTGCAGGACGACGCGTCGCTCAGCGCCGCGCTCGGCGCCCCGACCCACGCAGAGGCCCACCGCCGCGTCGTCGCGTCGCTCACCGCGACCGCGCGCGCGCACCTGGAGAAATGAACATGCCCACCTTGGAAGAACGCAACACCACCTTCGTCTTGAGCGGGGAGCTCGACTCAGAGCAGCGCGAGTTCCTCGACACGTTCGGCTACATCCACTTCCGCGGCTTCGCGTCGCCGGCGGAGATCGAGCTGATCCGCGGCGAGCTGGCCGAGGTCGAGCGCGCGTGGATCGCCGAGGAGCGGCGCAGCGTCAACGGGATCCCGATCAAGTACGGTCTCGACGGCGACGGGCGGCGCTTCGTCAACCGCTTCGCCTTCACGTCGCTGTTTTCGCCCAAGCTGCACGCGTTCCTCGCCGATCCGCGCTTCGAGCTGGTGCGGCGCGCGTGCGGCGACGACTTCCGCCTCGGCGAGCAGGAGAAGGACGGCGTGGTGGTCAACCACTTCCTCAACGTCCCCGGCTCGAGCTACACGCGGCTCGGCTGGCACGTCGACTCGCTGCGCGATCTCTTCTACGGCAAAATGCCGCAGCCGATGTGGAACGTCGGGCTGTACCTCGACGACTCGCACCGCGACAAGGGCGCGCTGCGGGTGCTGCCGGGCACGCACCGGCAGGGGCTGTTCGGCATGCTGTTCGGCAAGCTGCACTTCCTCGATCACGGCGACGATCCGCGCGAGGTGGCGATCGAGGCCGACGCCGGCGACCTGACGCTGCACGACGGGCGCTTGTGGCACCGCGTCGGGCGCGCGACGCTCACCGGCGCGGCCAGCCGTCGGCGCACGATGTACCTGCCGTTTCTGAACGGGCCGGTGCAGCTCAAGGACGAGCGCAGCCCGACGCCGTTCTACCACCGCTTCTCGCGGAGCCTGCGCTAGCGTCGCATGCGCGCGCTGGCGTTCACGTTCGCGCTGGCGCTCGCCGGCGCGACGGCGGGCGCGTCGGAGCCGGACCTGTTCGGCCTCGGCGCGCGCTCGTCGGCGATGGGCGCGACCGGCGTCGCCGACGCCGGCGGCTACGACGCCACGTACCTGAACCCGGCCGGCCTCGTCGACGCGAAGCGCGCGCGCCTCACGTTCGGCTACGTGCTCGCGCGCTATCGCCTGTCGCTCGACGGCGCGCACCGCCCGGTCGACGCCACCGACGGCGTGGTGTTCGGCGCCGCGATCCCGCTGCCGTTCGGCGGCGTGATGGCCGAGCGGCTGGCGATCGGAATCGCCTTCTATTCGCCGACGGCGGTGCTCAACCGCGCGCGCTCGCCGTATCCCGACGAGGCGCGGCTGGCGCTGCTCGATCAGCGCTCGCAGGTGGCGTCGGCGATGGCGGCGATCGGCGTGCGCGTGCACCGGCGCTTCTCCGTCGGCGTGGGCGTGCTGGCGCTGGGCGCGCTGGTCGGCACCGTCGAGATCGGGCCCGACGCCACCGGGCGCATCACCACCACCGCCGAGGAGCAGATCCAGATCCGCTTCGCGGCGATCGCGGGGGCGCGCGTCGAGGTCGCGCGCTGGCTGCGTCTCGGGCTGGCGTTTCACGGGCAGTCGCAGGCGAGCTACGACGTCCGCATCACCACCCGGCTCGGCGACAAGCTGCCGCTGCAGCTCCCGGTCCTGCGCGTGGCGGGCGTGGCGCAGTTCGATCCGATGCAGCTCGCGCTCGAGGCGGCGTTCGCGGCGCCGCGCGGAGTCACCGTCGCCGTCGGGCTCGGCTGGAAGCACTGGGGCGCGTTTCCGCTGCCGTCGGAGAACGCCACGCCGGGCGCACCGCCGCTCGCCTCGCCGAATTTTCACGACACGGTGGTGCCGCGCGCCGGCGTCGAGCTGACGCACGCGTGGCGGCCGGTGACGCTGCACGCGCGCGCCGGCTACTTCTTCGAGATGAGCCCGTCGCCCGGCGGCGCGACGCCGCTCGTCGACGCCGATCGCCACGTGGTCACCGCCGGCGCGGGGCTCGACGTGCACTGGCGCTGGCTCGCGCTCGCGCTCGACGCGTTCGGCCAGTGGCACCACCTCGACGGCGCGCGCGCGAGCGGCGACTTCGGCGTCTTCGGCTTCACGCTGGGAGTCGACCTGTGAGGCGCGCGCTGCCGACTGCGATCGTGCTCGCGCTCTGCGCCGCGGACGCGCGCGCGAATCCGATCGACGCCTTCGGCCTCGGCTCGCGCGCGATCGCGATGGGCGGCGCCGCCACCGCCGCCGTCGACGACACCTCGGCCAACTACTACAACCCGGCGGCGCTCGCGCGCGGACGCGACCTGCGCATCGACATCGGCTATCGCTGGGCGCAGCCGCTCCTGCAATTCAACGGCGGCGACGTCGGCACCAACGCGACGCGCGGCGTGTCGGCGGGGCTGCTCCTGCCGGGACGCATCGGCGCGGTGCGCTTCGCGTTCGGCGCGGCGGTGTGGCTGCCCGATCAGTGGCTATTGCGCCAGCGCTGGATGGCGTACGGCCAGCCGCGCTTCATCTACTACGACAACCGCACGCAGCGCATGCTGCTGTCGACCAACCTGGCGGTGCAGCTCGTGCCGGGGCTGTACCTCGGCGCGGGGCTCACGTTCATGTCGCGCACCGCCGGCGACGTGAACTTGAAAGGCGTCGTCTCCCTCGGCAATCCCGACGACAGCTCGCTGGTGTCGAAGATCGACGTCGACCTCTTGGCGGTGCGCTACCCGCAAGCGGGGATCTTGTGGGAGGTGACGAAGTACCTGTCGCTCGGCGTCTCGTACCGCCACTCGTTCACGCTGGTGATCGATCAGCAGTTCCGCATCGACGGCGACGTCGGCTCGCCGCCGATCGTGCACAACGGCTACTTCTCGACGCGCTCGGTGGCGACCGACCTGTTCCAGCCGTGGCAGCTCACCGCGGGCGGCGCGCTGCGGGTGACGCGCGCGCTCTTGGTCGCGTTCGATCTGACATTCGCGCGCTGGAGCGAGTTTCCCGCGCCGGCGGCGACGGTGACGCTGGGCTACGACGTGGGCGTGCTCAACTCCAAGATCCACCTGGCGGCGCCGGCGCCGTACGCCGCGCCGGGATTTCGCGACATCGCGATCCCGCGCGTGGGCGTCGAGTGGCGCGCGCTCGATCGCGAGCGCATCGGGCTCGACGCGCGCGGCGGCTACTCGTACGAGCCGTCGCCGGCGCCCGATCAGATCGGCGAGTCCAACCTGGCCGACTGCGACAAGCACACGCTCGGGCTCGGCGTCGGGCTCGAGCTCAAGCGGCTCGGGCGCGTGATGCCCAAGCCGCTCGCCATCGACGCGCACTTCTCGCTGACGGTGCTGTCGCCGCGCGCGCACCACAAGCTCGACCCGCTCGATCCCGTCGGAGATTATCGGGCGAGCGGCATTGTGCCGCAGCTCGGGCTGACCGTGAGGAGCCGGTTTTGAGACGCGCGGCGATTTCGTTCGCGTTCGCGCTCGCGGCGGGTTGCGGCACGACCGGCGACTACGCGGGCGGCGCGGCGAACCTGCCCGATTGGGGCGGCGGCACGTTCGCGCCGATCGCGGCCGATCCGGCGCAGTCGTGGAACGCGCCGTTCGTGCTCCAGCAGGCGTCGGCCGATCTCGCCGATCCCGATCCGATCGCGAGCGGCGCGGCGATCTCGATCTGGGTGGCGGTCGCGCGCCCGGGCGGCTTCGCCATCGCGCGCGCCGACGCCGAGACGCTCGACGGCGGATTCGGCGCGCTCGCGCCCGCGCTCTCGGCCGACGCCGCGTGGGAGCAGGGCGCAGTGCGCGGCCCGTCGGTGGTGCCGGGCGCGCCGTGGCTGATGCTGTACGCGGCGGGCGGCGCGATCGGCGCGGCCACGTCGCCCGACGGCGCGGCGTGGAGCAAGCCGCCCGCGCCCGCGCTCACCGCCGACGGCGGCGACGAAGGCGCATCGCTCGGCGCGCCGGCGGCGATCGTCGTCGGCGAGAAGCTGCGCGTCTACTACGCGGCGGCGGGCGCGATCTGGGCCGCCGAGGCGCCGCTCGCCGACTTCCAGGCGGCGCGCGCGCCGGCGTGGACGCGGCTCGACGGCGATCCATCCACGCCCGCGCGCGATCCGATCGTGCGCGGCGTGCCGTTCGGCGGCGCGCTCGACCGCCCGTTCGCGCGCGCCGAGCCGACGGTCACCGGCGCGATCCGCTACACGCTCGGCTTCTCGGTGGCGCTGCCCGACGGCACGAGCGGCAGCGGCTTCGCGGCGTCGTTCGACGGCATTTCTTTTGCGGTGCAGCAAACGCCGCTGCTGCCGCTCGCCCCCGCCTCGGCCGCGCCCGCGCTCGTGCGCTACGGCGATCGCCCGCTCGTCTTCTACGTGGGACGCTTCGGCGCGCGCGACGCGATCGCCGTCGCCGCGCGCCCGTGAGCCGCTACGGAACGCGCCACAATTCGGCGTAGCGCCCGGCCGCTTCGAACGGCGTCGCGCGCGACGGCGATTGCGTCGGCAGCTTCTGCACGATCAGCAGGCGGTTGCCGTTCTGCCGCAGCCAGAGCGGGCTCGGCGCCGCGAGCGCCTTCGATTTCCCGTCGGTGGCGGTGAGCGGGAACCAGCCGCTGTCGGGCTCGGTCGAGCGCATGTACTTCACCGCCGGGCTCGGCGGCAGCGCGTCGCCCTTGCGCAGCCGCTTGGCGATGTCGCGCGCGTCGCCGTCCTCCTGCCAGCCGTCGGTCTTCAAGTTGGTCGCGAAGCCGACGAGCCCGTCGCCGCTCGGCTTGATGCGGCAGAAAAAATAGTTCTCGTAGCTGTTGGCGTCGGCGTGCACCTCGTAGCTCAAGCCGTAATAGAGCGTCTCGGCGCCGGCGACGGGCGCGAATGTGTCGCCGTCGCGAAAGTCGGCCATCACGCGGATGGCGTCGTCGGAGGGAACCAGCGCGGGCTTGTCGGGCGGCGCGTAACGCGGGCCCAGCTCGTTGACGAGCTTTGCGGCTTCGAGGTCGCTGATCATGGACGTGGCCTTTTGCTGAGGAGCTTTGGTGGAGGCCTGGCGGCACGCGACGAGCGCGAGCGCGCCGATGCAAAGCCACCGGCCGGCACGCATCACGCGTTCGGCGGCGCGGGCGCGGCGGCGGAGTCTTTGTCGCCTTTGGATTGATTGGCCGGATGGTTGGCGGGGATCTCGGTCACGTGGCTCGGCTTCT
>DASREC010000211.1:0-11634 GCA_035652295.1 Polyangia bacterium
CGGACGTTCTGCGTGTAGCGGCGATTGCCCTCGCGCAGGCGGCTGAGCGCCTCGGAAGCGGAGAGGTTCGAGCGGGCGGTCGGCATCGGCGGATCTTGTACGCAGCCCGGGCCGCGCTGACCAGTGAAATTCGCTACTGGAGGAAACGGCAGTAGTTGTTGGGCGTGCAGGTCCCGTTGCTCGGCGCGGGACAGTCGGTCGCCTGCGTGGCGACGGTGCACGACTTGGTGCAGCGGTGTACGGCCATCATGGCGAACGGCTCGCACAGCCCGCTCTGGCAGTCGGCGTTGGAGGAGCACAGATCGCCGAACATCTTGCCGCCGCCGGGCCCGTCGCCGCTCGTGCCGCTCAGGTCGACGTTCCCCGCCGGCATGTCCGCGATGGACACGTCGTCGCCGCACGACGAGAGCAGGCCCGCGAGCGAGAGCACGAGCATCACGTTCATCATGATCCGCATCGGTCGATAGTAGCGATTCGCGACGCGGCCTGCATCCGTACCGCTACGTAAGGCGGTGCTCCTCAGTTTTTTGCGGTGAATCCCGCCATGCGTGTCGCGCTTCGCGCGCGGGGCGACGGCGAATGGCCGCGATTTGCGTGTGGTGCGCTTGTTGCTGAGCATCGCGGCATGAGACGAGACACGTTGGCCTTGTTCTTCCGCCGCGCGATCGTGGCCGCGCTGCCGCTCGTGGCCGGCTGCGGCCCGAGCCCGATCGGAATCCCCGGACCCGGACCGTGCGGCGGCGCGCAATCCACCTGGACCGTCGACGGCGGCCTCGCCGATCTCGGCTGCGACGACAAGTGCGCCGGCGTTCACACGTACACGACCGGCTTCTGCAGCGAGACTACCAACAGCGCCGGCCAGCCGATCGTCGAGTGCCACCAGGACTGCACCGGGCGGCGGCCGGCGGGGCTGCGCGCGGCGATGGCGCGCGGCGACGTGCTCGGGCGGCACTTCGCGCGCATGGCGCACCTCGAGGCGGCGTCGGTGCCGGCGTTCCGCCGCCTGCGCGCCGAGCTGCGCGCGCACGGCGCCCCCAAGCGCCTCCTCGACGCGTGCACGCGCGCCGCCCGCGACGAGGTTCGCCACGCGCGCGCGGCCGCCCGCCTGGCGCGCCGCTTCGGCGCCGCTCCGCCGCGCGTGGTCGTCGACGCGCCGGCCGCGCGCGACCTGGCGGCGATCGCCGTCGAGAACGCGCGCGAAGGCTGCGTGCGCGAGACCTTCGGCGCGCTCGTCGCCACGTGGCAGGCGCGCGCCGCCGAGGACGGCGAGGTGCGCGCGGTGATGACCACCCTCGCCGCCGACGAGACGCGCCACGCCGAGCTGTCGTGGGAGATCGACGCGTGGCTGCGCTCGCGCCTCGCGCCCGCCGAGCGCGCGCGCGTCGAGGAGGCGCGCCGCGCCGAGCTCGCCGCCCTCGCCTCGACGCTCGACGCCTGCGCCGACGAGACGCTCGCGCGCGCCACCGGCCTCCCGCCGCCGCACGTCGCCCGCGCGCTGCACCGCACGTTCGCCGTCGAGATCGCCCGCCGCGGAGCCGTCTGATCAGCGGCGGCGCTTGCCCGATCCGCTCGCGCCTCCGCCTGCGCTTCCGCCGCCGCCTCCGCCTGCGCTTCCGCCGCCGCCTCCGCCGCCCGGCTTGAGCAACGGAAACTCGAGCGGAATCTCGGGCACGCCTTCGCCGAGCGGAAACTCACCCGGCATGCCTTCGCCCGGAACGAGCTCGCCCGGCATCTCGCCCGCGCCCGGCTCGCCCGCTCCCGCGCGGCCGCCGGTCGGCTGCGGCTCGGGCGCCGCGCGACCGCCGGTCGGCTGCGGCTCGGGCGTACGGCCGCGCGCGGCCGAGCCTCCCGACGGACGGCCGCCGCCCGGCGGCGCCTCGTCCGGCGGCGCCGATCCTTCGCCGCCCTCGCCGCTCTGCCCACCCCCACCGCCACGCCCGCCGCCCCCGCCGCCGCCGCGAGCGGCGACGTTCGGGATCGGCTGCTGCCCTTCGGCGAGCCGCACCGCCTGCGTCGCCGATTGCAGCGTCTGGCGAATCGTCGCGATGGTGGTGTTGAGCTGCTGCTCGGCGGCTTCGACCTGCTGCACCGTCTGAGGAACGCGCGCCGCCACGTCCGCGGTCGCCGGCGTCGGCGACGCGGTGGCGGTGCCGCTGAGCACCGACGCCTCGGCCTCGAGCGAGCTCGCGATCTCTTCGCCGCGCGTGAGGCTGGCGTCGCTGCCGCCCGGCGTGCGCGGCTGTCTCGCGACCAGGTCGCTGCGATTGGCCGCCTGCACGCGCTCGAGCAGCGCGCGCGTGGACGTCTGCACCTCCTGCAGATCGCGCTGCGCGGTCTGCAGCGCTTCACCGCTGTCGCCCTGCTGCGTGCGCAGGTTGGCGCGATATTGTGCGAGCCGCGCGTTGTACGCCTGCGAAGCTTGCTGCAACCGCTGCATCGCCGCGGCGGCCTGCTGCTCGAAGTCCTGCACCTCGCGCAGATACTGCTGCGCCTGTCCCATCCGCGCTTCGATCGGCATCTGCTCCGGCGTGGCTTGCGGCTGCTGCCCGCCGCCGCCGAACAGCCGGCGAACGCCGCCGAACAGCCCGCCGCCCTGCGGCGAATTGCCGCCGGTGCCGCCGGTGCCGCCGTTCGCCGCCGTCGAGACCGGCCCGTCGCGACGCGAGCCGTCGCCGGCGCTCGTCGCGTTGGCCGGCGTGCTCGCGTTGGCCGGCGTGCTCGCGTTGGCGCCGTTCTCCCCGGGCGCGCTCGCCTGGCCGACCTGCTGAAAGCGCTGGTGCGCGAGCTGCTCGAGATCCATCAAGTCCGCCGCCACCACCGGACCCGACCAGAGGCCTTCGACCTCGATCGGCACCTGCGCCGCCGGCGCGGCGCCCGAGGCGCGCGCCCGCTCGAGCGCGAAGATGATCCGCTGCACCGTCGCCCGATCCGCGCCGCGGATCAGCGCCACCAGCGGCTGCGCCTCGCTCTCGTTCGCCCAGCGGTGGAGCGCGCCCGCGCCCGACTTCGACACGCGCGCCGCGCGCCCGTCGACCATCGCCGAGGCCGCGTCGTCGGCCTCGTGCTCGTGCGAGTCGCCCGGCGCGCTCACCTCCGACTTCGCCTGCGCCGGCCCGCGCCCGCCGCGCTGCTGGACGGTGTGCGCGACCTCGTGCGCCAGCAGCCGCTGCCCGTCCGCCGAGCGGGTGTCGAGCTGCCCGCGCGCGAAGTGAATGTCCTGCCCCGTGGTATACGCGCGCGCGCGAATCGCGGCCGCCGCGTCCCCCGACGCGCGCCCGTCGTGCAGACGCACGCCGGTGAGATCGGCGCCGAGCGATCCCTCGAAGCGCGCGCGCAGCTCGTCCGGCAGCGGCGCCGACGCCGATCCCTCCGCCGCCGCGAGCGCGCCCGCGCGCTCGGCGTTGAGCTGCCGCCCGCCCGCCGCCAGGCCGTGGCCGGTCTCGGCCTTGCGCTGCACCGGCGCGAGCCGGCTGCGCAGCTGCGCCGCGGTCGCTTCTCGTTCGTCGCGCTGCCGCTGAAACCGCGCCGCCGGCAGCTCGGCCGCGATGCGCTCGCCCGGCGAAGCGAACCAGTGCGACGCCGGCCTTCCGACCGCCGCCGGCTCGGCCTCTCTCGGCTGTTCCGCCGGAGGCTTCGCCCCGCCGCGCGACTCCCTCCCGCCTCGGCTCATTCCATCTCCATTATCGCCGATCGCGCGCCGCGAGTTGCGGCAAATTACTCCGGCAGCAGCTCGCCGCTGCCGCCCATCTCCGGCGGCAAATCTTTGAACTTCGGCAGACCGTCTTTGACCGCGAGGACGCGCTCGCCGTAGTTCACGTGCAGCCCGGGCTTGAACGCATGGTCGGGCAGCACCGCCGCGTACACGTCGATCAACTTCCACTGCGGATGCGCCGCCATCAGGTGACCGCCGCACCGCCGGCACCACTGACGATGGCTGCGCTCGGTCTTGCGAAACTCCGCGACGTGCTCCGCGCCTTTGACGATCGCCACCGCGTCGGCGGGCCAGAGCGTGAAGGCGTTCACCGGCGAGGCGCTCCACGCGCGGCACGACGAGCAGTGGCAATAGCCCATCCCCGCGGGCGATCCGGTGACGGTGATTTCGACTTCCCCACAGAAACACGAGCCACGATACGTCATGGAATTCTCCTCTTGGACTATCGGGGTCGTAACAGCACCGATTGGTCGTAATCGCCATCGGGGTTGTCGATGACGCGGAGGTCGGAGGCGAGCGCGGAGGCCGGCACGGCGGCGCGCGCGGTGAGGTTGCGCAGGTAGCCGGGACGGAAACCGCCGGAGGTGTTCTCGATTCCGTGGAGGGCGCCGTTACCGTCGATCCGGATCAGCCCGGCGGCGATGGCGGGGCCGCCGGCGACGTCGACGTGCGCGAGCGCGGTGACGCCCACGCGGAAGCTCGAGCCGACCAGCGCGAACTTCAAGATCGCGCTCTGCGCCCCGCCGAGCCAGGCGGCGAGGTGCGCGGCAAAGGTGTCGCTGCCCAGCTCGTCGCGCTGTTCGTCGGCGGACCAATCGCCGGCGAGCTCGGGCGCGTCGGTCGAATAGAGCAGACTGCCGAGATAGGCACCGCGCAGTCGATCGACGGCCGCTTCGTACTCGTCGATCGTTCGCTGCGCGGCCGCGGTGGCGTCGCCGAGCGCGGGCTCGACCTGCTCGCGCGTGGTGCGCTCCTTGGTGCCGCCGCGCGGCGCGTCCTCTTGATCGATCAGCGACACGATGGCCGCGCAGGCGCGGTCGGCCGCGTCCTGGCGGGCGCGTTCGTCGCCGTCGGGCGGTGGGCTCTGGTCGTCGGCCATGTCTTCGCGCGCACGGTACCATCTTCTTCATCGTCGAGGGGCCGCTCATCCGCCACGTCTCAGGCGCGCCGAGTCGAATCGAAGCGCTGCACCGGCCCGCGCCAGCGCTCGTCGTCGAGCTCGAGCTCCTCGAATCGCCCGCCCGCATAGCGCCCGATGGCGCGCCGCCAGAACGCGGTGGCCGCCTGGTTCTCGCGCCGCTGGCGAACCTCCCACGGCCCGCGAAACCGCTCGAACAGCCACGCCGCCGCGCGCTCCCCGACGCCGCGCCGGGCCGAAATCCCGTGATTGACATTCAATAAGTAAACGCTTATATGTGTATCAATGCAACGCGAGGACGCCGTCTTCCGCGCGCTGGCCGATCCGAGCCGGCGCGCCATCTTTGAACGACTCACGCGCGGCGAGGCCGCGGTCAAGGACATCACCAAGCGCTTCGCCATCTCGCAGCCGGCGGTGTCGCAACACCTGGCGGCGCTGCGCACCGCCGGCCTGGTCGCCGAGCGTCGCGAAGGCCGTCTCGTCTACTACCGGGTCGCGCCAAAGGGACTGCGCCCGCTCGTCGACTGGATCGCGCACTACCAGGCGTTCTGGCTCGAACGCCTCGATCGCCTGCAAGCCCTGCTCGAGGAGATGGACAAATGAGCGCCCAATCCGAATCTCAGTCGATTTCTCTGGAGTACGAGCTCCCCCACCCGCCCGCTAAAGTCTGGCGCGCGCTGACCGACCCCGAGCTGCTCGCCAAGTGGCTACTGTCCAATGACATGCGCGCGCGCGTCGGCGAGCGCTTCACCTTCAAAGGCCCGCCGACGAAGTGGTGGGACGGCACAGTCCACTGCGAGATACTGGAGGCCGACCTGCACAAGCGCCTCCGCTATTCGTGGCGAGGCGGCCCGGTCGACACCATTGTGACGTTCACGCTCACGGCGACGCCGTCCGGCGGCACACACCTCGCGTTCGAACACTCCGGCTTCCTGCCCGAGCAGGGCGCCGCCATCGCCGGCTCGCGCCACGGTTGGTCGCGCATGCTCGGCGGACCTCTCAAAGAGGTGTTGTCGCAAATCCCCTGACCGCAAAGAACACCACAGTGAGGAAACCCATGAAGACCAAAACCACTGTCTATTGGATCTGCACCGCGCTGGTCGCGCTGTCGTTCCTATCGGGCGGCATCGCCAACGTGCTTCACGTCCCGCAAGCCGTCGCCGGAATGATCCGCCTCGGCTATCCGCTGCACTTCCTGACGCTGCTCGGCGTCTGGAAGATCCTCGGTGCCGGCGTCATCCTCGCCCCCGGCCTCCCCCTCCTCAAAGAGTGGGCTTACGCCGGCATGATCTTCGACCTCACCGGCGCCTCCATCGCCCACGCCGCAGTCGGCGACTCCGACGCCTGGCAAAGCAACACCGGCCACGTGCTGATTCCGCTCGCCCTCGCCGCCCTCGCCATCGCCTCCTGGTCCCTCCGCCCCGACAGCCGCAAGCTCATCCGCACCGACGTCAAAACCGTCGCAGCCTAGACCTTCGTCATATCGTCTTGATATATGGATTGGACCATGGACGCTCTTACCCTCGATCAGATCAGTGTTTTTCTGTCAGTCGTTGACGAGGGCAGCTTCCCGAAAGCGGCAAAATCGCTGCAACGAGCTCAGTCGGCAGTCACCTACGCGATCCGGAAGCTGGAGACTGAAATCGGCGTCCCGCTGTTCGATCGTTCGGCCTACCGCTCGGTACTAACACCGGCCGGCCGCGCACTACTGGTGCGAGCGCGCCGCATTGCTGAAGAGGCGGGAGAGTTCCGCGAGCAGGCGCGCGGCCTCGCCCGCGGCTTGGAAGTCGAGCTGAGCATCGTGCTGGACGCGTTTTATCCGCTGCCTCCGATATTTGATGCGCTTCGAGCGTTCACTCAGCAGTTCCCGACAGTCCCGCTGCGCCTCTACGTCGCGTCACTGGGCGCCGCCGCTGACCTGGTGACTGACGGGAAATGCGCCATCGGATTGCTGCCGAGCAACGTGGCTGAGCTCGCCGCGCTCAAACTTACTCCGATCACCACCATTGCTCTCTGGCCAGTGGTCTCTCCATCCCATCCTCTCGCGTCCGTACAGGGCATTATCGAGCCGCACGTACTTCGCCAGCATGTTCAACTCGTCCTGACGGACGCGTCAACTCTGACGAATGCCGTCGATTGGGGCGTGCTTTCCAGTACAACGTGGCGCTTGGCCGATCTTGGCGCCAAGAAATCCATGCTGCTCGCAGGGCTGGGCTGGGGAAATATGCCGGCGCACATGGTAGAGGACGAAATCAAGGACGGGAGGTTGACGATCATTCAACCGGCCGGCTTCGACTCGCTCACACCGCTGGTGCTTGGCGCTGCCTACGTTTCGGAGCACAACCTCGGACCGGCTGGACGGTGGATGCTGAATTACCTGACCTCCGCAGCCTCACGCTCGTCGTCGGCGACTGCACAGCCGAGGAAATAGTCGCTGAGCAGGCGGCCTGCCGCATATCATCTGATTCGTAGACTAAGAAGGTCTAATCTTAATTAGTTTTTTTGGGCTCTGCCTTCCTTACCTTCCCGTGCAAGGGAAAGGATGACCAAACCTCGTACCGTCATCTTCACATCCGGTAAGGAGAAAACATATGCGCAACAACAACGGACAAGAATTGGCGGGAAAAATTGCGGTCATCACAGGCGGAAGCAGTGGGATTGGCCTGGCCACAGCCAAGCGCTTCGTGGAAGAAGGTGCGCACGTCGTAATCACCGGCCGACGAGAGAAAGAGCTGAAGGAGGCTGCTGCCTTCATCGAGAGAAACGTTACGACGGTCGTGGGCGACGTGTCGCGCTTGGAAGATCTGGACCGGCTCTATGCCGTCGTGAAAGAGAAGCACGGCCACATCGACGTCCTCTTCGCAAACGCCGGCTGGGGTGAAGTCGCTCCGCTCGAAACGGCGACCGCGGCTCATTTTGACAAGACATTCGACCTGAACGCGAAGGGAACGTTCTTCACAGTCCAAAAGGCCCTTCCCCTTTTCAAAGATGGCGGCTCGATCATCCTGACCTCTTCAGTCGCCAATGTGAGAGGAGATGCAGCGTTTACCGCCTACGCTGCGAGCAAGGCGGCTGTGCGCTCTTTCGCCCGCGGCTGGACGGTGGAACTGAAGGATCGCAAGATTCGTGTGAATTCGATGAGCCCTGGCCCAATCGAAACTCCGGCTTTGGAGAACGCCGGCCTCACCGCTGAACAGGTAAAACAGGTGGCAGCCCAGTTCGCCTCGGAAGTTCCGCTCGGTCGCAGAGGTAAGGCCGAGGAAGTCGCTGCTGCCGTCCTATTCCTCGCTTCCGATCAAAGTTCTTTCATCACCGGTATAGATCTCGCCGTCGATGGGGGCATGGCGCAGGTCTAATACGGAGAGTGCAGATCAAGTTGTGAAATCGAAAAAGGGACATGGAGAGATTTCGGTAGTCTACAACTTCATCTAAAAGACCATTCGACCAATACAACGACGCGACTCGTGGGTGCATATACCTATTATGTTCTTAGCGGTGGACAACCCCATCATTGACACTGAGCGGCTGCGAACCATCGACGAGGAATTGCCGACAACGTCGATGCCGATTGGACGATGATTGAGTCGATCGAACGTCGAGCGCGCGATTACTGACCGCTCAATCACCACAAGGGCGGAGGTCTGTCGCGCAAGGCCAACAGCAGCTTCAATTGCGCGTCGTAGATCCCTTCCCACGCGACGACGATTCCATCGCGCTCGCGTGCAAGGAAGGCCTCGGTCACGTCGAGCATCTCCCACACGTCCTCGGGAAGATCGGCTCCCATCTCGAAGACGAAAGCTTGGCGGGTTTCGGAGAGGTGCTTTGCCACCTCCGGGTGATCGCTCAGCGCGTCTTTGAATTCCTCCTTGAGCTCGTCGATCGTGGGCTGGATCTCGTCCCTGGTTATCCAATGACGGACCTGGGTGGGCCGTTTGCCGTCGCGATACCACAGCTCGAAATAGCCCCACTCCGAATCGGCGCCCACACTCTCGTCAAGTGGTGGCTCGAATCTGGCCGGCTCGTCGAGCCATCCCCAATGGCCCATGAAGTCTTCAAGCTCGGCGCGCCGGACCGGTCGTTTGTCGCGACAGAACACGTGTATCCAATTCGACATTCAGTAACCCCATCGAGCGGCGCTTCGAGGCAGGCAAGGATTGCGGCCGACGACCTTGTGGACGAGCGACAGGTCGTTTCTGCCTCGCCGCGCGACCTGATGCGTGAGGAGGCCGCCGCGCTCGCGATCCGCATCCCTCACCATGCACGTGACAGGTGAGCGGCAGCGTGCCGACGATTCGTCGATTTCTCGCCGACACTTCGTCTGCGCGATGGGGGCGAGCTTTGCCGTCGGGGCGTCGGGCAAGGTGTGGACCTGGCCATGAGCGTCCTTGCACCCGACAACGAACACGAGCAAAGAGAGCAGCGTGCGCGTCACCCGGCGACGATACGGTATGATCCCGGGTCGCTCAAGAGTGCGAGGGAGAGGATCCGCTGACCTTTCCGGCGCGGGCTCAGCTCGCCGTCGGGTCACGGTTTCGCTCTGGGCGATGGCACGGCTCGCGCCGATCAATGTTGGTTCTGCGGAACGCCGTCGGTGATGTCGTAGTAGTCGCCTTTGTCGGCGACGTGGATGTGGATGGCGATCTTGGTGTTGGTCGGCTTGTCGAAGGCGCCCATGGCGAGGCCGATCCAGTCTTTGTGGATCGGGTCCCAGAAGAGCGAGGAGCCGCAGGTGGCGCAGAAGCCGCGGCGTACTTTTTCGGACGATTGGAACCAGGTGACGTGGTCGGCGCCGTGGATGGAGACGGCGGCGCGGGGGACGTCGGTGGAGACGAAGACGTGGCCCGAGTGTTTGCGGCACTTCGTGCAGTGGCACGCGTCGGGCGGCGGGAGCGGGACGGCGACCTCGAAGCTCACGGCGCCGCAGAGGCAGGATCCTTTGTGCATGGCGCGCTCCTTTGTGGATGAACCGGGTCAGGCCAGGCGCGCGGCGAGGGCTTCGCTCTGGGCGACGGCGCGGTTGTACGCGGGGCGGGACGCGGCGGCGCGCGCGATGTAGTCGAGGAACGCGGGGCGCGGGTCGATGCCTTTGCGCATCAGGCCCCAGCCGATCTGCGACGCGATGTAGACGTCGGCGGCGCTGAAGCGATCGCCGAGGATGAACGGGCCGGGCGTGACCGCTTTCTCGAGCGCGTTGATGGTGTCTTCGTAGGTGCCGTAGCCGACGGCGCCCTTGCGCTCGACGGGCACGCGCGCGAATACGTGGTCGCTCACCGCGGGCTCGACGCAGCCGGCGCCGAAGAACAGCCAGCGGTAGTACGTGCCGCGCGCGGGATCGTCGAGCGCGGGGGCGAGGCCCGCCGCCGGGAACGCGTCGGCGAGGTACGCGAGGATCGCGGCGGCTTCGGTGACGACCACGCCGCGGTGGACGATGGTCGGGATCTTGCCCATTGGATTGAGCGCGACGTAGTCGGGCGCTTTGTGCTCGGCTTTGTCGAAGCGCAGCAGCTTGATCTCGTAGGGCGCGCCGATCTCCTCGAGCATCCAGTGGACGATTCGGCCGCGCGATTGGGGATTGTGGAAGAAGACGATCGGGTCGCTCATGGCGGGACGATACCGCAGGCGGGGCGCGGGCGCGAGGTGCGGCAATTTGCCGCATTCCCGGGCCGGGCGATCTCCTCTATGCTCGGCGCACAAGGGGGTCTTGCATGAAAACGCGGATCGTCGTGCTCGTCGTCGGGCTGGCCTGGTCGGGGAGCGCGCTCGCGGATCCCGATCCCGATCTCAACGCGCCGGCGATGCGCGCATGGACCTTCTTCGCGCAGATCAATTCAATCGCGGCCAAGCAGAGCACGGTCAAAGGACAGAAGACCAACGACGCGCTCTGGGAGACGTGGGCCGACGATCCGGCGACCTTTCCGAGCGACTGCAAGACGCCGGTCTGGCCGGGCGCGGCGCCGTCGAAGAAGCTGCGCCGCTCGCTGCTCCAGCTCCTGGTCGAAGCCGAGCGCAGCAACAAGAAGCTGACGGCGCACGACATCTCGGCGCGGCCGTTCATCGAGGTCGGCGGCACCGAGGAGGTGCGGCGCAACAAGGCCTCGTTCGACTTCATCGTCAAGAACGGGCTCTGGTACGTCGAGGGCATCGAGCGCTCGGCGGGCGCGGCCATCGCCGGCTATCACTACCCGACGGCGGGCGCGCCGGAGAGCCCGGCCGTGGCGTTTCCCGTCGACGCGATCGAGGTCAAGGCCAACTGGAAGCCGATCACCGCCGCCGACAAACCCAACTACCACTGGAACCTCGACTCGCAGGGGAACCTGTTCGGGCTGGTGGCGATGCACCTCATCACCAAGTCGATCCCGATGTGGACCTGGGCCACGTTCGAGCACGTCGACAATCCGGCGCGCTGCGATCACATCGGCTGCTACGATCCGTTCGGCGCGGCGCCGGCGTATACCGCGACCAATGGGCAGATCTGCAAAGGCTACGCGGCGGGCGCGCTGACGCCGGCGCTCGTCGAGCTATTGAAGAAGCACAAAGTGCCGGCCGAGTTTCAGCACTATCGATTGAAGGGAACGCAGACGAGCTTCATCGATCAGAACGGGTTTCCCACGCTGCTCGCCAACTCGGTCACCGAGTGCGGCGGGACGACCTCGTGCCCGGGCGACTGCAGCAACATCACGTCGTCGTGCATGACCTGTCACGCGCTGGCGCGCGCGGACGCGCAGAACGGCGTGCGCTCCGACTTCGTGTTCAGCTCGGGGCCGACGTCGCCGGCGAAGTATTG
>DASREC010000212.1:0-8631 GCA_035652295.1 Polyangia bacterium
GCTGCAAGATCCTGGTGCTGTCGCAGCACTCGAGCGAGGACTTCGTGGCGCAGGCGCTCTCCGCCGGCGCCATCGGCTACGCGCTCAAGCACCAGACGCCGCGCGAGATCGTCGACGCCATCCGCGCGGTCGGGCACGGCGATCACTATCTGTGCCCGCGGCTGCAGCGCGGCGCCATCGAGGAGCTCCTCAGGCTCAAGCAGCGCGGCCGCGGCGCCGACGGGCCGTGCGACGCGCTGTCGGTGCGCGAGCGCGAGATCTTCGATCTGCTGGTGCGCGGCTACTCGAACGGCGACATCGGCGCGCAGCTCTGCATCAGCGTCAAGACGGTGGAGACGCACCGCGCGCACGTGCTCAAGAAATTGGGCGCGCACTCGATGGTCGATCTACTGCGCTTCGCCGCCCGTCACGGGCTGCTCCACGACTGATCGCGATCGAGCTGCGCCTGGTAGTACGCCCGCGAGTCGAGCGGCAGGCGCAGCGCGAAGGTCGTGCCCTCGTCGGGATCCGAGCGCACCTCGATCGATCCGCCGTGCGCCTCCGCGCACGCGCGCACCAGCACCAGGCCGAGCCCCCAGCCCGAGTCGGGCACCGCCAGCCCGCCGCGGCGAAACGGATCGAAGATGCGCTCGAGCTCGCGCGCCGCGATCGCCGGGCCGCGGTTGTACACCGCCACGCGCGCGCCCGCGCCGTCGCCGTGCGGGTCGGAGGACAGCTCGACGCTGAAGATCACGTGCTCGTCGGGCGCGCCGTGCTTGACCGCGTTGGTGCCCAGGTTCCACAGCGCGCGGCGCAGTTGGCGCGCGCACCAGACGCCGCGCACGTTGCCGTCGAGCTTCACGAAGAAGCGCGGCCCGTGCACCAGCGTCAGCTCGTCGGCCACCTCGCGCGCGATCGCGGTCAGGTCGCACGGCCCGAGCGAGAGCGGCAGCACCTGGCCGGCGCGCACGCGGCTGGCGTCGAGCATGTCGCGCAACATCAGCTCGGCGCGCCGCACGCTCTCGAGCAAGCGGTGCGCGAGGTGGCGATCGTGATCGTCGCTCACGCGCGTCTCGAGCAGGTGCCCCGCCGCCACCGCGACCGTGAGCGGCCCGCGCAGATCGTGCGCCAGCGTGTCGACGAAGCCTTCGCGCACGGCGCGCTCGCGCTTGAGCTGATCGAGATCGGCGCGCACGCGGCGGCACTCGTGCTCGCTGGCGCCGGCGATGGCGATGTCCACCGCCTCGCGCACCAGCGCCTGAAAACGCGCGTCCTCGGCGGGGTCGAGCCGCGCGGGGCGTGGCTCGAGCTGAGAAAGCACCTCGTGCACGCACCGATCGAGCAGCGCAAACTCCAGCACCACGTCGCACGGCGCGTGCCCCTGGTCGAGCCGCTCGTCGGCGTGCTCGCGAATCAGCTCCCGCGCGCCCGCCGCGCCGATCGTTGGATCGGCGAGCGCGCGGGAGAACGCCTGCAGCTGCCGCGAGAGCGAGAGCCGCAGCTCCGCGTCGCCCTGTCCCTGGACCCAGCTCGAGCGGCGCAGCGCCTGGAGCCAGTTGGCTTCGATCTCCTCGGCGTGCGTCGACAGCAACTCTGCCAGCCGTTCCATCCGCCAACCTCCACGCTGATCAAAGCGCCCAGGGCCGACAGCAATAATCCAAAACCGCGGAGCGAGTGAATACGGCTGAAGATGTATTCTCGCGCTCAGCCGGTTGCGTGCGCGCTCGACGCGCTTCGGTGTCCGCGCGAGGTCTGGGCGGTGATCGCCGTGCTGCTGATGCGTGACAGCTCGGCGCACACGACGGTGAGGTTGTCGACGTAGCCCATCGCGCGCCCGGCGATGCCGACGATCACGCTGCGCCCGTACGGCTCGACGATCCGCTCCGGCCGCTCGACGCCGCCGATCGACGCGCCCGTCACCCACTCGGTCCACGCCGACTCGCCGAGCGACGTCCCGTCCCAGCGCGCCTGCAAGAGCCGCACGCCGTCGATGAAGCTGCCCGACCGCGTCTGCAGCCCCGTCGCCACGCAGCCCGGCGCCACGCGCAGCTGCCGCAGGTGCCCGCCGTATCCGCCGTGCGACGAGCCGAACAGCTCCGGCCCGACGCCGCCGTCCTCGTCGAGCTCGGCGAACACCGGCGTCACCTGATCGATCCAGTCGCCGACGCGCAGCTGGAGCCCGACGAGCGCAAATCCGGGATGCGGCGCGTGGCACTCGAACGGCATTCCTCCGCTGCCGAAATCGGTCGACGGCACGACACGAACTTTCGAGAACAAGATGGGCATGGCGATCTCCTCGTCGGGGCCGGTGTTGCCGGCTGGTTGGCGAGGTCAACTCGGCACCGGGCGCGATCGCGTCAATCGGGCGCGAGCGGTAGGATGCGCGAATGAAGAGCCATACGAAGTACCTGACGTTTTGTACGCAGAAGAAACGCGAGCTGGTGCGGATCACGGACGAGGCGGCCGCGTGCTGTAAAGAGAGCGGCGTGCGCGAGGGAATGCTGCTCGTGAGCGCGATGCACATCACCGCCGGCGTGCTCGTCAATGACGACGAGAGCGGGCTGCACGCGGACATCGAGGAGTGGGTGCAAAGGCTGGCGCCGGAGGGGGCGGGGACGGAATATCGGCACCATTTGACGGGGGAGGAGAATGGGGATGCGCATTTGAAGAATTTGTTGATCGGGCATCAGGTGATTTTGCCGGTGACGGGGGGGAGGTTGGATTTGGGGCCGTGGCAGCAGGTTTTTTATTATGAGTTTGATGGGAGGAGGGAGAAGCGGGTGGTGATGAAGGTGATTGGGGAGTGAGGTCTTCAGTGAAGTGGGTGGCGCGCTGCTCGCGCGACTGAGGGGGTGGTGCTCTGTAGAGAGGGGATCATTGGCTGGTGAGGGGTGAAAGGACGTTTGTGCACGGTTGGAGGGTCTTGCGACACCAGACAGTGGGCGTGCGTGAGAGGAACGTCGCCGCGCCGGTGGGGTCTGGCTGGTGATTGGGCTTACTCGAGATGGGGGGTTGTGCCTGCCGCCGCTGGCCGCGGCGGCTTTGCCGGCGTTTTTGAGGTTATTTTGCTTGACGTTGGAGTTTTTGAATGTACGCTAAATAGTATGAAATGGCGCGGAAGGCAGCTTTTGTTTGGGTTTGCGGCCAGGCGAAAGCGTGCAAAAGGCGCGGGTAGAAAGCCCAAAGATCCAATTCGCGGGGCGGGCGTTTCGCACCTTCGCCGTCCTGCGGTCGTCAAACGCTTTCCTTTGCACGTGATCGTGCGGATGCGTGGCGAGGTCTATAGCCTGCGCAGCGGGCGTTGCTTTCGTGTGCTCAAGCGCGCGTTCGCGGCCGCGAGGTCGCAGTTCGGAATGCGGCTCTGCCACTTTTCCGTGATGGGCAATCACATCCATTTCCTCGTCGAGGCGGAGGATTCGGCGGCGCTCTCGCGGGGAATGAAAGGGCTCGGCGTGCGGATGGCGAAGGCGCTCAATCGCGTGATGAGGCGAAAGGGCGCGGTCTATGCGGATCGCTATTTCGCGGACATTTTGAAAACGCCGACACAGGTGGCGCATGCGCTCAATTACGTGCGCACGAATGCGGAGAAGCACGGGCTGGTTCGGCGCGGGCTCGATCCCTATTCGTCGTGGGCGGTGGGCGAGGTCACGGCGCCGGCGGAGTCGTGGATGCTCAGCGTCGGGTGGAGGCGCGCATTGACACGAATCCGCGGTGCGCCCTACGCTAGATAGTTCGTCGAGGGGAGTGAGACGGTTGGGGATGCACGCTGCGAGATGGCTCATCGGGCTCGTCGTGAGCTGGGCGCTCACCGCGTCCGCGATCGCGGGCAAGGTGACGCCGGTGGAGAAGCTGGCGAGCGATGCGGCCGCGGCCTATCGCAACGGCGATTACGGCAAGGCGGCCGAGCTGCTCGAGCGCGCCTATCAGGCGCAGCCGGTCGGGACCATCCTCTACAACCTCGCCAAGGCGTACGAGAAGCAGGGCGATAACGAGAAGGCGCTCGACCGCTATCAGCGCTATCTCGCGGCCGAGGACGCGGACGCGAAATATAAAGCGCGGGCCGAGGCGCGCGTGGCGGCGCTGAAGGAGTTGCTTTCGCCGAAGGCGAAATCTGTCGTCGAGAAACCGGAGCCGCCGCCTCCCCCGCCGCCGCCGATCGTTCAGCCGCCGCCGCCGCCGGCGGTCGCCGTCGACGAGAATTGGCAGCGCGCGAATCGGGCGCGGCGAAGGGATCGCGGCGTGGGGATCGCGCTCGGCGTCACCGGCGTGGTCGCGCTCGCGGCGGGCATCGGGCTCACGGTCAACGCGTCCTCGCTGCACGATCAGTTCGACGGCACGCTGGTCGAGAGCGACAAGCGCGGGTTTCGCGACTCGGCGCAGACGCAGCTCATCGTCGCGGGCGTGCTCTACGGCGTCGGCGCGGCAGCGATCGCCGTCGCGGGCTACTTCCTCTATCGCGGGACGCGCGCGCTGCCGGCCAGGCGCGCTTCGATTACGCCGCGATTGGGCGGGTTGGGCGTCGAGGTGAAGTTTTGAGAGCGGCACTGGCGCTCGCGGCCGTGTCGCTCGCGGGCTGCTTCAACTTCAACGAGTGCAACCTCGACTCGGACTGCGCGCGGCTCGCGCCCGACGGCGGCAATCCGGCGGGGCTGTTTTGCACCAGCGATCATTTTTGCGTGAACGGGCTTCCCGACGAGCGCTTGTGCGAGCCGCCGCTCGGCGCGCCGCTGGCGCAGAAGCCGGTCATCGTCGCCGGGCTGTTTCGGCTGAGCGGCGCGGCCGACGCCAAGGACACCGAGATGGCCGACGCCGCGCGGCTCGCCATCGAAGAGGTCAGTCAGCTCAACCAGCGGCCGATCGCGCTGTACATGTGTGACACCGCGGGCGACGACACGCACTCGGTGCGCGCCTTCAATCACGCGCTCTCGCTCGGCGCCGTCGCGATCGTCGGGCCGACCACCTCGAGCGATCTCGTCGCCATCGCGCCGCTGGCGGCGCAGGCGCACGTGCTGGTGGTCTCGCCGTCGGCCACCTCGCCGGCGATCACCGATCTGCCCGATCGGCCGTTTCTCTGGCGCACCGCCGCGTCCGATACGCTGCAGGCGATCGTGCTCGCGCAGCAGGCCAAGCTGCTCGCGCCGGCGAACGCCATGCCGCCGTCGGTGCTCGACCTCGCCTACGTCGACTCGGTCTACGGCGTCGGGCTCGACCAGGCGTTCATCGCCGCGTGGGGCATGCAGCCCAAATCGGCCATCTCGTTTCCCGAGGGCGTCGATCCCACGGTGCCGCTCGGCAAGCTGGCGATGGACAAGCCGACGGTCTCGGTGCTGATCGCCGACGCCGACGCGGCGGCGCTGGTGGCCTCGCTCTCGACCAACCAGCCGCTCGCGCTGGCCTCGACGCAGTTCCTCATGACCGACGGCGCCAAGGGGCTCGATCTCTTCGGCGCGATGCCCAACGTGCAGGTGCTCTCGCGCATCCGCGGCACCGCGCCGGGCGAGCCGTCGGGCGCGACCTTCAACGCGTTCGACTCCACCTATCGCGACAAGTTCGGGCAGAGCTCCACCTCCACCTCGTTCGTCGCCAACACCTACGACGCGTTCTACGCGGTGGCTTTCGCGATCGCGGGCACTCCGACGCAGGTGCCGCTCACCGGCGACGCGCTGGCGGGCGTGATGGCGCGGCTGTCGACCAAGCCGAACACGGTGCGCGTCGGACCGGAGGATTACGTCAAGGGCGTGAGCGCGCTCTTGTCGAACGGCGCCATCGATCTCGACGGCACCTCGGGGCCGATCGACTTCAACGCCACGACCGGCGACGTGCTCTCGGCGCCGATCGAGATCTGGGACATCGACACCAGCGTCCCGTCGATGCCCAAGTTTCGCACGCTGAACACCGTCACCCCGTAATACAATCTCCCGCGGTGCTGCCCGCCTTCACTCCGACGCGGTTCGGCCAATACCAGCTCACGGCCCATCTCGGGCGCGGCGGGATGGCCGACGTGTTCCGCGCGGTGGCCACCGGCGCGGCGGGGTTCGAGCGCATCGTGGTCGTCAAGAAGATCCTCGGGCCCTACAACGACGATCCGTCGTTCGTCTCGATGTTCATCAACGAGGCGAAGATCGCCGCGCAGCTCACGCACCCGAACATCGTGCAGGTGTACGAGCTCGGCGAAGTGGACGGCGAGTACTTCATGGCGATGGAGTACGTGAAGGGGCTCGACCTGGTGCACGCGCTCCGTTGGCTGGCGAAGTCGGGCGAGCGGCGATCGTTTCCGCCGGAGGCGGCGGCGTACATCGCGCGCGAGATCTGCCGCGGGCTGGCGTGCGCGCACGAGCACACCGACGAGCACGGCGCGCCGCAGCCGATCATCCACCGCGACGTCTCGCCGCACAACATCATGCTCACGTACGACGGGCAGGTGAAGCTGCTCGACTTCGGCATCGCCAAGGCGATGTTCTCGGCGCGCGAGGAGACGCGCACCGGCGCGCTCAAGGGCAAGATCGCCTATATGTCGCCCGAGCAGACCGAGGGCGGCTCGCCGGGGCCGGAGTCGGATCTGTTCGCGACCGGCGTGGTGCTGTACGAGATGCTCGTCGGCAAGCGGCTGTTCAAAGGCGAGAACGACTTCGAGACGCTGCAGCGGGTGAAGACGATGGTGGTGCCGCCGCCGTCGCGGCTCGCGAGCGGCGTGCCACGCGAGCTCGACGAGGTGACGCTGCGCGCGCTCGAGCGCGATCGCTCGCAGCGCTACCGGCGCGCCGGACAGATGGCGCGCGATCTCGACGGCTACTTGCAGGGCGCGCGCTTCGGCGTCGACGACATGGCCGAGTTCATGACGCGCACGTTTCCGCCCGAGGCGCGCGAGGAGGTGCCCGACGGGCAGGCGGCGGGCGCGCGCGATCCGTCGGGCGGCTCGAGCAAGGTGGCGGTCGGGACCAACCCGGGCACGCCGCACGCGCGGGTGATCGCCGGCAAGGCGGCGGCGGGCACGAGCCGGCGCTGGGAGACGTTGATCGCGGCGTGCGTCGGCGGGCTGGTGTTCCTCGGCGGCGCGTGGGCGATCACGCGCTGGGCGCGCAGCGGGCAGTCGAACACGCCGGTGATCGATCCCAACGGGTCGGGCCCGGCGATCCCGCCGTTCGAGGCGGCGCCCGACATGGCGACGCCGCCGCCCGCGCACGCGACCGCCGCCGGCAAGCACCCCCACTCGACGGGAAAGAAGCCGGCGGTCAAGCCGAAGATCGAGAACTTCGACGACGACAAGGCGCCGGCCAAGAAGCCGAAGATCGAGACCTTCGACGATTGAACGCGCGTCGCGCGGCACTACACTCGCCTCGTGGCAACCAAAGCAGAACGATTCAACGAACAGCTTCAGCTCGAAAAGCACCACAAACCGAAACAGGCGCGGCATCCAAAACCGCCGAGCGACGGCTCGCACAACGAGTCGCCGCGCGCCGCGCAAAACAGCGCCTATGAGCTCGAGCCCCCGGCGAGCCCGACCAGTCGGCCTTCGCGAAAGTCGAGCCGCAAGAGCACCCACCACCGCAAGAACGACGGGCAGCTCAAGCTCGCGGTGCTGGCGCGCAATGCGGCGCCGTCGCAGCGCGCCTCGCGGCCGAGCGGCAACCCCAACTGAAGCGCCGCGCGATCAGCGGCGGATGAGGCGCACCAGGCGCTCCTGGCCGAGGCGCAGCGCCACCGAGTCGCGCGGGGTCTCGCCGTGCGACCAGTCGAAGCGCGGCGCGAACAGCGCGCGCAATTCGGTTTCGTCGACGGAGAACGGCGGGCCGCCGGGGCGGCCGTGCGACCAGAACAGGCCGACCAATTCGCCGCCGGGCTCGAGCACGCTCGCCATCACCTCGACGTACTCGGCGCGGCGCGCGGGATCGATGGCGCAGAAGCAGCAGTGCTCGACGGCCAGCGTGAAGCGCTCCGGATCCGACGCCAGCGCGAACAGATCGCGGCGGCGGAAATCGACCGCGCCCGGCGCGGTCTGCCCGACGGGAATTTGCTCCTGCTCCGCGAGCGCGCGCGCCTCGTCGATCGCCTCGGCGGCGAAGTCGATCGCCACCACGCTCGCGCCGAGCCGGGCCAGCAGGCGCGCCTCGTGGCCGCGGCCGCAGCCGACCACGAGCGCGCGCTTTCCCGACGGAGAATGCGCGCCGAACCAGCGCTCGAGCGGCGGCGTGGCGCGCGCCAGCTCCCAGCCGTCGGAGTGCTCGCGGTAGGCGCGCGACCAGAACTCGGGCGCGGAGGGCGAGCCGCTGCGATCCGGCCGCCGCGGCCGCGCCTCCGCCGACGCGGCGCGCGCGGTGAACGCGATCCATTCGGCCAGCGCGTCCCAGTCGGCGCCTTGCAAGCGCGCCGCGCCGCCGCCCTCGAGCGACACGCGCACGACGCGCGCGGCGGCGTCGACCGACAGCGCGCGCACCGCGCCGCCCGCGCGTTTCTCGACGGCGGAGATCAGCGGCCGCGCCGACTCGGCGACCCGATCGAACGCCGCGCCCTCGAGATCGGCCGGCTCCTCGCCGCGCGCGCCGGCGAACACCAGCCGCGCGTGACGATCGACCAGGTGCAGCTTGAACGATCGCAGGTCCATTCGCGCAGCAGACTACCCGCTCGCCCGTGGTGCTGCCAAGCGACGCGGTC
>DASREC010000213.1:0-18137 GCA_035652295.1 Polyangia bacterium
GTATTCCTACGATCGAGCGGCGAGCCTGAGCTCGACGGGGGACGGAGTCATCCACTTCTGCCGCGCGTACTCGCAGATCTGCCGCCACGGCATCCGCTGGGTGAATCAACTGCGCGCGCGCATGGCGCTCGCCACCGGCGAGTCCGTCGAATGGCACAGCCGCAACCTGCCGCGGCTGCGAGCGGCCTACGCCAGCTTGAAGCTGCTGCCGGAGGTCGATCGCGATCCCGATCCGATCGTCGAATTCTCCGACGGGCTCGACCTGCTGCTCGCGTTTCTCGAGGAGCATCACCTCGCGACGCTGGTCCTCGCGCAGCCGGCGTTGTGGAAGCCCGACCTGAGCGAGGAAGAACAACGCGCGCTGTGGTTCTCCATTGGCACCAAGGCCGGGCCGGTGCGCGCGCGCGGCGATTGGCTCGCGCGCGAGCTGGCCCGCTACAATCGGCTGCAGGCACAGCTCGCGGAGCGCCACGGCGCGTGGTTTCTCGACGCAAGTCTGCCGCGCACGCTCGACACGTTTTTCGACGACTGCCACTTCACCGACCGAGGAAGCGCGGCGATGGCCGCCGCGATCTACCCCATCCTCACTCGCCTGGTGAAGCAGAAGCTGGACGGCACGCGCACCGCGGTCAATGAGTCCGGCACCAATCGGCGGCCATCGTGTACGCGCCGCTGCAGTCGCTGCCTTCGCAGGAGAAGTCTGTCCCGTCGCTGGTGATCACGTCGCAGATGGTGTAGTCGGGCGTGCAGCAACTCTTGATCGTGCCGCCCTTCGCGCACGAGCCGCCGAACGCGCCGCACGATTCGGGCGCGTCGCCACAAGCGGCAAACACGACGCCGAGCGACAGCGCAGCGAGCACGCCGGCGATCCTCTTCATCGCGCACCTCATGGCGCCTTCGTGTCTTCCATCGGCGGCAGATCCTCGATATTGGGGAGCAGGACGATCTCGATGCGGCGATTCTGCTGCCGCCCGTCGTCGCTGTCGTTCTTGGCGATCGGGAGCTGGTCGGCCCAACCGGCGGCCGACAGTCGGCTCTCAGGCATCTTTCCTTCGTGCGTCATGAAGTGCAACACCTCGACAGCGCGCGCCGTCGAGAGTCCCCAGTTGTCTCCATACTTCGAGCTATGCGCGAGCGGCGCATTGTCGGTGTGCCCCGCCACCTGGAACTTGCGATCGGGGATGCTGCTCAGGATCTTGGAGACCTCGACCAGCGCCTCTTTGCCGGCGGACTTGAGATCGATCTTGCCCGGATCGAAGAGGACGTTCTCCGCCAACTTGACCAGCATGAGACCGTTGCGGATCTCCACCTTGAGCTTTCCCGAATCGATCATCGCCTTGAACTTCGCCAGCAGGTCGCGGAACTGCTGCGCCCGCTCCTCCGCCCTGCGCTGCTTGGCCTTGAGCGCGTCGAGCTGGGCCTCGTCGGACGCATCGCGCTTCTGTAGACCTTCGACTCGCGCCGCGCATTGCCGATTCGCATCCGCCAAAGCCGCCTTGGCCTTGGAAAGCTCGTCGAGCGCCGAGTTGTACTTCTCCGGTGGTACGCCACAACCACAAGCCACGATCGCAAGCAGCGGTGCCACTCTCATGCAAACCTCCATGGCGAAAGTTGAGTGGCACAACCGTGCGCCTGCCATGCCAGCCCGCGTACCGAGGTGAAGTCTTCGCTACGGCACTGCAACGCGATCGCTTCAGCGCGTGACGGTCTTGCAGGACGCGGCAGATCCGCCAAGACCACGCAGTCGAGAAACGAACGAGCATCTTTGAGCTTTCCCCGATCGACTCAAAACCGGTCTCGCAATGTGCGGCAGTCCGCGCCCTGAAAAACCCGGCGTTCAGGCATTTCTCCTCGGAGCGACCCCGGCACGTGCCGTGAAATGCGGCCGCGCGCACCGCCCCCAACGAGGAGAACAGAATGTCGCGAACGCTCCGTGTACTGACCTTTCTAGGACTATCGCTGCTGTTCGCGACTCGATTGGCGCGCGCCGATCAACCGGCGGCCGCGCCGAAGCGGCTCACGCTCGAGCTCACCACGTTGGGGCTGATGCGCGAGAAGGGCCTGATCACGCAAGCGGAGTACGACAGCGCGCTCCACGATCTGGCGGACTCCGTCGGCGGGCAGGCGGCGGACTCGCTCACGCTCGTGCTCGGACGCTGGTCGACGACGCTCTACGGCTTCGTCGAAGCCGACCATATCTATGACAGCACGCAGAGCTTCAACGACCTCGCCGGCAACGCGCTGGTCGCGCGGCCCACGGGTTACACCGGCAACAACGGCCGCTTCACGTTCGGCGTGCGCAACTCGCGCATCGGCTTTCGGCTGCGCGCGCCCGAGTGGCACCACGTGCGCGCGAGCGCGATGCTCGAGATGGACTTTCTCGGTAATCAACAACCGATCGGCTACGACCAACCGTTTCAAATCAGTGAAGGCGCGTTCTTCACCAACCCGACGTTCCGCATTCGGCACTTCAACCTGAAGGTCGAGACCCCGATCGTCGACGTCTTGATCGGTCAGTACTGGCAGCTCTTCGGCTGGCAATCGCTCTATCACCCGAACACGGTCGAAATTCAGGGAGTGCCGGGACAGATCTATTCGCGCACGCCGCAGATCCGTCTGTCGAAGACGATCAAGACCGCGCCGGTCACGATCGAATTCGCCGCCGCGATGATGCGCCCGCCGCAGCGCGACTCCGGCACGCCGGAGGGTCAGGGCGGCGTGCGGCTGGCGCTGAATCGGTTGGTCGGGCGAACCACCGCCGGCGCGACCGGCACGTCGCTGCAGCCGCTCTCGATCGCGGTGACCGGAGACATTCGCCAATTCAATCTCTCCGAGTTCAGCGCCAAACCGAAGAACAGCGTGTCGAAGACCGGCTGGGCCGTCGCAGCCGACGCGTTCATTCCGATCGTTCCGGCGCGCCATGCGCACTCGACCGGCGCGATCTCGGTCAACGCGGAATATGGCTATGGCTACGGCACGGCCGATCTCTATACGGGTTTGAACGGCGGCGTAAACAAGTTCCCGGCGCTGCCGAATCCGATGATGACGACGCCCGCGCCGGTCTATACGCCGAACGTCGATCCGTCGCTGGTCGTCTATGACGCCGACGGCACGGCGCACCTCATCAACTGGCAGTCGGCGCTCGTCGGCCTGCAATGGTATTTCCCCCGATTGCACGACCGGATGTGGATCTCGAGCAACTATTCTCATCTCGAGTCGAACAACGCGAAGCTGCACGCGCCGGCCGGCACCATCGCGCGCAGCTCGGAGGATTGGGTCGACGCGAACCTGTTCGGCGACGTCACGCCCGCGGTCCGGCTCGGCCTCGAATATGCTTATTTCGCCGACCACTATTCGGACGGAATGGACGCCGTCAATCACCGGGTTCAATTCTCGGCGTTCTATCTCTTCTGAGGAGTCTGTGGCGGATGAGGAGTCGAATCGCGCTCGCGACGAGCTGCGCGCTGTTCGCAATCGGCTGCGCGGCCGCGAAGCCGGTGGCTGTGCCGGCGCTGAAGCTCGAGCCGGCGCCAGCGAACGTCACGCGCCGGCGTGCCTGCGAGCTGGGCGAAGCCGCGCTCTGCTACCAGCGTGGAATGGCGCTCGCCGGACGCGACGGCGATCCCGATATGACGGCGGCGGCGACCTGGTTCGAGCGGAGCTGCCGCGACGGATTCGCGGAGGCGTGCGACCGTCTCGCCGCGCAATACGCGCAAGGATTCGGCGTCGCGCGCGACGATCGGCGCGCGGCGCGGCTGTTCAAGCAAGCTTGCGACGGCGGCGATTTCAGCGCGTGCAGCAGCCTCGGCGTTCTCTACGGTGAAGGCCGCGGCGTCGAGCAGGACGAGGCGCGCGCGGCCACGCTCTATCGAGTCGCGTGCCAGCGCCACGATACACTCGGCTGCTTCAACCTCGGGATGAGCTACCTCGAAGCGCACGGCGTGGAGCTCGACGAGATGCTGGCCGCGGAGCTGTTTCAGGAGGCGTGTCGTCAGGACATGGCGCAGGCCTGCGGCATGCTCGGCCGCATGTACTTCGACGGGCGCGGCGTCCAGCCCGACGCGCAGCAGGCGCGCGTCCTGTTCGAACGAGCGTGCGACGCGCACGACGCCGCCGGGTGCTGGAACCTCGCCGGAATGTTCGCGACCGGAGCCGGCGTCGAGAAGGACGTGCGTCGCGCGATCCAGTGGCTTCGTCGCGCGTGCGACGAGGGAAGCGCAGCCGCTTGCGAGCAGCTCAACCGGCATTGAGCTCGCCCGCCGCCGGTCAGTCGCAGTAAGCGACGGTGCCGAGGCGCGGTCGGCCCGGTGATTCGGGAGACGTGAGCTCGATGCGGACCGCGACGGCGCCTGCTACCGAGAGCGCGTCCTTCATGGCGCGAATCGCGACCTCGTCCGAGCTGACGTGCCCGGAGAGGATGACCTCGCCGTGCACGGTGCGCGCGTTGATCGCCTCGCCGCGAAGCAGCGGATCGCCGGCGAGCCGCGCCGTCACGTCGTCCTGCACGCGTCGCGAAGAGAACTTGTCGGCCCAGTCGGCCGGCCCGTCGTTTCGCGTGAGGCTGACCTCGAGCCCGTCGAGCGTCGAGCACAGCAAGTAGTCGCCCGCTCGATAGGCGGACGAGTCGCCGTGACGCACCGCTCGATACGCCGACGACAAGTCGGCTTCGCTCGCGGGCGGCGAATGGGCGCATCCACACACCATGACGATCAGAAGAGTGGTTGCTCGCATGACGCCCGTACGGAGCATCGGGCGTGCCGGAGTCAGGGCGTCTCGACGTCGTGCGAGACGCGGATCGCGGACAAGAGCGCCTCGAGCCGCGCGGGCTTCTCGGTGGCCATGTGATAGGCGATGGCGCGCGTGGCGCCGGGCATTCCGCCGCAGGGCAGGAGCGCGATCACCGTCGTCGCCGGCGAATGCTCGCGGATGAAGCTCACCACCTCGGCGCCGTTTCGCGCGCGGGTGTCGAGATCGACGATGGCGGCGTCGAAGGGCTGGCGATCGAACGCCGCGCGCGCGGTGGTGAGCCCGTCGGTGACGACCGGCGCGTGCCCCGCGTCCTCGAGCGCCTCGACGAGCAGCTCGGCGAGCGTGGGATCGTCGACGACGAGCAGCACGCGGCGCGGCGGCCCGTCGATGAGCGGATTGAGAGAGGTCGGCGCCATCGGCTCCGAGCGTTAGCACTCGGCGTGCCTGTCTTCAGAGCGGGCTCCCGTGGGCGCGCGACGTGATCCGTGTCGTCGCGCTTTGCAGAATGCGGCAATCGCCGGAATCGATGCCGCGCGCAGCGAAGCATCCGTCCCGCCTCGCGTTACCCTGCGACGCACCGGTTTGAACGCGTCGGCCGAATTGGAAAATGCGAGACTTCGAACACTCGGGCGACTGAATCGCGCGCGCCGCCGACGCGCATTTTCAATGATGACGGCCCTGGCATGCGGCGCGCAGAGCGGCGGCGCTCGTGCGGTCACGAGGCGTTCGCGCACGATCCCCCGCCCAGCGCGGGCGCCTCGTGTTCCGCCACCAACCAGGAGCGCTGATGCGAGGCGTATCGATCTTGCTCGCGATCGCCGTGTCAGGATGCGCCACCGTTGGCGCCGGACAGGCCGGCGTGTTGTGGCGCGCCTCGGACGGCACCGATCCCACGCCCGTCAAAGAGGGCCGGCACTTCCTGTTTCCGTGGGAGAAGCTGACGCTCTACGACCTGCGCACGCAAGAGAAGAACGAGAAGCTCGACGTGCTCGCGGCCAACGGGCTGGCGCTCGCCCTCTACACCACGATCCACTATCACGTGGACCCGAGCGAGGTGAGCGAGCTGCACCGCCAGGTCGGGCCCGACTACTACGAAGTCTTGATCGGGCCGGTGCTGCGCTCGCGGGCGCGCCGCGTCGTCGGCCGCTACACGCCTGAAGAGATCTATTCGAGCAAGCGCGATCTCATCGAGTGGGAAATCTTGGAGGCGGTGGACGAGGCGCTCCAGGGCAAACACCTCTCCGTCGAGATCGTGCTGGTGCGAAACGTCCAGATGCCGGCGACCATACAATCGGCGATCATCGACAAGCTCGCCGAGGAGCAGCGGTCGCTCGCCATGCGCTACGTCATCGAGCACGAGCGGCTCGAGGCGGATCGCAAGGCGATCGAGGCGACCGGTATCGCCGCATTCCAGGACGCCGTGGCCTCCAACCTGACCGAGCCGCTCCTGCGCTGGAAGCAGATCGAGGCGCTCAATCGACTCGCGGCTTCGAAGAACGCCAAGGTGGTCATGATGGGCGTCGAGCACACGACGCCACAGGAACCAACGCGGTAGACCATGACCGCCGCGACTCGTCCACTGGTCATCGCCTTTGGCGCGGTCGTCTTCGCCTTCAGCTCGGCCACGGCCTACTCGGCGTTCCATGCCTCCACGATCAGTCGGGCCGCGCTGTCGATCGCGCACGAGGCGGCGCCGGGCATCCAGCTTCTCGCCGAGGGGCGCGCCGGCATCCGCGAGTTCCAGCTCCTCGCCGGCCGCTACGCGCGCGGCGGGAGCGATCGCCCGAGGCCGCGTGAGCTCGAAGAAACGTGGAAGCGCTTCGACCGCGAGCTGTGGAGCTATCTCGCGCTGGAGCCGAGCACCGCCGAATCGGCGAACCTGCGCCGCTCGCTGACCGAGCTGAATCAGAAGATCTGGCGGCTGCTGCAGGTCATCGGACCGGGCGACGGCGATGGCGCCGAGGTGGCCTCGCTGGTCGCCGACCTCGGGCCGACCGCAGACGCGACCGCTCGCATTTCTCTGCGGGCGCTCGAGACCACGGCCCATCGATCCGAGGAGCTCGCGCTGCGCATCGACGGCACCTATCACGGATCGATGCTCATCGCGTTCTCGCTCGACGTGGTCAGCATCCTGCTCAGCGCCATCGCCGCGTGGCTGCTGCATCGATCGTTGCGACGACAGGCCGAGCTGGTCGAAGCGAACGAACGCTTGAACGCCGCGCGGGCCGACGAGCTCGAGCAGTTCGCCGGGCGCGTGGCGCACGACATCCTCGGGCCGCTCACCACCGTCACGTTCGCGGTCGACGCGGTCGAGCGCTCGATTCACGATGAACACGACGCGCGGCTGCTGACGCGTGGCCGCTCGAGCGCGATGCGGGTGAAGGAGATCGTGCAAGCGCTGCTCGATTTCGCCAGGAGCGGCGCGAGCCCCGAGCCGCGCGGTCCCGCCGACGTGCGAGCGGTCGTCGACGGCGTCGTCGACGAGCTGAGCCTCGAGGCGCAGAGCTGCAAGGCGGAGCTGTGCGTCGAGCCGTTCGCGCCCTGCGCGGTCGCGTGCGCGTCGGGGATCTTGACCAGCATGCTGTCGAACCTCGCGCGAAACGCGCTCAAGTATCTCGGCAATTCGATCGAGCGCCGCGTCTCGATCCGCGTGCTCGCGCGCGACACGCGCGTGTGCATCGAAGTGCAGGACTCCGGTCCCGGGGTTCCCGCTGGCACGGAGAGCGAGATCTTCAAACCCTACGTGCGGCTGCCGGGCTCGACGCGGCAGGGTCTCGGCCTCGGCCTCGCGATCGTCAAACGCTTCGCCGACGCGCACGGCGGATCCGCCGGCGTTCGCGCAGCGCCGAGCCGCGGAAGCGTATTCTGGTTCGAGCTGCCGGCGCCGATTCAGCCGTCGCCGGAGCGATCGCCTTCGCCCGCTGCGCCCCCGTAACCGCGATTCAGGGAAGCGGCCGCGAAAGGTGCCACAGACTCGCGTCGAGGTGCTCGCCGGTCCAAGCGAGGGCATCGGGAAGATCGACGAGCCGTTCCGATCCGCGAGGATGGTTGCGGCACCACAACAGCAGCGCGTCGGCGGCCGCGCGGTGCTCGGCGAGCAGCGACGCGAGCTCCGGCCACTCGGGATGCAGGACCGCGAACATCTCGGTCGTCAGATCGGGATTCAAGATCGCCCACGTGACGAGCTGCTTGGCGCGTTGTGGCTCGCGCGCCTCCCACGTCAGCAGTGGCGTGGCCGCCGCGGGATGAAGTCGGATCCAGTCGCCGAGCTCGATCGACGCAATCGGATGCCGGCCCGCCCAGTCGACGATCGCGGGCGGCGCCGGGCCGATCGCAGCGGGTGGCGGCGCATGCGCGCAGCCACCCAGCGACACGATCGCGGCAAGCGTGATCGTCGCGAATTGCGTTCCGCATCGATGGTCGGCCGAGTGATTCGAGCGAGCGTATTTCATGGCGGGCGGCGAGTGCACTCGACGTGCCACGCGAGTCAGACGGCGCATGACTTGCTTCGCCGCCCACCATGACTCGCCTCCTGACGCGCATCGAGCGGCTGCTCGCGACGGGTCTCGCCGCCGCGGAGTGCACGGCGCTCGTGGCCGCTCCTTGGTCGCCGACCGCCGGCCTCTTCTTGATAACGCTCTTGCTCGTGCCGATGACGCTCGGACTCGTGGCGGCGATCCGGGCGCTGCCGACCGCGACCGTGGTCTGGCTCGCGCGAGCGACGCGAAGACTTTTTCGCGATTCAGTGCCGGCGCTCGTCTGTCTCGAGCTCGGGTTTTCGCTCGCGTCGACCGCCGGTCTCATGGCCTGGTGCAATCGGCGGGTGATCGATGCGCCATTCGGTCGCACGGCTCTCGTGTGCGATGGGTGCTCGTTCGCTGCCAGCATCGCCGGTACGATGCTCATGCGGCGCGCGCTTCGAAACGCAGTCATCCCGCCGTGGCTGAAGACCGTTTCATGGCCGCGCGCCGGCGGTGCGTTGTTGCTCGCGATCGGCGGCGCGTGCGGCGCATGGGACGCCGCCGGTCTTCCGCAGGACTACCGCGTCCTGCACGGTCTACTGTTGGTCGTCACGGCGACGACGTTCTCGACGGGATTCAGCCTGCTCTGCGATTCTCCACGACGCGCGCGGCGCCTCCTCGAGATCGCCGCTGCAGTGCTCCTGGCGATGCTCCTCTTGCAGGCGAGCGGCTCGGCACGCGGCGACGCGCTCTACTCCTCCATCGCCCGCAGCCGATCGCCGCACGAGCGCGTGCTCTCGTTCGCGCGCAGCCTGCTCGATCGAGACGGCGACGGCTTCAGCGCCGCGCTCGGCGGCGGCGATTGCGACGATCGCGACCCGAGCGCATACCCGCTGTCGACCGAAGGACGCGATTGCCTGGGTTGGATCGATCATTCGCCGCGCGAGCTCACGCCGCTCACACGCTCGCTCTCCGTCGAGATCGCCCGACGTCAGCCGCGCATCATTCTGCTCCTCACCATCGACACCTTCCGCTGCGGCTTCGGATCGTCGGATCGTTCGGAGCTTCGCGACGTCTGCCCGTCGCTCTCGGCGCTCGCCCGCGAAGGCAGCGCGCGCCTCGACGCGCACTCCGACTACCCGGTGACTGCGCGCGCGATGACGATCTTGAACACCGGCGATCTGCATTCGAACCCCGCCGTGCCAAAGGTGCGAACCTTCTATCTCGCCTCTGCGCTGCACTCGCTCGGCTATGCGAACGAGGTGATCGTGACGCATCCCAACATCATCGCCGACGCAGGCGTGAAGGCGTCGTTCGACGAGATCGACGATTCGCTGGTCGCCGTCGCGCGAGAGCCGTCGGCGTCGACGGCGGATGAGGTCAGCGCGCACGCGTTGGCCCGCATCGAACACGCGGCCGCTCCGCTCTTTCTATGGGCGCACTATCTCGATCCGCACGCGCCGTACGTCGAGACGCCCGGCGAGCGCACCCACGTCTCGGAGCTCGACGGCTACCAGGCCGAGGTGCGCCGCACCGACGCGTCGATCGGCCGGCTCGCCGACTCGCTACGCGCGCGCGCCGACGCCGACGACATCCTCGTGATCCTGACCGCGGACCACGGCGAAGAGTTCGGCGAGCACGGCGGCGCCAACCACGGCAAGAGCCTTCACGAGGAGGCCACGCGCGTCCCGATGATCGTGTGGAGCGCCGGCGCCGACCATCGCGCTTATGGTCGCGGCTCGCTGCCGAGCCGCACCGAAGAGGTCGCGCCGTTCATCATGAGCCTGGTGGGCGGCGGCCCGTTTACGTCGCGCGGCTCGACATATCTCAGGACCAGGCCACCCGGCGACGCGCAGATCGCGCTCGTCGCCGGCGGCTGGAAGCTCATCTACCACCAGACGCTCAATTACAGCGAGCTCTACCATCTCGCTGTCGACCCGGCCGAGATCGACGATCGCGCCGACGCCGAGCCGGGACGCGTTACGAAGATGGGTGAGCGGCTCGGCGGCTTCTTCTCACCAGTACAGAAACCCGCCGCTCCGCTCACCGCGGACCGTCCGGCCGGCGCGCCCGCCGGTTAGCGCGGCGCCTCCATCATCATCGGCGGCATGTCACGGCCGTTGCCGCCGAGCAGCACCACCTTGGCGTTCTGCGACGCGGCGAGCTTGTCGAGCGCCTCGATCTGCTTCCAGCGCAAGAGCGGCTCGGAGAGGTGCGCCGCGACCGTGTTCTGAAACGCGGCGATGCCCTCCGCCTCGATGGTCTTGCGATCCGCCTCGAGCCGCTCGTGCTCGAGCACGAACTTCATCTTGAGCGCGCGCTGCTCCTCGGCGAGCTTGTCCATGATCGCCTTCTGGATCATCTGCGGCAGCTCGACGTTGCGTACCAGGATCGCCTCGAGCACGAGGTGCTTGCCCTCGATCGCCTTCTCTACCGCCTGGCGCATCTCGCGTTCGATCAGCTCGCGCTTGGTCGAATAGATCTCCTCGGGCGTGTAGCGCCCGACGACGCGCCGCGCCTGCGAGCGCAAGACCGGCCCGAGGATCACGTTGTAGTAGTCGGGGCCGACCTCGCGGTGCAGTGCCGCCACGTCCTTCGGCACGACGTGAAAGCGCACGCTGGTATCGAGCCCGAGCTCGAGCCCGTTCGACGCTAGCACCTGGAGCTGCTCGTTGTGCTCGAGCGTACGCAGATCGTAGATGGTCAACTGGTTGAGCGGCGCGACGTAGTGCCAGCCTTCCGCTATCGGCTCCGGCTCGGTGCCGCCGTTCGAGCGCCAGAGCACGCCGGCCTGCCCGGGCCCCACGGTCGCGCAGCCGGATCCGACGAGGAGCAAACCCACGATCGCGAGTCGCATGCGTCACCTCCGAGCGCGTCGCGAGAGCAAGTGTGGTGCCGCTCGGCCAACCATTTGCATGGACGGCGAGCGTGCCTTTGCAATTGGTACGCGACGAGCCGCCGACGCCGCGACCGCGCTTGAGCGCCGTGGCTCGGCTTGCGCTGTGGCTCGGCCTCGTGGGTTTCGGCGGCGGGTACGCCGTGCTCGCGCAGCTACGGTCGACCGTCGTCGAGCGGCGGCGCTGGTTGTCGGAGCAGGAGTACGTCGACGCGGTCTCGGTCGCGCAGAGCCTGCCGGGCGCGACCGGCGCGAACTTCTTCGCGCTCCTTGGGCTGCGCGCTTCGGGCGTCGCGGGCGCGGCGCTCGCGACGTCGCTCTTCGTCTTGCCGTCGGCGGCGCTGATGGTCGGGTTCGGCGCGTTCTACGATCGGCTGCGCAATCTGTCGCACGTCGAGGCGGCGTTCGCCGCCGTCAATCCCGCGGTGGTCGGCATCGTCGCGTCGGTGGCGCTCGTGCTCGGGCGAAGATCGCGGCGCCCCTGGCAGCTCGCGCTCGCCCTCGGCTCGGCGGTGGCGGTCGAGCTGGGCGTCGGCGTGCTCGAGTTGGTGCTGCTCGCCGTCGTTGTCGGGTTCGCGGCGCCGCTCGTGCGATCGCCGAAAGGCGCGCCCAAGCTCCCGCCGCTGGTCGTCGTGCCGCTCGTGCTGCTCCTGCCGAAGCTGGCGCTGGTGTTCCTGCGCATCGGCGCGGGCACGTTCGGCGGCGGCATGGCGATGATCCCCATGCTCGATCACGAAGTCGTCGAGCGGCTCGGCTGGCTCAGCCAGCGCGAGTTCTCCGACGCGGTGACGCTCGGCCAGATCACGCCGGGCCCGGTCGCGATCACCACTACGTTCATCGGATTTCGCGTCGCGGGGTGGATCGGCGCCGTCGTGGCGACGGTGTCGACGTTCCTGCCCGCGTTCGCCGCGACGGTGATCGTCGGCCGATCGATCGCGGCGTTTCGCGACTCGCGCGCCGTCGACGCGATGCTTCAAACGCTGGCGCCGGTGGTGGTCGGGATCGTCGCCGCGGCGACGCTCAGCCTCGGTCGCGCCTCGATCGCCGGGTGGGAGGACGGCGCCGCCGCCGGCTTCAGCTTCGTCGCGGTCGTCGCGCTCGAGCTGCCGCCGCTCGCCGCGCTCATCGCGGCCGCCGCCATTCGCGTCGCGCTCGCCTATTGAGTTCTGCAAAAAGCCACGATCGAAAGGCCGTCGCGCCGCGGCACGCTTGCAATTTGCGAGAAATCGTCGCGCGCCACGATTGGCAAAGCACGGCTCTCGACGGTACGACGGTTGCTACGTCGTCGTGTCGTGGAGGATGGGTCGCACGCGCTGATCGGGCTGCTCGCGCTCACCGGCGCCTGCGCGTCGAGCGTTCGTCAGACGCCCGCCGCCGTCGCGCCCTCGCGCGCCGCGATCGCCGAGCCGCGCCGATTCGAGCTCGCGCTGTTCGTCCGCGACGCCACCGAGCGCGAGCTCACCCTCGCCAGCGCGCTCGAGCGCGAGCTGCGTGCCCGCGGAGTCCGCTGCCGCGTGGTGGTCGCGCGCTCCGACGCTACGCCCTCGTGGCCGGCCGACGAAGCCGTCGCGCGGGCGAGCGGCGCGCCCTTCGCCGTGCGCGTGACGGTGCTGGCTCGCCGCGACCAGGGCGAGTCGATCCACGTGCCGGCGATTGGCACACGGCGCTCGACCGGCCTCGCCGTCGGACCGACCGAGGATCCCGCGCCGCTCGATTTTCCCGAGCTGCAGCCGATCGGCGCGCACGAGCACGTCGACGTGGGCGAGGACGTGATCGATCACGATCTGCGCCTCGACGTCCTCGCGTCGCTCAGGCGGCTCGATCAGGCCGAGCACGTCGCGCGCTGGGCCGCGAGCGAAGGTTCGCTCCAGCGCCTGTTCACGGCGGCGGCGCAGAATCACCGCGATCCCTGGCGTCTCGTCTATCAGGCGCTGGCGAATCGCCTGGCCGATCAGATTGTCCGCGCGCTCGACGCGGGTGCGCCGTGAAATGAGCGGCTACTCGTCTTCGCGCATCAGCATGCGGTAGATCGTCGAGGCGTCGATGCCGAGGAGCTGCGCGGTGCGCACCTTGTTGCCGCTGGTCTGCGCCAGCACCCACTCGACGTAGCGGCGGGTCATCACGCGCAAGGGGACGATCTCGTTGGCCAGCGCCGCCATCGCCTCGGGCGGCTGCTCGGGCACCGCGAGCGCCAGGTCGCGCACGTCGACGCGCTTGCCGCGCGCGAGCAACAAGAGCCGCTCGACGGCGTTCTTCAGCTCGCGCACGTTGCCCGGCCACGGTAGCTCGATGAGCCGCCGCAAGACCTCGCTGGTGATCTCGCGCGGCGCTTGATCCGGATGCTGCTCGGCCACGCGCGCGGCGAAGTGCTCGACGAGCAGCGGAATGTCCTCGCGCCGCGCGCGCAGCGGCGGCAGGTGCACCGGGATCACGTGCAGCCGGTAATACAGATCCTCGCGAAACTTTTTCTCCTGCACCGCGCGCGCGAGATCGCGGTTGGTGGCCGCCACGATGCGCACGTCGATCTTGCGCTCGGCGCCGCCGCCCACCGGCCGCACCGACGACGTCTCGATCGCGCGCAGCAGCTTCGCCTGCAAGCCGATCGGCACCTCGCCGATCTCGTCGAGGAACAGCGTGCCGCCGTCGGCCTCGGCGAACAGCCCCTTGCGCGCCTCGACCGCGCCGGTGAACGCGCCCTTGGCGTGGCCGAACAGCTCCGACTCGAGCAGCGAGTCGGTGATGGCCGCGCAGTTGACGGCGATGAACGGCGCGCGCGCCCGCGGGCTGCCGTGGTGCAGCGCGCGCGCGGCCAGCTCCTTGCCGGTGCCCGACTCGCCGAAGATGAGCACCGGCGCCGCGGTCGCGCTCACGCGCTCGAGCAGATCGTAGAGCTGGAGCATCACCGGGCTCTTGCCGATCAAGTTGCGAAAGCCGAGCCGCTCGTCGACGGCGCGCCGCAGCTCGGCGTTCTCGCGCTTGAGCCCGCGCTCCTCCAGCGCGCGCGCGAGATACAGCGCCGCCTCCTCCATCTTGAACGGCTTGGTGAGGTAGTGCGAAGCGCCGCGCTGCACCGCCTCGATCGCGCCGTCGATGGTTCCGTACGCGGTCATGATGATCACCGGCCGCGACGGATCGTCGGCGCGCGCGGCGGCGAGCACGTCGAGGCCGTCGACCTCGTCCATGCGCAGATCGGTGATCACCGCGTCGAGCTCGCGCCGCTTCTTGATGGCCGCGAGCGCCGCCTTGCCGCCGACCACGCACTCGGCGCGGTAGCCCTTCGACGACAGATATTCGGCGACCATCTCCGCCATCTCGGCGTCGTCGTCGACGATCAGCACGCGCGCGCTACTCATGCGTCTCCTTGGCGATCGGCAGGACGATCCGCACCGTGGTCCCGCGCCCGACGGCGCTGTCGATCTCGAACGTGCCGCCGTGGTTCTTGACGATGTCGGCGGCGATGGTGAGGCCGAGGCCGGTGCCCTGGCCGCGCTTCTTGGTGGTGAAGAACGGATCGAGCACGTGCGGCAGGTGCTCGGCGGCGATGCCCGAGCCGTCGTCGGTGATCTCGATGGCGACGCGATCGCCTTGCTCGGGGTGCGCCAGCGCGCGCGCGGTGACGTGGCCGCCGGCGGCGCACGCGTCGCACGCGTTCATGAGGAGGTTGACCAGCACCTGCTCGAGCTGGCCGACGTCCGCCGCCACCGCCGCCACCGTCAGCGGCGCGTCGACGGCGAGCGCCACCTTGGCGTGGCGAAAGCGATGCTCGAGCAGCGCCGCTGCCGAGCCGAGCGCCTGCGCCGGTGTCACCGCCGCGGTCTCGATCGGCCGCGTGCGCGAGAAGTCGAGGAGCTGGCGGATGGTGGTCGAGACCTTGTCGACCTGCGCGAGGATCGAGTCGAGCGACTTGCGCGCCGCCTCGTCGCCGTCGGGCAGCCGGGCGAGGAGCTGCTCGGCGCGGCCGGAGATGATGCCGAGCGGCGTGCCCACCTCGTGCGCCACGCCGGCGGCGAGCGTGCCGATGGTGGCCAGCTTCTCGACGCGCTGCAGGCTGCGCTCGAGCACGCGCATCTCGGTGCGGTCGTGCAGCACGAGAAAACACTCGGCGTCGGCGAGCGGCCGCCCGAGCGGAATCGCGTAGGCGTCGACGTCGCGCGGCTCGGCTCCGCCGAGGCGCAAGCGGAAGCCGAGCCGCTGCGCCGGCCGCCTGGTGTTGCGCGCCTCGAGCACGAGCTGCTCGAGCGCGCCGAGCTCCTCGCGCGTCGCCTCGGCGAGCGCCTCGCCGAGCGGTCCGGTGTGCACGCCGCGATCGGAGAGATACGGATTCACCGACGTCACGCGCAGCGCGTTGCCGGCGTCGGTGAGCGCCAGCACGCCGATGGGGATGGTCTCGACGATCTTCTCGGCGCGCTCGCGCAGCGCGGAGGTGGCCTCGGCGATCTTGAGCGCCTCGGAGAGCGCCTGCGAGCGGCGCTGTTGGCGCGTGACGAGGATGCCGAACAGCGCCACGATCACCGACGCGAGGCCCGTGGCCGCGCCGAGCCGCCACGCCGCGAGCCGCGCGCGATCGCGCACGCGCATCGCCGAGACGACGACCGCGACCGACCACGGGCGCGCGCCGCGGATGGCGACCGGCGCGAAGCCGGCGATGGCCGAGCGGCGCTCGAGGCCGAGCGACGCGGCGGCGGCGCGGTCGAGGAGCAGCGCGCCGCTCTCGCCCGCGCGCATGCGCTCGAGCAGGCGAGCGACCGCTTCCGACTCGACGCGCTCGTCGGTGCTCCAGCGCATCTCGCCGCCGCCTTCGCCGCCGCCGAGCTCGAGCCGCCGGAGCGCGTCGTCGATCACGATCCAGCGCGTCGGCACCGCGTCGCCGGCGACCTGCATGCCGTCGAAGAAGCGCGCGGTGTTGACCAGGGCGCACACCGCGCGATCGCCGCGGCGCACGATGAACAATCGCAGCCGCTCGCCGCTCGGCGCGTCGTCGCGCCGGAGCGGACCCGAGATCGCCAGCGGCGCCGCGCTCGTGGCCGCGCCGAGGAGTTGCGCGCGCGCCGCTCGCAGCGACGGGGAATTGGCCAGCGGCGGCGCGCCGGGCGCGGTGATCTCCACGGCGGCCGCGCCCCGCTCGTCGAGCACGTCGAGCTCGCGGTACAGCTCGCCCGCGCCGACCAGCCGGCGCAGCGCCGCGTCGGCGCGCCCGCCCGCGGCGGCGTCGGCGGCGGCGTCCAGATCGCGCACCACGCCGTCGACGCGCGCGCCGAGCGTGGCCGCGGACGCGCGCCCGAGCGCCGCCTGCTCGCCGGCGAAGTCGTCGAGCGCGCGCGCCTGCTCGCGCCGGAGATCGAGGTACGCCAGCAGGAACACGGCGATCACCGCGCCCACCATCGCGATCTGGATCCACCGGCCGCCCGCGCGCCCGCTCATCAGATCTCGCATTTTGCACGACTCGCGGGCGGCGCGCACCTCGCAATGCCAGATTTTGCGAGAGCCCGCCGGCGGCGCTGGCGCATCGCGCGGCAGTCGAGCAAGGCATATGCCACGCGGCGCATGGTCGGCGCGCGCGATTCGCCGCTGCGCGCCGCGGAAGCGTTCATTGCATTTTGCGAGACTCGGGCCGCGCGCCGGGTCTCGGGCGGATTGATTTCCCAGGGGGAACGCGTATCCCCATCGGCATGCGACCTGCTAACCACTCCGCCACCATGCGCACGGCCCTCGCGATCTTGCTGCCGGCGATCTTGCTGCCGGCGATCTCATGGAGCGCCCGCGCGTCCGCCGCCGAGGGCGTTCCGGTGATGGCGCTCGACGAGGCGCTCCTCTATGCGCGCGCGCACCAGCCGCAGATCCGCAGCGCGCTCGCCGAGTGGAGCGCGCGCAAGAGCGAGGCGCGCATCCCGCGCGCGCTGTGGCTGCCGCAGATCGGCGCCACCGCGCAGCTGTTCGTGGCGACGGCCAACAACACCACCGGCACGTACCTGAACGTTCCCGAGGTGGACCTCCCGCGCATCGGCGCCACCGCCGCGCGCTCAGGCGGGTCGTGGTCGCCGTCGGCGGCGAGCGTCGGCGCGCTGTCGATCGATCAGGAGCTGTACGAGTTCGGGCGCATCGCCGCGCAGATCGCCGCCGGCGACGCGCTCGCCGCCGCCGCGCGCGCGAGCGCCGACGCCATGCTGCTCGACGTGCAGCTCGGCGTCGAGGAGGCGTATCACTCGGTGCTCGCCGCCAAGGACGTGCTGGCGGCGACCGAGGAGGCGCTCAAGCGCGCGCTCACCCACCGCGACTTCGCCGCCGCCGGCACGCGCACCGGCATGCGTCCGCCGATCGATCTCACGCGCGCGCAAGCCGACGTGGCGCAGCTCGAGGTGCGCCGCATCCGCGCGCAGTCGGGGCTCGAGTCGGCGCGCGCCGCGTTCGCCGCGTCGATGGGCTCGACGTCGCTCGAGGTCGACGCGCAGCCGATGAGCCCCGACGACACGCCGTCGCCGGCGCTCGACGAGGCGCTGCGCGAAGCGGCGCGCCTGAATCCGGCGATCGCGCGCGCGCTCGCCGAGGTGGAGGCGCAGCATCGCCAGACGCAGGCGATCGGCCGCGAGCTGCTCCCGAACCTCTTCCTCTCGGCCGGCCTCTCGGGACGCGCGGGCGGCGCGCAGCCGTCGGGCGGCGCGGCGGCGGTGCCGTTCGGCGACGGCTGGCTGCCCGACGTCGCCAACTGGCACCTCGGCGTCATCATCCAGTGGAACCTGTTCGACGCGACGGTGCTGGCGCGCCGCTCGGCCTCGAAGGCGCGCGAGCAGGCGGCGCAGGCCAACCTCGACGAGGCGCGCATGGCGGTGACGCTCGGCGCGGAGCGCGCGTACCTCGAGCTCGACGCCGCGCTCAAGGCGCTGCCGGGCCTCCAGCTCGCCGTCGACGCCGCGCGCGCCAACCAGGCGCAGGCCGACGCGCGCTTTCGCGCCGGGCTCGGCACCATCGTCGAGCTGGCCGACTCCGAGGCGCTGCTCACCGGCGCCGAGCTGGAGCTGGCGATCGGCCGCTTC
>DASREC010000214.1:0-17973 GCA_035652295.1 Polyangia bacterium
GACAAGACCGGCCACTGGCTGCACCTGCGCGACCCCTACACCAAATCGCTGATCGGCGAGCTTCTACCTGGTCAGATGGTGCCGGTCGAGCGCAAGGCGCGCATCTTCTCGCACGGCGTGCTCACGCGCTTTCCCTTTCAAGCCAACCTGCACGGCTTGCCGCCGCAGGTGGTCTCGGAGTGCCTGCTCGGTTTTCTGGCGGCGCAGCAAAAAGCCGCCGACGCCCCGCCGCCGCGCAACTTCGAAGAGTTCTGCCTGCAGAAGTTCGGCGCCGGGATCTCGAAGCACTTCATGATCCCGTACAACTTCAAGCTGTGGGGCGTGCACCCGCGCGAGATCACGTCCGAGTGGTGCTCGCGCTTCGTGCCGATCCCGAAGCTGGAGGACGTGGTCAAGGGCGCCGTCGGCGACGTGCCGCCGGAGCTCGGCTACAACATCTCGTTCCTCTATCCGAAGCAGGGCGGCATCGAGACCATGACGCGCGCGCTGGTGGCGCGGCTGCACGGCGGCGAGATCGTGACCGGCGCCAATCCGGAGAAGATCGATCTGCGCGCGCGCACGCTGTCGCTCGGCGGCGAGACCATTCCGTGGCGCGCGCTGGTGGCGACGATCCCGATGCCCGAGCTGGTGCGGCGGCTGGTCGATCCGCCGCGCGAGATCGAGGACGCGGCCGCGCGGCTGCGCTGCACGCCGGTGCGCTACCTGAACGTCGCCACGAAAAAACCGCCGCGCGCCGACTGGCACTGGATCTACGTCCCCGAGGAGAAATACCCGTTCTACCGCGTCGGCATCTACACCAACGCGGTGCCGGCGATGGCGCCGGCCGGCTCGGGATCGTTCTACGTCGAGCTGTCGGATCGCGGCGCGATGCCGAAGGTCTCGGACATCCTGCCCGACGTGGCGCAGGCGATGGTCGCCGCCGGCGCGATCACCAGCGCCGACGACATCCTGTTCGCGGAATTGAAAGAGCTGAAGTACGCGTACGTGGTGTTCGACGATCATTATTATGGCGCGGTCGCCGCCATCACCCGCTTCCTCGAGCAGCACGACGTGTACCCGCGCGGCCGTTACGGGTCGTGGATCTACAACGCCATGGAAGACTCGATCCTCGCCGGACGAGAGGTCGCGCTAAGGCTCTCCGCATGACGCCCAAGCTCTCGATCGTGATTCCCGTCTACAACGAAGAAGGCATCCTGCACGCGTCGGTGATCGATCTGATCTCGCGGCTCGACGAGCTGGGCCTCACCTACGAGATCCTGCTGGCGGAGAACGGCTCGAAGGATCGCACCGTCGCCATCGGCGAGGAGCTGCAGCAGAAGCATCCGCAGGTGTCGATCCACTCGCTGGGCGCGCCGGACTACGGGCGGGCGCTGCGCGACGGCATCCTGCGCGCGCGCGGCGAGTTCGTGGTGTGCGACGAGATCGATCTCTGCGACACCGACTTCTACCAGCGCGCGCTGCACGTGCTCGAGGCCGATCACGCCGATCTCGTGGTCGGCTCGAAGGTGATGGAGGGCGCCGAGGATCGCCGCCCGATGATGCGCCACGCGGCCACGCTGGTGATCAACGGCATGCTGCGCGTGCTGGTCGGTTTTCACGGCACCGACACGCACGGGCTCAAGGCGTTTCGCCGCGAGCGGCTGCTCTCCACCGTCGAGAACTGCGTGCTCACGCGCGACCTGTTCGCCTCCGAGTTCGTGATCCGCGCCGAGCGCGAAGGCAAGCGCGTCACCGAGATCCCGATCCGCATCGTCGAGAAGCGGCCGCCGTCGATCAACCTGATCAAACGCGTGCCGAAGGTGCTGCGCGACATCGCGCGGCTTACATACATCATTCGCTTTCAAGGATAGGAGGCGCTCATGAAAAGCTCATTGGTGATGATCCTCGGGCTCTCGCTCGGCGCCGGCGCGGCGGCGCTCGCCAAGTCGAAGCCGCACAAGACGGCCGGCGGCGCGATCGAGGCGAAGAGCGGCGCGACGCTCACCGGCAAGGCGGAGTTCCGCCAGGCCGACGGCTCCAAGGACGTGGTGGTGAAGATCGACGTGGAGAAGGCGCCGCCGGGCGAGCACGCGGTCCACATCCACGAGAAGGGCGACTGCTCTTCGCCCGATGGAAAATCGGCGGGCGGGCACTGGAACCCGGCGAACGAGGCGCACGGGCAGTGGGGCCACGATCATTTTCATCTCGGCGACATCGGCAACATGAAGGTGGGCGAGGACGGCAAGGGGACCATCACGCTGACCACCGACAAGTGGACGGTCGGCGGCGGCGGGGCCAACGACGTCGTCGGCAAGGCGATCATCGTGCACGAGAAGATCGACGACTTCACCACGCAGCCGACGGGGAACGCCGGCAATCGGCTCGGCTGCGCGGTGATCGCCGAGCAGCAAGGATCGCCCGCGAAGACGACGAAGTAGTACTCTTCGCTCGTGCGCGTCTGCTCCATCTCGATCGATCTCGATCCGCTCTCCTGCTACTACGGCATCCACGGCCTCGGCGAGCCGCCGGCGCCGCTCACCGACGTGGTGCTGCGGCGCGCGCTGCCGCGCTTCGCCGAGATGCTGGAGCGGCGGCGCATCCACGCCACGTTCTTCGTCGTCGGCTCGGACGTCGAGCGCGATCCGTCGGGGCGCGCGCAGCTCGGGCAGCTCGCGCGCGGCGGCCACGAGCTGGGCAATCACAGCCAAACGCACCCGTACGAGCTGGCGCGGCTGCCGCGCGAGCGCATCGAGGAGGAGGTCGGGCGCGCGCACGACGTGATCGCCGAGGTGGCGGGCGAGGCGCCGGTCGGGTTTCGCGCGCCCGGCTACGATCTGTCGCAGGCGCTCTCCGACGTGCTGATGGCGCGCGGCTACCGCTACGACTCGTCGGTGTTTCCGTCGTGGCCGTACTACTTCGCCAAGGCGGGCGTGATGGCGGCGATGGCGCTCGTCGGGCGGCGCTCGCGCTCGGTGCTCGGCGATCCGCGCGCGCTGCTGGCGCCGGTGCTGCCGTATCGGCCGGGGCGATCGCCGTACTCGCGCGGGCAGGCGACGCTGGTCGAGCTGCCGATCTCGGTCTCGCCGGGGCTGCGGCTGCCGGTGATCGGGAGCTGGGCGCCGTATGTTTCGCTCTTGCTCGGGCCGACGGCGGTACGCGCGCATCTGCTGGAGTCGATGCGCGGGCGGCCGTTCTTCAACCTCGAGCTGCACGGGATCGATCTGATCGGCGCCGACGAGGATGGGATTCCATCGGCGCTGGTGGCGCGGCAGCCCGACCTGCGCGTCTCGCTCACGCACAAGCGCCGCGCCCTCGAGGCCACGCTCGACCGCCTCGCCTCCGAGTACCGCTTCTCGACGCTGCGCGACGTCGCCACCGAAGTTCAGCGCGAAGGCCTCACCGCCGCCTGAAAAAGAGAAGAGGGAAAACGCCAAGACGCCAAGACGCCAGTTTTGAAAATTCGGAAATTTATATATTTAAATTTTTCAATTGGCGCCTTGGCGTCTTGGCGTTTAATCCGTTCTGAAGGATTACGCGCGGGCGAGTTGGTCGACGCGGGCGCGCAGGGCGGATTCGTCGGCGAGGTGGGACTTGAGGCCGGCGAGCGGCGGGGCGGCGGCGATCGCGGACTCGATCTCCTTGCGCGTGCGGCGGCCGGTCGAGACCAGCCAGGCGATCGCCAGCGCCAGCTCGGCGGCGGCCGGATCGGCCGACGCCACCTGCGCGGCGAGCTGGATCAGCGCCGCCACCGCCTTCTTCACCTGCGCGCCGTGCAGCGCGTGGGTCGCGGTCACGCCGGCGCGCTCCAGCTCGATCAGCGCCAGCGCGGTGGCGCGCACCCGGCGCGCGTCGCCGTCGCGCCCGGCCGACGGGTCGTCCCACAAGCCCGACGCCAGCTGGCGCGCGAGCAGCGCGACCACGCGATCCTCGCCCTGCGGCGCGCCGCTCTCCGTCTGCTCGCAGCTCGCGTCGTCGCGCTCGCCGGCGTCGAGCGCCATCGAGCGCATCGACGCCGACTTCGGCGCCGCCGGCGGCCTGGCGGCCGGCGCGCCCGCTCCCGCGCCACCGCGACCGTTGAATGCGCCGGCCAGCGCGTCGACCGCGCGCGACAGCACGCCGCCCTTCGATTTCTTTTGCGGTGCAGCATGGGCGGACGCCGACGGCGGCGGCGGGCTCTCTCCATAGTGCTGCGCGCCCGCCGGCGGCGCCTGCCGCGGCATCGGCGACGGCGCGCTCACGATCGGCATCGACCCGGTGAACGTCCCCGCGCGCGTCACCGACTTCGACATCGGCTGGTCCTCCGCCTCGCGCTTGAACAGGTCCCAACCCGCCGGCACGTTGACCGGCACCACGCGCGTCTCCGGCTGTCCGCTCGCGCGCCGCGCGCCCGCACGCGTCTCGACGACGATGAACGACGTGTACGGCGACGCCACGCTCCACTTCGTCGCCAGCTCGATGATGCGCTCGCGCATGCGATCGGCGCGCCGCCCGCTCAGCTCCGCCGCCTGGAGATCGCGGATGCGCTCGGTCGCCCACAGCTTGGCGATCGCCGGCCGCGACGTCGACTCGGCGAGGTCGAGCGGCACCGCGATGCGGAACGGTTTGCCGTCGAGCTCGCCGCGCACCTCCGCTTCGCCGTGCCCGCCGCGATCGATGCGGCCGTAGATCACCCACGGCTCGCCGTCGATGAGCGGCGGCAGCTCCGACGGCGCCAGCTCGCCGATGTCGACGCCGCGGAACTCGAGCGTCACGCCGGTGACGCGCGCCGCGATGGCGCGCGCGAACACGCCCACCACCTTTTCGTCGATGCGCTCGCCCGGGTGGATGAACTCGACGGCGCCGGTGGTGCGCTTCGCCAGATCGCGCAAGAGCGCGTCCGAGACGTTGGTGCCGATGCCGAAGCCGTACACGCGCGCGCTCTTTCGCGCGTCGAGCGCGGCCGCGAGGATTTCGTTTTCGTTGCCGACCTGCCCGTCGGTGAGCAGCACGATCACGCCGTCGGGCGCCATGCGGATCGCGGCGCGCATCGGCTCGAGCAGCTCGGTGCCGCCGTTCGCGGCGAGCGCCTCGACCCACGCGTCCGCCTGCTCGAGCGTCCGCTGCGTGAACGGCACCGGCCTCGGCTGAAACGCCTCGAACGCCGAGTTGAACTGGATGACGTTGAAGCGATCGCCCTCGCGCAGATGGCGCAGGCACAGCTTGAGCGCCGCGCGCGCCTCGACGATCGACGCGCCCTCCATCGAGCCCGACGTGTCTATCAGGAACACCACGTCCTGCGCCGGCGTCTTGCGCCCCTCGGCCAGCAGATCGGGGATCACGGTGAGCGCGAGAAAGCCCGGCTCGTCGGCGGGGCGATGCGCCAGCACGGTGGTGAGCTGCGTGCCCTCGACGCCGCGCGCGGTCAGCACCACGTCGCGATCGAGCGCCACCTCGCGCTGCGCGAACGTGACGCGCACGCGCGCGCCCTCGCGCTGGACCGCCACCGCGTGCGACGGGCTCTCGACCTCGACGTCGCGCCCGAGCTCGAACGTCACGTCGAGCGTGAGGCCGTAGGGAATGTTCCACGCGAGCGGCGGCGTGATGCGATCGGCGTCGCGCACGCGATCCGTCGGATCGGCCGTGCCGTGGCCCGTGCGATCGATCGTCGGCGCGGCGGCGCCCGGAATGTAGCGCGGCGCGACCAGCGTCGGGATCATCCAGCGCAGCGCGCCCTCGTCGGCCTGCACGCGCTCGAGATACTCCAGCTCGATCAGCGTCTCCTCGCCCGGCAGCAGATTGCCGACGGAGGCGGTGAACACGTTGGGCCGCTCCTGCTCGAGCAGCGCCGCGCCGTGCCCCGCCCACACCGCGTCGTCGTACTCCTTGAACGCCTGCTCGCGCTCCTTGACCACGCCCTCCATGCGCCGCCCGCCGCAGATCATCGCGAACCCGATCAGCGTCGCGTCCGACGGCAGCGGGAAGGTGTAGATCGCCTCCACCGGCTTCGGCTCGGCCGACTGGTAGCGCTGGCGCACGCGCACGCGCGCATGCGCGCCCAGCACCTCGCCGGTGACCTCGACTCCGCGCAGCGGAATCGCGCCGCCCTCCGTCGTGAACAACCCCGCGTTCGACATTACTTGGTCCCTCCCTTGCGGTGGCCCTGGCACCGCGCTCGTAGCTCATCGGCGAGCGCGCGCGTCTGCGCGTCGGCGCCGTCGGAAACGTGCAGCTCCAGCCCCGGAGCCAACTGATATTTGATGAAACGCTCGCCGGGCGTCGCCGGTGTGCGGTAGCTCGGCGGCGGCACCATCGGCACGTGGTGCGACGGTGCGCGCGGCGCGACCACCGGTGCGTAGTACGTGATCGTCGGCGCCGGTGGATCCTTCCCGTCGGCGAGCTGCTCGAGCTCGTCGAGCGAGCGCCGCTCGAGCTCGACCTGGATCGCGTCGAGCGGCAAAAAGCGATCCTGCAAGCGGCGGATGGCGCGCAGGCGCGTGAGGTGCTCGGCCGAGTAGGCGGTGTCCTTGCCGCGGAAGATCGGCGCGGGCAAAAGACCGCGCTGCACGTAGTAGCGCACCGTGCGCGCCGAGACGCCCGAGTCGCGCGCCAGCTCCTCCAGCTTCCAACTCTTGTCGCGTTCGTTCATCACGATTCAAAGCTTAATCATGACAGTGTGACTGTCAAGTAGACAGTTTGCGAATGTCGAAAAGCGCTTTAAGGTTCGCGTGCATGCCCGAGCTGCCCGAGGTCGAGATCGCCGCCCGCAACCTGCGCCGCTGGCTGGCCGGCAAGCGGATCACGCGCGCCGACTTCCCACCGACGAGGATCTTGCGAAAAGTGAAATCGGTTTCACTTTCCGGGAAAAAGGTGAAACCGATTTCACTTTCGCGGCTGGTGGTCGGGCGCACCGTCGAGGAGGTGGCGCGCAAGGGCAAGTGGCTGCGGCTCGGGCTGTCGGGCGGCGCGGCGCTGTACTCGCACCTCGGCATGACCGGCAAGTGGGTGGAGCGGCCGCGCGCGAGCGGCCCGGAGCGCTACGAGCGCGCGCGCCTCGACGCCGGGCGCGCGTCGGTGCGCTACCTCGATCCGCGGCTGTTCGGCCGCCTGATCGCGTCGCCCGACGGCGCGCCGCCGCCCGAGTGGCTGGCGCTCGGCGACGATCCGCTGACCGACGGCGTCGACGAGAAACGGCTGGCCGAGCGGCTGGCGCGCACCGGGCGATCGATCAAGGAGGCGCTGCTCGATCAGCGGCTCCTGCCGGGCGTCGGCAACATCCAGGCGGCCGAGGCGCTGTGGCGCGCGAAGATCGATCCGCGCACGCCGGCGCGCGACCTCGACGGCAAACGGGTGCGCGCGCTGGCCCGCGCCGTCGAGAAAAGCATCCGCGACACCATCGCGCGCGAGGACTCGCCCGAGATCACCTACGTCGAGGAGCCGGGCGCCGACAACCTGTTCGACGTCTACGGCAAGCACGGCCGGCCGTGTCCGCGCTGCCGCACCAAGCTCGTGCGCCTGGTGCAGGCCGGCCGCTCGACGGTCTACTGCCCGCGCTGTCAGCGCGCCGCGTAGTCGCGGTGATCGACCATCAAGCAGCGATCCTGCACGACCAGGATTCCCGCTTCGGCGAGGCGCTGCGCGCTCGCGTCGTCGCGGATGCCGAGCTGCAGCCACACCGCGCGCGGCCTGGCCGCCAGGAGATCGTCGACGTGCGCGGCCACGTCGGCGGAGCGGCGGAACACGTCGACCAGATCGATCGGCGGCGGCACGTCGGCGACGCGGCGAAACACCGGCCGCCCGAGGATCGTCTTCACCTCGGGAAAGTAGACCGGCACCGGGATCACCTCGACGCCTGCGTCGGCGAGATAGCGCGGCACGTAGAACGCCGGCTGCGACGCCTGCGCCTCGGTCTTGATGCCGAGCACCGCCACGCGTTTCAGCGAGCGCACCAGCTCGGCGACGCGCGCCTCGTCCTCGACGAGAAAATCGCGCCAGCTCATCGGCGCGCGAGACGCAGCGCGAGCGCGAGCAGCGCCAGCGCGACCAGGAGCGGCCCGGCCAGCACCAGCGCGCTCTCGCCCGGCGCCAGCGCGCAGCCGCCGGGCGGCGGCTTGAGCGTGATGTGCCCGTCGCCCGACACGTGCATATCGGTCGGCCCCGCGCCCGCGTCGAGATCCGGGTGGAACACCGAGAGCTGGTAGCGCGAGTCGGTGTACGTCGAGAACGCCGCGCCGTTGCCGTCGGTGACGGTCACCCGCAAAAAGTACACGCCCAGGCTCTCGAGCCCGCTCACGTCCCAATCCCACGCCACCGTGCCGTCGGGGTTCTGGTAGCCGTGCACGTCCTTGATCAGCGACGTCGTCGGGCCGAGCACCTTGGTCGGATCGTCGATGCCGTAGCTGAGATCGATGGTCAGCGGCGGCTTGCCGACCGCGTACCACTGCGTGCGGTACGACGTGTCCCACGAGCCGAACCCGTCGGGGCGCAGCACGATCGCCGCCGGCGGCTGCGGATCGGCCGCCTGGTGCTGCACGCGCACCGGTGAGCCCGACACCGAGTACACGAGGTACGGCGGATCGTCGTTGACCGCGATGACCCAGTAGGTGCCCGTCGCGAGCGTGCTGGTGTCCCACGTGATCGAGTTGCGGCAGTCGCGCACGCCGGCGTCGGGGCAGATCACGCCCGCGTCGGGATTGCAGTCGCAGCTCGCCCAGATGCCCAGCGCGCCGTCGGGGATCGAGGTCGCCATGGTCTTGATGTCGGCGGGCGCGACGGCGAACGACGGGCAGTGATCGAGGAAGTAGAAGTAGAAGCGGCCGGTGGGATCGTTGTCGCCGTCTTCCCAGCTCACGGTGTACGTGAAGCTGCCGGGGCCGGTCGATTCAAACGTGAACGGCGCCAGCGCCACGCCGGCGTCGACCGCGGTCACCGACGGCGGCGGCGGCTTCGTGAAGCGCGCGTTGGCGACCACGGCGCCCAGGTGGGCTCGGGCCGGCTGCGCCAAAAACAGGACCGCCAGAAAAACTACTCGGCGCATGATCGGAGACTAGCGCAGTCGTATCTCGGAGACCAGCACGCCGAGCAGCACCACCGCCGCGCCGGTCGCCCCGCGCGCGCCCGGCCACTCCGCCGAGCCGACGACGCCGACCGCCATCGCGGTGGCGAACACCGGCTCGAGCGAGAAGATCACCGCCGCGTGCGTGGCGCTCATGCGCGCCATGGCCCACGTCTGCGCGGCGAACGTCACCACCGTGCACACGAGCGCCATATAAAGGAGCTCGGCGACCGCCCATCGGCTCGGCTGGAACGGCCGCATTTCCAGTTTCAAGAGCTCGGGCAGGTGGTCGAAGCGCACCCACGCGCCGGCCGCGCGCGCGACGCCGAGCAGCGTGGCGAACAGGAGCGCGGCGGTCACCACCTGCACGGTCGTGAGCATGAGCGCGTCGTGGCGCGGCGTGCGGCGCGCGATCTCGACGATGGTGACCGCGTACAGCGCCGCGCAGCCGAGCGTGAGCAGGTCGCCCGGGTTCCAGCGCGCGCCGCCTTCGGGATAGGTGAGCAGCGCGACGCCGACGGACGCGAGCACGACGGCGACGAGCTGCGGGCGGGTCGGGCGCGCGCCGTAGAGCGCCAGGCCGAGCAGCGGCGTGAGCGGCGTGTTGAGCGCGGTGATGAACGCCGACTTCGACGCGGTGGTGTAGACCTGCCCGAAGACCTGCAGCACGAGGCCTGACGAATTGAGCAGGCCGAGCACCACGCCGTCGACGAGCGCGCGCCGCGAGCAGGGGAAGCGGCGGCGAAACGCGATCGCCAGCACCAGCGCCGCGAGCGCGAACCGCGCGGTGAGGAACGCGAGCGGCGCCATGTCGCGCACCACGTCCTTGGTGACCACGAACGTCGAGCCCCACAGGAGCGCGACTCCGGCGAGCACCACCTGCGCGCGCGGCCGCACGGCTAACCGCTCTTGACGATCGCCATGCGCGCGAGCTCGTCGCAGCGCTCGTTCTCGCTCACGCCGGCGTGGCCGGCGACCTTCACCAGGCGCAGATCCTTGAACTCGCGGGCGAGCGCGCGCAGCTGCTCGACCAGCTCCTGGTTGGCTTTCGCCTTCCAGCCTTTGCCGAGCAGGCCGAGCGCGTACGACGAGTCGGAGTGCACGACGACGGTGCGATCGCGCGGGCACAATTCGAGCGCGCGCACGATCGCCGTCAGCTCGGCGATGTTGTTGGTGCCGTGGCCGAGGAACTCGGAGACCTCGCGGCGCTCTTTGCCGTCGAGGATCACCACGCCGACGCCCATCGGGCCGGGATTGCCGGTGCACGCGCCGTCGGTGTAGACGATCAGCGCGTCCTTGGGGATCGCGCCCGATCCGCTGTTTTGCGCGGTTCCACCCGGTGCGTTCGCCGCGCCCTCGCCGCCCGGCCCGCCCGCCTCCGCGTCGGAGATCGTCTTGCCCTCGGGATCGACCTCGAGGTTTCTCGTCGACGCGCGATAGATCTTGCCGCCGGTGCGGTAGCGGATCTCGACGCGCCCGTCGGGGCCGGCGGCCGGCTCGCCGCGCGGGTTGATCTTCACCCACACGCGGTCGCCGCGCAGCAGTCGACTCGCCCAAGGCATGGCCGCGGAAGCTAGCATTTCCCGACAGCACTTGACACCCCATGATGCGCTTTCTATAACCGCCCGAATCTTTGGACGGGAGCCCAGCCATGCGCGCGCTTCACATCGCCCTGTTCGGGCTCGTCGCCGTCTCCGCTTCGAGCGGCTGCAAGAGCTCGTCGACGGCTTCGGCCAAAGAGGACATGCAGCTCGTGCCGAAAGATTCGCAGATGGTACTGATGGCGAATCTCAACCGCATGCGCAACACCGCCATGTGGCGCAAGATGCTCGACCTGCGCGACTCGGATCCGAAGTCGAAGGCCGACTACGACGAGTTCGTGCAGAAGTGCTCGCTCGATCCGCTCAAGCAGATCGACTCGGTGTTCCTGGCGTTCCCGCAGGGCGCGGGCGACGCGAAGGAGTTCGCGGCGATCCTGCGCGGCACCTTCGACGAGGCGAAGCTGGTGCAGTGCGCGCGCGATCAGGCGAAGAAGGACGGCGCCGACGTCGCCACCAGCGAGTACGGCGGTAAGAAGATCTACACCGACACCAAGCAGGGGCAGGCGTTCGCCGCGTTCCTCGACGGTAAAACGGTGGCGATCGGCGGCAAGGAGTGGATCAAGAAGGTGATCGATCTGGCCGCCGGCAAGAAAGAGGCGGGCGAGAGCGCCAAGGACAACGCCGAGCTGATGGCGCTGATGAAGCGCGCCAAGACCTCGGACGCGGCGTGGGGCGCGGGGCTGGTGCCGCAGTCGGCGCGCGACTCGCTCAAGAACGATCCGCATCTTTCGTCGGCGGCGTCGATGAAGGACGTGTACGGCTCGATCGACTTCGCGTCGGGCTTCACCGCCGACGTCAACGTCGACGTCGGCTCGGAGGCGGACGCGAAGGATCTCGCCGCCAAGATCACGTCGCAGCTCGCCGACACCAAGAAGAACCCGCAAATAATGATGATGGGCGTGGCCACGCTGATCGATCAGGTGAAGATCGAGGCGCGCGGGGCCACGTTCCACGTCGGCATGAGCTACAACCAGCAGCAGGTGGACGACATCATCAACCGCGTGAAGGGCTTCTTGAAGAGCCTCGGCGGCCAGATGGGACAAGGGCTCGGCGGCGGAATGGGCGGCGGCGGGTTGCAGTTGCCGCCGCCGCAAATGCCGCAATAATAGCCGCCCGATTAATTTTGCAACGCAGCAAGGAGAACCGGAAATGAGCGCCAAGAAGCCGCCCGTCACGCGTACCAAGGAAGAGCACGGGTCGAAGGAGAAGCTGGTCGACCGCCTGGTCACGCTGCTCGCTCAGATCACCAAGAGCGACGAGAGCAAGGACGACCTCAAGGGGCGCCTGCTCGCGGCGTCGAACAAGAAGCTGCTGCGGCTCGACGAGATCGCGCACGCCATCAAGGAGAAGTTCGGCTCGGTCGAGAAGCTGGCGGCCGAGACCGCGCAGGCGCTCGGCCGCGCCAAGGACGCGCCCTACGTCGACAAGCTCAAGGCGATGACGCCGGCGCGGCTGCTCGACCTGTTCCGCGCGAGCGAGAAGCGCGCCAAGAAGTCGGCGAAGAAGTCCAAGGCCGCGTAGCGCGCGCGATGCGCCTCGGCACCGTCGTCGGCGCGGTCTGGGGAGCGCGGCAGGCGCGCGGCCTCGACGGCGCCAAGCTGCTGGTGATCGACGAAGGCGGCGCGCGCACGGTGGCGATCGACAAGCTCGGCGCCGGGCCGGGCGATCGCGTGCTGGTGGCGCACGGCTCGCGCGTGCGCGATCTGACCGTCGGAGAGCAGCTCCCGCTGAAGGACGTGATCGTCGCCATCGTCGACGGATCCGAGGGCGCGTGATCTTGGGGCGCGTGGTCGGTGAGGTCTGGGCGACGCGCAAGCACGCGGCGCTCGACGGGCGCAAGCTGGTGATCGTCGCGCCGCATTTGTGGTACGCGCCGGCGCACGAGGTCGGGCACCTGGTCGCGGTCGATCCGGTGGGCGCGGGCGTGGGCGAGGACGTGGTGGTGTGCCTCGGCGATCCGGCGCGGCGCGCGCTCGGCTCGACGTCGATGCCGGTCGAAGCGGCGGTGGCGGCGATCGTCGATCGCGTCGAGCTGGCGCCGAACGGCGAGCGCGGCGCGCGGCCGCTCGAGTTTCTCGGCGCGCCGCCGGCGGGCGCCGACGAATGATCCGCGGCCGTGTGATCGGCGAGGTGTGGGCCACGCGAAAAGCGCCGGGCCTCGCCGGCCGGCGCCTGATGATCGTCGGCGTCGACGGCGCGGACCGCGCGCTGGTGGCCGTCGACACGCTCGACGCGCGCGAGGGCCAGCCGGTCCTGGTCGCGGTCGGCTCGGGCGCGCGCAACGTGCTGAAGGCCGGCCCCGACAACCGCGAATTATTGTGCGATGCAGCAATCGCGCTGCTCGTCGACGGGGAGTCGTAGCGTGTTTCTCGGCAAGGTGATCGGCACGGTGTGGTCGTCGGTGAAGTGGCCCGAGCTCGAGGGCTTCAAGCTGCTGCTCGTGCGGCCGTACTCGCTCGGCGATCTCGGCGGCGATCGCGGAGCGGCCGCGCCCGCGCCGAACCACGACGGCGTGGTGTGCGCCGACGTGCTCGGCGCCGGCATCGGCGAGGACGTGGTGATCGCCTACGGCCACGCCGCGCGCGTCGCCGTCAGCGAGCTGCTCCCCGACGGCGCGAAACCGAACGTCCCGATCGACGCCGCGGTGGTCGCCATCGTCGATCGCTTCGCCGTCACGCGCGAGACCTGACCCGACTTCGGTCAGCGGCTGTCGCACCAGCCACGTTCGAACTGCTTTGCGCGACGCAAGCGCGCGTTTCACCGTCGGCGCCGCGTGGCACGACGCGTGCTGAGGGCGCGCGCATGAAAATCCGCTCGCTCGTGCTCGCCACCCTCGTCGCCGCGCTCGCGCCGGGCTGCGGCAATCTCGACAACTCCGAATCCGACGACGCCGAGCTAACGCCCGCCGGCGGCAAAGCCGACAGCGCGTCCTCGACGTCGACCTACTACACGGTTCGCCAGGACGTGCGCAAATGCGCGTGGCCCGCGTGCGGCCAGTACTGGGTCAAGCGCGCCAACTTCTCGACGACGACGTGCCAGGACGGCGTCAAGCGCGCCGAGTGCTACGTGGTCGACTTCGACGTCGAGAACGGCCTCGGGCTGTCGAGCGACGAGGCGTCGGCGTTCCGCAGCCAGGCGCGCGCCGGCCAGGTGATCCTGCGCGGCTCGATCAAGCCCGCGACCTACGGCACGCAGACGCTCGGCTTCTTCGAGCCGACCGAAGGCTACGCCGCCGCCACCGCCGACGCGCCGTCGGGCACGTTCTACCGCGCGAGCCGGAGCGGCGTGCGCGTGCACGAGGCCAAGCTCGACTCGACCATCAGCCGCAACGTGAGCGGCGTGGATCTCTCGGCCGTCGCCGCGACGTCCGATCAGCTCACCGCCGCCGACGCCGAGCTGGCGGCCGGCGATCTGATCGTCGCCGGCTCGAACGCCGGCCCCACGCTCGACGCGACGCAGTTCTACCTGCGCGTGCGCCACCAGGCGCCGGCCGACACGTCGTGCGGCGGCTTCATCGGCAAGTCCTGCCCCGACGGCCAGACGTGCGACATCACCATCGAGAACGCGTGCGCGGGCGCCGATCTCCCCGGCACCTGCAAGCCGACGCCGCAGCTCTGCTACGACATCTACCAGCCGGTGTGCGGCTGCGACGGCAAGACCTACGGCAACGATTGCAACCGCCTCGCCGCCGGCGTTCAGCTCGACCACAAGGGCGCGTGCAACTGATCGTATAGTCGGGCATGGCCCACCCGCTCCCGCGCTATTCGCCGTCGGGATTCTTCCGCCCCATCGCCATCGCGCTGTTCCTCGCCGCCATCGCGCTCGGCTGCGTGCTCGCGTTCTTGTACCAGGCGACCGTGCGCTGGATCTCGATCGTGCAGGTCAAGATGCTGGTGGTGCTGGTCTTCGCCGCGATGCTCGGCGGCGCGGGCGCGTGGGCGGTGCGCAAGGGCCACTGCCGCAATCGGCTGATCGCGCTCCTGTTCGCGCTCGCGCTCGCCGGCGTGCCGCTCGCCGCCACCTACTATTGGGACTACGCGCTCGCCGAGCCGGGGAACGTGCGCTTTCGCCTCGGCGAGCACGGGCTGTCGGCCGAGTACACGTTCCGCGACTACCTCGAGGATCGGCAGCGTCACGGCTGGCGCATGAAGAGCGGCGGCGACGTCACCGGCGCGGGCGTGCTGACGATGTGGACGCTGGAGGCGCTGGTGGTGTTCGGCGCGGTGCTGGCGCTGACGGTGCCGGGAGCGGCCGATCCGTACTGCGAGCGGTGCAGCCGCTTCTGCGACTCCTCGGGGTTCACCGTGCGCGGCCTCGGGCGCGCGGCGGCGGATCCGCTGCTCGCGTCGGGCGCGCTCGATCGCGTGATCGATCTCGAGGCGCCGGCGGACGGCGACGCGGCGCTCGCGCTCCAGCTCTCGGTGACCAGCTGCCCGCAGTGCAAGGAGACCGCGTTCCTCACGGTGAGCGAGGTGCGCACGGTGGTGAAGAAGAACAAGACGCGCCAGAAGACGACCAGGCTGGTGCGCTACGCGGTGCTGTCGACGCAGAACCGCGAGCACGCGTTCGCGCGGCTCACGAACGTGCGCGGCCAGACGCTGCCGGCGGTCCGTTGACTCTCGACGACGGGCTCGGCTAGTCTCGCGGCGTGCCGCGCGTCGTCAGCCACTCGGACATCGAAGCCATCGGTCCCGGCGGCACCATCACCGTCGAGGACGACGCGGTGGTGACGCCGTTCGCGCTCGAGCAGGCGCGCGCGCGCGGCGTGACCATCGCGCGCGGCGGCGCGGTCGCCGCGTCACCTTCACTCGTGCGCAGCGTGACGCGCCAGGTGGTCGCGCGCCTCCCCGACGCCGCGCCCGAAGTCCTCGAGGCGGTGGTCGCCGAGGTGCTGGCCGCCACCTCCAGCGACGGCATTGCTGCGGCGCAAAATAATCTGGTCGAGGTCGGCCCCGGCATCGACTACTGCGCCGCGTGCCTGGAGCAGGAGCGCGCCCGCACGCGCACGCGCGCCGTGCTCACCACCACCGGCCGCAACACCAAGGGCATCGTCGCGCGCATCACCGCGCGCATCGCCGAGCTGGGCGGCGACATCCTCGACATCTCGCAGACGCTGGTCGGCGACTACTTCACCATGATCATCGTCGTCGACACCGCCAGCCTCGGCGTGCCGTTCGCCGACTTCAAGGACGCGCTCGAGCGCGAGGTCACGCAGATGGGCCTGCAGTGCATGATGATGCACGAGGACGTCGTCTCGTCGCTGCACCGCATCTGATGCGCACGCTCGACTACTTGATCGCCGGGTTCGTCGCCGAATTCGCGGCGCAGGCGGCGTCGTGCGCGTACCTGCTTTTGCGCGGGCTGGTGCAATTCGATCGCTACGCGCTGGTGGCGGCGATCGTGCTCGTCTTCGGCGGCTCGATCATCGGCGCGCTCGCCGGCGTCGGCTTCGCCAAGATCGAGCGGCGGCTGCCGGGCTCGGGCGCGCGCGCGAAGGCGTTCGCGTGGTTCATGCTGGTGTCGCTGGCGCTGTCGCTCCTGCTCGGGCGCCGCTCCACCGTCGAGGAGGCGCTCTTGAACGTGTCGGTTTCGCTGTTCGGCGCGGTTCTATTCGGTTGGTTGGGAACCCGCCGTCGAGGAATCGGCGCGTGATCTACGAGTCGGAGGAGCTGCGCGAGACGCTGCGCATGATCGAGGCCGAGCACCTCGACATCCGCGCGGTGACGATGGGCATCTCGTTGCGCGACTGTCCCACCGACGACCTGCACTCGACGTGCGGGCGCGTCTACGAAAAGATCACCCGCTCGGCGGCGCGGCTGGTGTCGGTCGCGGGCGAGGTGCAGGCGGCGTACGGCGTGCCGATCACCAACAAGCGCATCTCGGTCACGCCGATCGCGCTCGTCGGGGAGCCGACGCGCGCCGCCAGCTACGTGCCGCTCGCCGAGACGCTCGACCGCGCCGGCGCCGAGCTCGGCATCGACTACGTCGCCGGATTCTCCGCGCACGTCGAGAAGGGCATGACGCCCGGCGACGCGGTGCTGCTCGACTCGATCCCCGAGGCGCTGTCGTCGACCAAACGCGTCTGCTCGTCGGTGAACGTGGCCACCACGCGCGCCGGCATCAACATGGACGCGGTGGCGCACATGGGGCGCATCATCAAGGCGCTGGCCGAGCGCACCGCCGACGCGGGCGGCATCGGCTGCGCGAAGTTGGTCACGTTCGCCAACATCCCCGACGACAATCCGTTCGTCGCCGGCGCGCTGCACGGCATCGGCGAAGGCGACCGCGTGATCAACGTCGGCGTGAGCGGACCGGGCGTGGTGCTCTCCGCGATCCGCCGCTTGCGCTCGAGCGGCCGCAAGATCGATCTCGGCGACGTGGCCGAGACCATCAAGCGCATGGCGTTCAAGGTCACGCGCGCCGGCGAATTGATCGGCCGCGAGGTGTGCGCGCGGCTCGGCGACGGCGTGCGCTTCGGCATCGTCGATCTCTCGCTCGCGCCGACGCCGGCGATCGGCGACTCGGTGGCGGAGATCCTGGAGGCGCTCGGCCTGGAGAAGACCGGCGCGCCCGGCACCACCGCCGCGCTCGCGCTGGTCACCGACGCGGTGAAGAAGGGCGGCGTGATGGCTTCGTCCGCCGTCGGTGGTTTGTCGGGCGCGTTCATCCCGGTCTCGGAAGATCACGGAATGATCGAAGCGGTCGAGTGCGGCGCGCTGTCGCTGGAAAAGTTGGAGGCGATGACCGCGGTGTGCTCGGTCGGGCTCGACATGGTGGCGGTGCCGGGCGAGACCAGCGCCGAGACGCTGAGCGCCATCATCGCCGACGAGATCGCCATCGGCGTGGTCAACAACAAGACCACCGCGGTGCGCATCATCCCGGTGCCGGGCAAGAACGTCGGCGACAAAGTGGTCTACGGCGGCCTGCTCGGCGAGGCGCCGATCATGCCGGTGTCGCGCTTCGGCTCGGCGGAGTTCATCCGGCTCGGCGGTCGCATTCCGGCGCCGATCATCTCGCTGCGAAACTAGGAGGAGCGATGCGCAAGATCGCGATCGGAGTGTTCGCGCTGCTGGTGGGCGGCGCTTTTGCTGCGGCGCAACAAAAAGGCAAGGCGGTGACCATCACCGTGCCGCCGCTGCCGCCGTCGACGGAAGATCTGCTGCTGGCCGATCCGCAGAGCGCGGCGTGGTTCCCCGGCGAGAAGGCCGGGCTGCCCAAGGGCGCGCAGCTCGCGCTCATCGGCCAGGACCCGGTCTCGACGGGGCTGACCATGTACATGAAAGTTCCCGCCGGCTGGCGCATGCCCGCGCACTGGCACACGCACACCGAGTACGCGACGCTGCTCGCCGGCAAGGCGACGCT
>DASREC010000215.1:0-7833 GCA_035652295.1 Polyangia bacterium
CCGCTGCCGCTGCGCGCGCCGCTGCTTACGGCGTGGGCCGGCGGGCCGAAGGCCGCGCGTCTTAGCGGCAAGCGTGAAACGCTGCTAGTGCGCGCGGCAGTCGAGTCGGTGAGCGAGATCTTCGGTCGCGCCGTCGCGCACGAGCTGGCCGCCGCCTATCTGCACGACTGGCGTGCCGATCCTTATGCGCGCGGGGGTTACAGCTACGTCCGGGTGAACGGCCAGGGAGCGCGCGAAGCGCTCGCGGCGCCGCTCGGCGGCACGCTGTTCTTTGCCGGTGAAGCTACCGAAAGTGAGGAGCCGGGAACGGTAGCCGGCGCGCTGCGCAGTGGAATCCGCGCAGCGCGCGAGGCTATGGGCTAAGGCTTACTTGGAGCTGGAGCTGCCGGTAGAGCCGCTCGAGCTGCCGCTGGCGCCGCCAGACGACGGTGACTTGCTTGCCGAGCTGCCCGCGGAGCCGCTGCCGCTGGTGCTGCCGGAGCTGCCCGGGCTGCTGGGGCTGCTGGGCGACGTCGAGGACGAGCTGCCGCCCGTCGCCGCGCTGCCGCTCTTCTTGCTCGTATCCGAGCTCGAGCCGGCGCCGGCGTTGTCACGATTGCAGGCCGCCATGCCGACGGCGAGGAAAAAGGCCGTAAGAACCGCAGTCAACGCTTTCATGTTCATGCATCTCCTCTGAAAAGGAAGGGGGACCTACTTCCCTACAGGAGCAAGGGAGATGCCATGGCGGGGCCGCGAAACCCGCGCTACCTCAGGCGGCCGCGCGTTCCGCGCGCTTGCGCTCGTGTTCCTTGAGGAAGCGCTTACGTAGCCGGATCGAGCGGGGCGTAATTTCTGCCAGCTCGTCGTCGCCGATGAACTCCACCGCGTATTCGAGCGTGAGCTCGATCGGCGGCGTGAGGTCGATCGCTTCGTCCTTGCCCGACGCGCGGATATTGGTGAGCTGCTTGGTGCGGATCGGATTCACCACGAGGTCGTTGTCGCGCGTGTGCACGCCGATGATCATGCCCTCGTAGACCGGGTCGCCCGGGCTCACGAACATGCGACCGCGCTCCTGCAGCTTCCACAGCGCGTAGGCCACCGCGGCGCCGTCGTCCTGCGACACCAGCACCCCGTTGCGATGATTTTCCAGATCGGCCTTGGCCGGCGCGTAGTCGTCGAATACGTGGCTCATGATGCCGGTGCCGCGCGTGAGCGTCATGAACTCGCCCTGGAAGCCGATCAGCCCGCGCGCCGGAATGCGGTAGTCGAGCCGCACGCGGCCCCTGCCGTCGGGCTGCATGTCGAGCAGCTCGCCGCGGCGTGCGCCGAGCGTCTCCATCACCGCGCCCTGCGTTGCGTCCTCGACATCGACGCTAAGCAGCTCGTAGGGCTCGCAGCGCACGCCGTCGATCTCTTTGTAGACCACGCGTGGACGCGACACCGCCAGCTCGTAGCCTTCGCGCCGCATGTTCTCGATCAGGATGGTGAGGTGCAGCTCGCCGCGGCCCGAGACGATGAAGGTATCGGTGTCCTCGGGATAATCGACGCGCAGCGCGACGTTCGACTTGGTCTCGCGTTCCAAGCGCTCGCGCAGCTGGCGGCTGGTCACGAACTTGCCCTCGCGGCCGGCGAGCGGCGAGGCATTGACCAGGAAATTCATCGTCAGCGTCGGCTCGTCGACGCGCAGCAGCGGCAGCGCGTCGGGATGCTCCAGGTCGCAGAGCGTCGCGCCGATGCCGATCTCGTCGATGCCGTTCACGAGCACGATGTCGCCCGCCTGCGCTTCCGCCACCTGCTGGCGCTCGAGGCCCTCGAACATCAGCACCTGGTTGACCTTCGCCTTGATCGGCGCCGCCTCGGGGCCGTTCACGACCAGCACTTCCTGCGCAGCGCGCAGGCGGCCGCGGCGGATGCGGCCGATGCCGATCTTGCCGACATAGCTCGAATAATCGAGCGAGCAGATCTGCAGCTGCAGCGGGGCGTCGGGGTCCTCGTCGCGCACCGGCACGTGCTCGAGGATCGCCTCGAAGAGCGGCGCCATGTCGCTGCCGCGCTCTTGTGTTTTGGACGCCCAGCCCTGCAGCGCCGAGGCGTAGATCACGGGAAAGTCGAGCTGATCTTCGCTCGCGCCCAGCTTGTCGAAAAGCTCGAACGTCTGGTTGACCACCCAGTCGGCACGCGCGCCCGGACGGTCCACCTTGTTCACCACCACGATCGGCTTCAGCCCATGCGCCAGCGCCTTGCGGGTGACGAAGCGCGTCTGGGGCATCGGCCCCTCGACCGCATCGACCAGCAGCAGCACGCCGTCCACCATCGAGAGCACCCGCTCCACCTCGCCGCCGAAATCGGCGTGCCCGGGGGTATCGACGATGTTGATATGGGTGCCGCGGTAGCGAATGGCGCAGTTCTTGGCGAGGATGGTGATGCCGCGCTCGCGCTCGAGCGGGTTCGAGTCGAGCGCGCACTCCTGCACCACCTCGCCGCGGCGGAACGCGCCGGCTTGTTGCAGGAGACCGTCGACCAGCGTGGTCTTGCCGTGATCGACGTGGGCGATGATGGCGATGTTACGGACGTCCGAACGGGCACTCATTTCTGCTCTCACTTCTCGAAAAGGGAGGATGTATAGCAGAAATGGCGGCGCTTCAGCGAGGGAACAGCAGGAACAGGCCGAGCGCCTCGTCGAGGGCCAGGCCGCGCAGGGCGAAGACGCCGGCGGCGACCGGCGACGCGGCCGGCATGACGTAGCGGGTGACGGCGCCGTCGGGGCCGGCGAGCACCTGGTCGGCGCCGCGCGGCTTGACCGTCGCGGCGAGCGAGCCGGCGGGATCGAACACGGTGGCGCCGTCGCCGGCGGGCGCGATCGCGCCCAAGGGCACGCCGTCCGGCTTCAGCACGCGCCATTCGTTTTTGTCCTCGTGCACGCGCAGCCGCTGGCCGCTCGGCCCCCAGGCGACCGGGTCGAGGCCGTGATCGTGGTGGACGCGCAGCCGCAGCCCGCCGGCGGCGTCGAGCACCACCACCCGATCCTCCTCGGTGGAGACCGAGCCGACGCGATGGTGCGCGGGATCGCAGAGGTCGTAGACGCGCGGCGTGCCTTGCGTGGCGCTGTCCTTGAGCGCCAATTCGAGCGCGCCCGAGGCGTCGCGGATCTCCAGCTTCGCCGGCAGCGAAGGCGCGCACGGCGAGCGCCGGGCCGGACAGCCGGCGAGCCCGATTATTAATGATGCGGCGAGCGCGAGCCGGATCATGCGGCGGCCGGCGCGGACGACGCGCGCGCCCACGCCAGCGCGCCGAGCCACAGCGCGGCGAGCGCCACCTCGACGTGACCGCAGCGCTCCGACAATTTGTGCAGCGACGCGAACTCCGGCTCGAGCGTGCGGCCGGCGACGAACATCGCCTCGATGCTCGGGTGCACGTAGGCGATCTCCAGCGCGCCGACGAGCAGGAGGCCGAGCGCCGCGCCCAGCGCCACGCGATCGGCGCGCCGCTCGAGGCCGGCCGCCGCCACGCGCGCGACGGTCGCGATCGCGAGCACGATCAGCGCGGCGAGGATCAGCTCGTCGAACGAGCGAAAGATCGAATTCATCGTCGGCGCCGCCATCGCGCGCGGCAGATCGCGAAACACGATGCGCGCGGCGAACGCGCCCAGCGCCGCGTGCCCGCCGACCCACGCCACGATCGCCAGCGCGCCCAGCGTCTCCGCGAGCGCCGCGACGCGCCGGCGGCCCGCGCTCACCGCGCCGGCTCCGCGCGGAACAGCAGGCGCCCGCCCTCGTGGCCGATCGGCGTCAGCGTGAGCACGTCGAGCGACAGCCGGATCAGCCGCTGGTTGCGCAGCCGCGCCGAGACGAACTCGTAGTCGCCCTCGATGCGCTCCACCTGGCAGCGCCCGAACTTCGGGTGCTCGATCCAGTCGCCCGGCGAAGGACGCGCGTCCTCCGCCGACGGCGCCGCCGGCGTCTCCGCCTCCGCGCTCGCCTCGACCTCGGCGCTCGCCTCCGCGACTTGCTGCCACGACGGCGCCTCGGCGACGTGCGCCACCGCCACCGCGCGCGCCGGCGCCTCGAACGGCACCGCCGCCAGCGGCTGCTCGTCGGCCGCGCGCGCCGTCACCGCCGCCGCCGGCTCCTCGACGGCCAGCGCCACCGCCGCGTTCCACAGCGGCAGCCCGGTCGAGGCGTCCATCGCGCGCCGCAGCAGCAGATCGTCGAACACCTCGATCACGAACTCGACCGAGAACACGCGCCCCGCCACCAGGTGCCCGCCGAGCAGCTCGATGCCGTTGTCGCGCTGCCGGCTCACCGAAGCGTACGCGTTCAGGAACAGCTTGCCGTCCTTCTCCGAGACGTTGCCGCCGAGGTGCACGATCTCGACGGGCGAGGTGAACTGGCGCGGCGGCTTCCACGCGCGGCCGCGCTGGTCGTACTCGGAGAGCGTCACCTGCTCCAGCTCGCCGATCGCGCGCAGCTCGCCCGAGCGGACGGCGTGCGCGCGGCAAACGTCGAGCAGCGACTCCAGCACGTCGGTGCCACGATCCAGGCGCCCCACCAGCCGGCGGCCGCGGCGACTCTCGGCGACGATCATGCCCGGAATCTAAAGCACCGCGTGCCCACGGTCGAGCCCTGATTGCGGCGTGATATGTTGCGCGCATGCGCGCCGCCGCGATCGTGCTCCTCTTCGCCAGCGCCTGCTCGGGCGCGGACCAGACCGAATTCGACCTGGCGGTGACGCCGGATCTCGCGCCGCCGCCGTCGGTGCTGATCCTCGGGCTGTGGCAAGAGCCGGGGTCGGGCTACATCTTGCGCTTCACCGCCGACGGCAAGCAGGAGCTGGCGGCGACCGCGGGCGAGCTCGACTCGAACCCGCTGCTCACCGGCACGTGGTCGATCGACAGCACCGGCCGGCGCCTGACGTTCACCAGCGCGACCGGCCTGTGCACCATGGCGCCGCAGCTCGAGACCGGCTCGTACATCATCACGGTCACGCCGACGACGCTGCACTTCACCGCCGAGCTCGACGCCTGCCCGCAGCGCCTCACCATCGACGGCGAAACCTGGACCCGCCCCGCCGCCGACGACGCCGGCGCGTAGCGCTACTTGTCCGGCGGCATCCAGCGCTTCGCCTGCGCGTAGGCGCGCTCGCCCCACGCCAGCCGCTCCGCGACGGTGGGATAGCGCCGCGTGAACCAATTGATCAAACTGTGAATCGCCTCGAGCTCGTCGGCGCTCATCGGCGCGTTCACGTACGCGTTGAACTCTTCCGGCGTCAGACGGCGATTGGTGAACGCACGGACTCGCGCGACGGCTTCCGGCGCCGGCGGCTCGAACTTCTTCACGGCGCTCTCCGACGCAACGCTTCGAGCATTCGAATGTCCTCGGCGTCTTTCGGACGCGCGGCGAACCGCTTGGTCGCGATCAAGTCATCGAGACACGGCAGCTCCACCGAGACGCGCGCGTCCAGCGGAAACGAGACTCGCCGCGACCACACTTCATCGAACGCGACGCGTGCTCCGTCGACGGTGAGCTGCACGCTCGCGGCCCGCACGACGATGCGCTCGTCTTTTTCGAGCGCGTAGCAGTCGCGGCTTCGCGCCGCGTCGAGCGTGCAGTTGAAAACAAATCCGAGCGGCGACAGCGCTCGATTGAACGTCTCGACGTCGTCCGCGTGGATCCAATATTCATATTCGCCGGCGACGACCGGCACGCCGAGCACGACCAGCGCTTTGTGGCCGATCAGCAGCGCGCGCGCTCCACTCGCCGCGACGACGTAGAACAGACCCTCCGCCGAAGATTCGCCCGCCGCCACGCGGCCAGTTTCGCTCCGACCCCGTCGGCGGGACAAGTATCTCTGTAGTAGACTGCGCCGGACATGAAGGCGTTTTTTCGCGCGCTGTGGCGGTGGCTGCAGATCCTGGTGCCGTTCGGCATCCTGGTGCGCGCCAAGCCGCGCCACTACCGCGAGATGCTGCGCGTGCTGTGGCAGAACCGCGGCCGCTGGCGCTACGCGTGGCGCATCCTCAACCACGGCGTGTGCGACGGCTGCTCGCTCGGCCCGCGCGGCCTGCGCGACGACGTCATCCCCGGCGTGCACCTGTGCCTGACGCGCCTCGGCCTGATGCGGCTCAACACCATGGGCCCGATCCCCGACGCCGCGCTCGCCGACGTCGAGCGGCTGCGCGCGATGTCGAACCAGCAGCTCCACGAGCTGGGCCGCGTGCCCGCGCCGCTGGTGCGCCGCCGCGGCGAGCGCGCGTTCACCAAGATCTCGTGGGACGAGGCCGAGCGCCTCGCCGCCGCTTCGCTCGCCGCGACGCCGGGCGAGCGCATGGCGTTCTTCGTCTCGTCGCGCGGCCTGACCAACGAGGCCTACTACGTCTTGCAAAAGCTGGCGCGCGTCGCCGGCACGCCCAACGTCGACTCGTGCGCGCGCCTGTGCCACGCGGCGTCGGCGTCGGGGCTCAAGGCCACCATCGGCTGGGGCGCGCCCACGTGCTCGCTCTCCGATCTCATCGGCACCGACCTGCTGGTGCTGATCGGCACCGACCTCGCCAACAACCAGCCGGTCACCACCAAGTACATGCACTTCGCCAAGGAGCGCGGCACGCGCATCGTGGTGGTCAATCCGTTCCGCGAGCCGTCGCTCGATCGCTACTGGGTGCCGTCGGTGGCGTCGTCGGCGCTGTTCGGCACCGCGCTCACCGACGAGTTCTTCGCGGTCAAGCCGGGCGGCGACATCGCGTTCATGTCGGGCGCGCTCAAGGCGCTCGACGAGGCCGGCGCGTGGGACGAGAAGTTCATCGCCGAGCGCACGCGCGGCGCCGACGAGCTGCGCGCGCATCTGAAGACGCTCGACTGGTCCGAGCTGGCCGACGCCGCCGGCCTGCCCGAGAGCGAGCTGCGGCGTTTTGCCGCACTCTACGCCGGCGCCAAAACCGCCGTGCTGCTCTACTCGATGGGCCTCACGCAGTACACGTTCGGCGTCGACAACGTGAAGATGGTGGTCAACCTGGCGCTGGCGCGCGGCAACCTCGGCCGCGAGAAGTGCGGCATCATCCCGATCCGCGGCCACTCGGGCGTGCAGGGCACCGCCGAGTGCGGCGCCGACGCCGACAAGCTGCCCGGCGGCCAGGACATCACCGACGAGAATTGCGCGAAGTTCGAAGCCGCGTGGGGCCACGCCATCCCGCGCTCAAAGGGGCTCAAGGCCGCGCACGCGCTCGACGCCGCCGCCGAGGGTAAGATCGATCTGATGTACCTCGTCGGCGGCAACTTCCTCGAGACCATGCCCGATCCCGACAACGCGCGGCGCGGGCTCGAGCGGCCGCGCGTGCGCATCCACCAGGACATCGTGCTCAACACCTCGGCGCTGGTCGACTCGGGCGAGCTGACGCTGATCCTGCCGGCGCAGACGCGCTACGAGTCGGGCGGCACCTCGACCTCGACCGAGCGGCGCATCCGCTACTCGCCGGCGATCGTCGATCCCGACGGCGTGCGCATCCCCGAGGCGCGCGCCGAGTGGGAGATCCCGGCGCGCATCGGCCGCGCGCTCTACCCCGCCGAGCCGGCGCTGTTCGGCTTCGCCAATACCGACGAGGTGCGCGCCGAGATGGGCAAGCTCATGCCGCTCTACGCCGGCATCGAAGGCCTCAAAGCCGAGGGCGAGTTCGTGCAATGGGGCGGCGCGCGATTGGGCGCAAACGGCTTTACCAACATGCCTGATAACCGGGCTTTATTTTCAAACGTGCCGCTGCCGCGAATCGCCGTCCCCGACGGTAAATTCATGCTCTCCACCCGCCGCGGCAAACAATTTAATTCCATTACTTGGGGCAAAAAGGATCCCATCACCGGATCCCCG